>DATGEO010000029.1:0-6184 GCA_035310015.1 Candidatus Dormiibacterota bacterium | reverse complement strand
ATGCCCTCGCGCTTACCTCCGTCACCAGCGTGACCAAAGTCGGGGCGCTTCGCGCTCTCACGCGCTACTACCACCCCGCCGGACTCCCGCTGCGCTCCGTTCCCTTTCGCCATCGGCTTATAGGACCGGTCTTTGCTGACTAGGCTGTGCAGACGGGTCTCTCCTGTTCCGACCCAGACCTTGAGTACGTGCTGCTCCCCATACCCCGGAGGGACCCGACAGGACGCTGGCCCGATGAGGCCCTGCCGGACGTGGCCTTCGCCGTGACATGAGCGGCTCGGCTCCCCCATTGTTTCTGTGTCGAGGCTGCAGGACTCGCGCGTTGCTACGGCCCGTACTCTCGCTCCCTCCACGGAGGCTTTTGACGCCCCGCTCGGCCTGATGGTTCTCACCACCCTGCTGGGGCCTGCTACCGGGCTCTCGGGCGATTACCCGGACGAGACTCACGCTCGCTGGTCTGGTCCAGCTTTCAGGACGCACCACGGCATCAGATTACTACACCATAGGCGCAACGTGGAGTAGAAGTAGCCCCGGCGGGATTCGAACCCGCGATCTCAGCCTTGAGAGGGCTGCGTCCTAGGCCGCTAGACGACGGGGCCACGCTGTAACCGGCTGGTGGGCGGCGTTGGGTTTGAACCAACGACCTCTTGCGTGTGAGGCAAGCGCTCTCCCACTGAGCTAGCCGCCCGAATGGGCAATCAATTCTACCCAGCCGTACGATCGTCCCATGGCAAGTCCTCTCGCCGAGCGCCGGTGCGAGAAGTGCGCGCCGGGCACGCCGCCGATCGACCCGAAAGAGGTCCCGGAGCTGCTCGCCCAGCTCGATCCGGGCTGGACGGTCGAGGAGCAGGAAGGCCACCAGGTCCTTGTCCGGCGCTTCCGGTTCAAGGGCTTCATGCCGGCCGTCGACTTCGTCAACCGTCTCGCCCCGGTCGCGGAGGCCGAAGGCCACCACCCCGACCTCCTCGTCGGCTGGGGCTACGTCACGGTCCAGCTCTGGACCCACGCGGCCGGCGGGCTCACCGCCAACGACTTCATCCTCGCCGCGAAGGTCGACCTGGCCGAATCACCAAAGTCTTAACAAGACCGCCGGGGAATTATCGTTTGGCGGCTGCTAACTTCAGGCGGCTCGATGAGTTTCTTCGTCTGTTGGATTTTCCACCGTCGGGAGAGAGAGGTTCTGATCCCCGGGATCCTGCCTGGAGGCCTTGACGCAGTCGTCTTCTGCTGGCGCTGCGACCGCATGCGCGGACGGGCCGTCCGCGTCCTCCAGCCGACCGCGATCCCCTCGCTCTAGTCCCGATCGTCAGGGGGTAGGGCGCTCCAGCACGACCGTCGGATAGACGGCCGGGACCTGCCTGGCTTTCGTGAGCTCGCGCGCGGCCTCGTCGCGCAGCGGGATGACGACGCCCCAGCTCACCACCACGACGACGTCGCACGACTGCAGCTGTTCGGCTGAGGTCACGACGGTGAAACCGCCGGCGGCGTAGGCGCCGAGCACCTGCTCGTCGCTGTGGATCACGCAGACCCTCTGCCCCGCCGCGCTCGAGCTCTGGACGATCGCCGCGGCCTGGCGCAGGGCCAGCGGGTCGGCGGTGTAGTTCGGCACCGCCACGAACGCGCCGGCGATGCCGCCGAGCAGCACGACCGGCGCCAGCACCTTCCAGCGCTTGACGGCGGCGGCGAGCAGGTAGGCGGCGGCCGGCACCGCGACCATGAAGAACCGCGGATAGAGGTAGTAGGGCTGCACCACCAGCCACAGTGCGGCCGCCGCGACCACGACCACGGCGACCGTGGCCCACACGAGCGGCTCGCGACGCACGGCCCACAGGCCCAGGCCGGCCGCGCTCAGCCAAAGGCCCAGCGCGAGCAGCGACGGGGCGCCGAGCAGGTAGAACAGCAGGTCGCGCGGGAAACCGGGGTCGTAGACCTTGGGCAGGAAGCCGTGCTGCGTGACGTCGATCCAGAGGATGTAGCCGTTGGCCGCGACCGCGACGAGGCTCGCAAGCACCCAGGCCGGAAGCAGCTGTCGGAACTCCGGCCACGAACGCCGGACCAGCACCCAGATGACGTGCGCCACGAGCACCAGGCCCGCGTAGGCGTGGGCCGCGATCGCGAGCCCGAGCAGCGTCCCGTAAAGGACGAGCCTCCATCGCGTCCTCGGCCCGAAGAAGAAGACGGTCGCGAGCAGACCGCACAGCGCGGCCAGGCTGTAGCCGCGGACGTCGCGGCTGTTCTCGACGAACATAGGGTTGGTCGCGATGTAGACGGCGGCGCTCGCGCCGGCCAGCACCCCGAATCTCTGCGCCAGCGCGGTGGCCCCCACGCCCACCGTGCCGCCCGCGGCCAGCGCGGGAACCAGGCGGTAAACCACCTCGCTGCGCGAGCCGGTGAGCGAGTAGATGAGATGGCCGATCAGTGAGACGAGGACGTGGTCGTTGCCGGCGATCTGCGCGAGCGGGATCGTCGGCTGCTGCGCGTGGACGGCGAACGCATCGAGCAGCGAGGGCGTGGCGATGAAGTTGGCGAAGGTGACCGCCGAGTCGTAGCCAAAGACGCGGCCGGAACCGATCAGGTACGCGGCCGCGGTGGCCACGCCAAGCGCGAGTCCCAGAGCCCTCACCCCGCCCTCTCCCGCTTGCGTCAGAGCCCTCACCCTAACCCTCGCCCGCCGGCGGGAGAGGGGAGCATTTCGGTTTCAGGCTGGTCGAGCGGTTGTCGTCTGCACCTGTTCGGGCTCCGCCTCGGGCTCGATCTCCTCACCGGTGTAGGCCGACGCCTGCATCCGGAAGAGCCTCGCATACCGGCCGCCCAAAGCCATCAACTGTTCGTGCGTACCTTCCTCCACGAGGCGCCCGTGCTCGAGGAAGACGATCCGGTCGGCGCGACGCACGGTCGAGAAGCGGTGCGAGATGTACACGGCCGTGCGCCCGTGAGTGAGCGTGCGCAGCCGCTCGAACAGGTCGTACTCGGCCTGCGCGTCGAGCGCCGAGGTCGGCTCGTCGAGCAGCAGGATCTTCGCGTCCTGGCGCATGAAGGAGCGCGCGAGAGCCACCTTCTGCCACTCACCGCCGGACAGGTTGACGCCCGCGTCGAACCACTTGCCGAGGGCCGTGTCATAACCCGCCGGCAGCTTGGCGATCAGGTCGTCAGAGCCCGCCTGCTTGCTGGCGCTGACGACGGCCTCGCGGTCAGCGATCTCCGGCACGTTGCCGAGCCCGATGTTCTCGGCGGCGGTCGCCTGGTAGTCCACGTAGTCCTGGAACATCGCGCCGATCTGCCGGCGCACCTCGTGCGGCTCGAAGTCGCGCAGGTCGATCCCGTCGATGAGGATTCCCCCTTGGTTCGGGTCGTAGAGCCGGCAGATGAGCTTGAAGAGCGTGGTCTTGCCCGCTCCGTTGCGGCCGACGATGGCGATGGTCTCGCCCGCCTTGACCGTGAACGAGAGGTCGGTCAGCGCATTCGAATTCGCGCCGGGGTAGGCAAAGGTGACGTTCTCGAACCGGATCTCGCCGGCCAGCGGCTGAGGCACCGGCGTCGGGTTCGACGAGACGTTCATGGTCGGCTCCCTGGCCATGAGCTCGAAGAGATTGTTCAGATACAGGTTGTGCTCGTACATCCCGGAGAAGCCGCTGAGGATGCTCTGGATCGAGTTCTGCACCGACGTCGCGGCCTGCGTGTAGAAGCTGAGGTGACCGATCGTCAGCCGGCCGACGATGGCCAGCAGCGCCACGTACACGTACGTGATGGTGGTGATGACCGTGCTGATGTTGCCGAGCGCAAAGCCGGTCATGTAGCGGCGCACTACCTGTGAGCGCTGGCTTTCGTAGAAGGCGTCGGCGATCAAGCGGTAGCGCTCGATGAAGTAGTCGCCCAGCCCGAAGAGCTTCACCTCTTTGGCAAAGGAGTCGGTCGTTACGAGCGTGACCATGTAGTTCATCCGGCGCAGCAGACGCGAGCCCCAGCGCGCGATGTTGTACCCGCGCCAGCCATAGCGCGTGTCGGCGATGAACGCGGGGACCGGCGACACCAGCGCCAGCGCCGCCAGCAGCGGGCTGATCACGACGAGCGCGCCGATCATGGTGATGAAGGTGAGGATGGTCTGGAAGAGACCGAACACCGTTGCGATCATCAGCACCGGACGGTTGATCGAGTCGTTCTGCGCGCGGCGCAGCAGGTCGTACGACGCCGGGTCCTCGTAGAACGGCAGGTCGAGCGATGCGGCCTTCTCCATGACCATCAGCTGGATGCGCATCGAGACCGAGTTCTGCAGCAGCTGCTGGCTGATGTTTCGCAGCGTGTTCAGCAGCGCGCTGGCGGCGAAGACCACGAGCTGCAGCACCGCGATGAAGACGATCATGTTCACGCTGCCGAACAGGATTCCGGGCAGCCAGGGGACGCCCAGCCCGTTCAGGGCGATTCGGTCCGCCCGGTGGGCCACGTGGATCGTCAGGCCCTGGACGACGGCGTTGATCAGCATCATCGAGATGGCGGCCGAGATCACCGGCACGAGGCCGGCGAGCGCGGTCGTGATGAAGAGCGCGACGGTGGTGGGCCGGCTGGCCTCCCAAACCAGTCGCAGGACCTGCGGAAGCGCCGCGGTCGTGCCCGCGACCGACTGCTTCAGGCTCTCCCAGCGGCCGCGGAGATCTTTGGGACCTTCCGGCTGCTGCGGCGGCTCGAGCGTGGGATCGCCCGTCAGCCCGCTGTTGGCCGGACCCGAGTCGGGATTGCGCCGGCGCCGGCCCATCCCGCCCCACCAGATCAGGGGCCCGTGTCCGCCGGGCGGCATCATTCCCATGGGCTTAGGAGCTTACCGCTCGAACTCATTTCGGCTGTCCACTTGCAATGTAATCCTGTAATCACTATCGTCGATTCCATGGACGAGAAAAAGTTCGCAGCGATCAAAGGTTGGTTTGCCGGAAGGCTCCCGGACGGCTGGTTCGCGGGAGTGGACGTGACGGTCGAGGACGACCAGATCGTCGTCGTGGGGGCGCTGCCCGAGTCGAGCCTCCCCGAGACCTCGAGCTCCGAGGAGAAGGACGGCGCGGCCGCGGGCCGGATCGCGCGCTTTCGCGAGGAGACCCGCGGCGAGCGCATCGGCATAGCCCAGGAGGCCGAGGAGCGATTCCACGAGTACGTCACGTGGGGCGCGAAGCTGGGCGGCGTCACCAAGCGGTTCACCCCGGGCGGCGGACGCGGCTCCGGTGGCGGCCGGATGATGATCGGGCGGCGCTGGCGCTGGCGCCGGCGCCACGGGCAGGGCGAGCCGTCGCGGCCGTCGACGTCTACCTCGCAGGTCTTTTAGAGACCGCCGAGTACATCGCTCCGAAGTAGCGGGAGGGTACGGTTGCGACCAGGGCCGTACCCTCCAGCCCTGCTTCCGCCGCGAGCCGCTTCCACGTCTCGAACGAGAACGGGTGCGGGACCCATGGGTTGCCGCGGTCGGTGGAGTACTCGACCACGATCAGCGGCGCGCCCGGCTTGAGCATCGCGCGCACCGCCGCCAGCACCGGCGGCTTGTGGCGCACGAAGTGCAGCGAGTTCGCCATCACGACTCCGTCGAGGTCGCGCAGGTCAAGCGGCCTGGTGAAGTCGGCGACCCGCGTCTCCACGCCGTGGCCGATCGCCCGAAGAGCGCGGGCGTCCTTGTCGACCGCGATGATGTGGGCGCCCGCCCCGAGCAGGTCCGCGAGCGCGAGCGTGAACGCGCCCTCGCCCGCCCCGAGGTCAGCCCACCGTCCCCCGCGCGTCGTGACCGCGGGCGCGAGCAGGCCGACGAGGTCAGCGTGATCCACGAATCCCGGCGACGCGATCGCGGACGCGAGGGATCACGTCGTCCACGAACTTGCGCAGATGAGTGCGTGGATCCTCGCCGTCCTCAGGGAGCATGAACGTGTCCATGCCGTGCTCCGTGGCGAGCTCGACCAGGACGTCGACGGTCTCGTCGTCCGGGTAGAGGCCGACGTTGAGCACGCGGCGAATCGCTTTCGGGTCGCGACCCGCCCCGCGCGCCGCCTCGTCGATGCGCTCGTTGCCCGCGGTGAGGTCGGGCGGCTTCACATAGCCCAGCGACGGCACCCAGCCGCCGGCGAGGCGGCCGATGAGCGACAGCATCCGCGGCCTGTACGCCCCGAGCCAGATGCCCATGTCGTGCGCCGGCCTCGGACCGGGATGCGCGCCG
>DATGEO010000028.1:0-4296 GCA_035310015.1 Candidatus Dormiibacterota bacterium | reverse complement strand
AGCGGCACCTGCCAGTAGGGCACGCCCTGCAGGTAGCGGCTGAAGTCCGCCTCGCGCAGGGCGGGGTCGGGCTCGAGCACGGCGGGGTCCCGCAGGTTGGCGTTGACGATCTCCGCGGTCTCGACCGCGCGGGCGAGCGGGCTGTGGACGATGCGCCTGATCCCTTCCGCGCCGAGCCTTTCCCCGAGGGCCGCGGCCTGGGCGCGGCCGAGCGCGCTCAGCTGGAATCCGTCGAGATGCCCGTACAGGACGCGATGAGGGTTTTCGACGTCGGCATGCCGGAGGGCATGGATGCGCGTGCGCAATTCACGACGATCCTACGGAACTTGACCGGTGAGGCTGCTAGAGGCTGTAGGCGCCGACCGACGTGCGGTTGGTGCCCGCCGACCGCCCGTGCTCCAGCGCGTGGTAGGCCTCGCGCAGGAGGTTGCCGGTGTACTCGCGCCGGTTCATCAGGCCTTCTTCGTAGTCCTGGTGGACGACCCCGATGGTCGCCGCGCCGCAGCTGACGGTGATCCGCTGCCAGCCGCCGCCGGCCGAGAAGTCGTGGGAGGCGATCGCGCGCCGGATCTTGTCCGCGGCCAGCGTGGCACCCTGCTGGTCGGTCTCGGGCAGGATGATCACGAAGTGCGGCGAGCGGTCGGCCTCGAGGAAGCCGAGCGTGTCGGTGTCGCGAATCGCGCGGCCGAGCGTCTCGGCCAGCTCACGAAGCAGGGCGTTGACCTGGTTCAGGTCCAGCTCGTTGTGGATGTGCTCCGCGTGGTCCAGCTCGACCACGAGCACCGAAAGGGGCCGGTGATAGCGGACGGCGCGGTTGGCCTCCTGGCCGATGAGCGCCTCGGCGAACTTCTGGTTCCAGATCCCCGTCGTCGGGTCGACCACGCCGTAAAGCGGGCTGGAGGTGTGATCGGACTGGCTGTGCCCGCAGACGTTGCAGTACTGCGCGCCGAGGGGCACGTCCGAGCCGCAGTACCAGCACTGGGTCATGGGCGGCATTCTAACGATGGGCCTCAGAATTCGATCCTGGATGGCTGACCAGCCACCGGACCAGGGCGAACTCTTTCCCAGCGCCGCCGGCGCGCCGCCGAGCCTGCCGCTGGCCACGCGCATGCGTCCGAAGCGCTTCGACGACCTCGTCGGCCAGAAGCGGGTGGTCGACGTGCTTCGCGAGCTGACGCGATCCGGCCACCTCCCGAGCATCGTCCTGTGGGGCCCGCCGGGGAGCGGCAAGACCACGCTCGCCGGCCTGCTGGCGACCGAGACCAGCGCGCGCATGGTCTCGCTCTCCGCCGTGACCGCCGGCGTCGCCGACCTCCGCAAGGTCGTCGCCGAGGCGCAGGCGCACCGCCGCGCGGGCCTGCGCACCGTGCTCTTCATCGACGAGATCCACCGCTTCAACAAGGCGCAGCAGGACGCGATCCTCCCGCACGTCGAGAACGGAACCGTGACGCTGATCGGCGCCACCACCGAGAACCCGTCGTTCGAGGTCATAGCGCCGCTGCTGTCGCGCAGCCGGGTGTTCCGGCTGGAGGCGCTCGATCGCGAGGAGCTGCGCAGCGTCATCGAGCGCGGCCTGCGCGAGCTCGACGCCACGATCTCCGACGAGGCGATGGACGCGCTGTTGGAGATCGCCCGCGGCGACGCGCGCGTCGCGCTCAACGGCCTGGAGGCCGCGTCGGCGCTCGCGCCCGAACACCACGTCGAGCTGACGCACGTCGAAAGCGCGATGCAGGAGCGCCACCTCGTCTACGACCGTGCGGGCGACCAGCACTACGACATCGTCTCGGCGCTCATCAAGAGCGTCCGCGGCAGTGACCCCGACGCAGCCGTCTACTGGATGGCGCGAATGCTGGAGGCGGGCGAGGACCCGCTCTTCGTCGCGCGGCGTCTCGTGATCTCCGCGGCCGAGGACGTCGGCCTCGCCGATCCACGCGCGCTGCAGGTCGCGATCGCGGCGCAGCAGGCCGCCCACTTCGTCGGCATGCCGGAGGCCGTGCTGCCCCTGACCGAGGCCGCGCTCTACCTGGCGCTGGCGCCGAAATCGAACTCCGCGCTGACCTCGTACGGCGCCGCCCGCGAGCTCGTGGAGGAGACCGGCAACGAGCCGGTGCCGCTGCACCTGCGCAACGCGGTCACCGGCCTGATGCGGTCCATGGGCTACGGCCGCGACTACAAGTACGCCCACGACTACGAAAGCGGCGTCGCCGACCAGGTCCACATGCCGGTGAAGCTGAAGGGCCGCAAGGTGTACACGCCCAACCCCCGAGACGTGAAGCCGGGAAAATAGGCGTCACCCTTGGCTGACGCGCTGCTGATCTTCAAGCCCGACGCCGCCCACCGCATCGCCGTGCGCGCGGGCATCTGGGCCTGGCTTTCGACCGAGCGGGAGTGGAAGCTCGAGTCCCTGGCCTGGTTCAAGGCGCCGGCGGACCTCATCGAGCAGCATTACGACTTCCTCCAGGGCCGGCCGTTCTTCCCCTGGCTGGTCGACTTCATGACGGCGCTGCCGCTCCTCGTCGGTCGCGTGAGCGCAACGCCAGAAGCCGTCGAGCACATGCGCTACGACCTCGGCGAGACGCGCATCGCGCAGTCGCGGCCGGGCTCGCTGCGCGAGCGTTTCGGCATCTTCGGCGGCATCAACTGCGTGCACCTTTCCGACGCGCCCGCGACCGGCGCGACAGAGGTCAAGCGCTGGTCGGGGTTCCTGTCGCTCGAGGGCATCGACGTCGAGCTCGACGCCGAGTACGACCGGCCGGATCACACGTATCACCTGCGGTCGCTGGCCACGCAGGTCGCCGGCGGGCAGCACGTGGAGCTCGCGTCGGAGGCGATTCGCACGCTCCTCGCCGAGGAGACCGAGCTCGAGGACGCCGATCTCGGCGCCCTCTACCGGATCATCCTGGGGGCTCTGGCTTAGGGACCTCCGGCTTCGCCGCGTGGGCCTCTGGCGACTCCTTGGTGTAGACCGTCACGGCCTTGGAGAAGAGCTCGGAGTTCGGTACGACGATGAGGTCACCGCTTTCGGAGCGAAGCAGCGTCACCCGTAGCTTCACCTCGCCGACGATCCCAACCTTGTCATCGACACCGATGCGGTCGCCGACGCGTATGTGACGCTCGAGGAGCACGTAGTAGCCGGAGACGTAGTCCTGCAGCAGCTGCTGCACGCCCAGGGCTGCGATCACGGTCGCGATCAGGATTCCGACGAGCGTGACGTTGGCCGTCTGGAAAGCAAGGGCGAATGCGCCCAGCAGGCCAAACCCGATGACGACCACGTAGACGACTCTGCGGCTGAGCACGACCATATCGGTCCGCACGTTGCGGCGATGCAGCTGTCCGGAGATCAGCTGGGCGATAAACCTCGAGGCGACGACGAAGACAACGAGAACGACGAGGCCCGCGCCGACATATTCGAGGTGCTGTATCTGATCCTGCGTTAGAGACCCCATTGCGAGGGGGGTCATTCGGTCTCGGCTTGCTCCTCGGTAGCGGCCTCACCCTCGCCCGCAGCCTCGCCCTCGGCCGGAACGGCGGCCTCGGCGGCGGGAATTTCCTCTTCGACCTTCATCTCGCGCTTGTGCACGATCTTCACCACCAGCTCCTCCGGGTCGGCGAGGATCGTGACGCCCTTCGGCACCTTGATCTCGTTGACGCGGAGCTCCGAATCGATCTCCTCGAGGGGCGTGATGTCGAGCTCGAAGGCTTCGGGGATGTCGGTCGGGAGGCACTCGACCTCGAGCTCGTGGACGGGCTGCAGCACGTCGGCGTCACCGCGCTTGACGGCGGCCGACTCGCCCACGAGATGAACCGGCACCTCGACGCGGATCTTCTCCTCGAGGTTCACCTGGTAGAAGTCGACGTGGATCGGTCCCTGCATCCGGGGATGGGTCTGGATCTCGCGGACCAGCACCTTCTCGGTCTGGCCGCTGTCGACCACCAGGTCGACGAGGTGGGTCCGGCCCGACTTCACGAACACCTTCTGGAACTCCAGCCGGTCGAGGGTCAGAACCTTGGGCGTGCCAGAGTGGCCGTAGACGACGGCGGGCAGCTTGCCCTCGCGGCGCAGGCGCCGGGCGCGCTTGCCGATCAGCTGGCGGGTCGAAGCGTTCAGTTGCATTCAGTAAAGGTTCAACCTGGTCGCGCTTGCGCGCCATACAGGAGCCTCAGGTTGGAGAGGCGCTGCCTATGATATCGCAACCCATGCAGAACCCTCCCGCGCCACCGCCGCAGGTCCCGCCGCAGATGCCGCCCCCGCCCGCGATGTCCCCTTACCAGCAGCCGTATTCCGGCCAGTACACC
>DATGEO010000027.1:0-37784 GCA_035310015.1 Candidatus Dormiibacterota bacterium | reverse complement strand
ACCGTCCTGCTGCTCGGCTTCCTCGCCTCCTGCGGCCAGTGCGGAAGCACATCGAGCGGCAACCAGCACCTGGAGCTCACAGGACCGGTCGTGGGCACCCTGACGCAGGCGAACACGCTCTGCACCGTCTACTCGAGCCAGAACCAGGCCGACTACCTGCTGACCGGCTCCCTCGGCGGCAAGGACCTCACGCTCAACATCCAGATCCACGCCAACTTCGGCGGGCCGGGCACCTACCAGGTGGGCAGCCTCCTCGACGGCGCCGGCGAGGTTCGCCTGCAGGTCGGCGCGTTCGAGGCGTCGAGCGCCACCGGCGCCGGCATCGTCACCATCCTCGAGGACGACAAGTCCGGGACCATATCGGTCCGCCTCAGCGGCGGGGAACACGTGGACGGCCGCTTTGCCTGCGACCAGCTGAAGCGCTCCTAGACAATTCGCGCCCGCGTTACGAAAGTGTGCACACAATCGTCGGGGAGGCGGCCTCTAAAACGCGGTTGTGTGCGCACAACCGTGAGGGAAGCAGGCCGCTTAACCGGCGCGACCTCCCGGCAAACCGGGTAACCTTCGGCCGGTAGCGACTTTGAGTCATCTCTGGCAGCGTTTCCTACTGGCCAGCTCACTCCTGGTGGGCCTCGCGATCGGGGTCGCCGCCACCGTTTTCGGATACAGCAACCTGTCGACGGTCGACGTGCACTGGTCGGTGTTCCACCTCGACGGCGTGCCTCTATGGACGGTCGTCGTCGTGCCGATCGCGTTGATCCTGATCGTGGGCACGCTCTTTCACTGGGTCGACGGGCTGCACCACTTCACCGAGCACATGCGCCACCGCCACCGGGTGCGCGAGCTCGAAGCCGAGGTTGCGAGGCTTCGCGCCCACCTCGACCACGTCCTCGAGATGCCCCGGCAGGATGGCCACGAGCTGCCGGTGAAGGACGCCGCCAAGGACGTCGAGACGCCCTCGCTCCCGCCCGCCGACCTGGCCGCCATGGACATGGAGATGGCGGCAGTCGAGCCCGCGGCAGCGACCGAAACCCCGCCGTCCGAGCCCGTCAGGGCCGACCGCAAGAAGCGGCCGCGACTCGTGCTCGAGCCCCAGGCCGCCGAGCCGGCGCCCGAGCACACCAACGGCGTCGACGCCGAGCCTGCGGCTCCCGCGGCGGAGGCGTAAACCGAACCCATGTCTGAGCGCCGTCGAGCCGGACGTCTTGTCGTCCCTTCGCGTTCCGACCCCGCCGACAAGGCGCTGCTCGAGCGCAGCGCCATCGAGGACCTCGCGCACCATGCAGACCCCTGGCGCGTGCTGCGCATCCTCTCCGAGTTCGTCGAAGGCTTCGACGCCCTCAACGACATCGGGCCCGCGATCACCGTCTTCGGATCGGCCCGAACCCCGAGCGACGATCCCTACTACGCGGCCGGTCGCGCTCTCGGCGCGGCGCTCGCGCGCCGCGGGTTCGCGGTCATCACCGGCGGCGGCCCCGGGATCATGGAGGCCGTCAACCGCGGCTGCCACGAGGCCGGTGGGCTTTCGGTCGGCTGCAACATCGAGCTTCCGCACGAGCAGGAGCTGAACCCCTACGTCGACCTCGGCGTCGAGTTCCGCTACTTCTTCGTGCGCAAGAACATGTTCGTCAAGTACGCGCGCGGGTTCGTCATCTTCCCCGGCGGCCTCGGCACGCTGGACGAGCTGTTCGAATCCCTCACGCTCGCGCAGACCGGCAAGATCGAGCACTTCCCGATCGTGCTTTTCGGCTCGAGCTACTGGAACGGCCTCCTGAGCTGGATGCGCGCCGTGGTGCTCGCGCACGGCGCGATGGGCGAGGATGATTTCGCCCTCATGAGCGTGACCGACGACCCCGAGGAGGCGGCGGAGATGGCCACGCGCCCGCTGCCGGTCGAGGTCGAGGAGCCGCGCGAGCAGACGGGCGAGCCCCAGGCGGAAGCCCGATAGCGCCGCCGCTCGACCTGTTCTTCCTTGCCGACGGCGGCCAGACCGACGTCGCGATGGGACAGCGCATCGCTTCGTTCCTCGACGGTGCGACGCAGTCGCTCGACATCGCGATCTACGACCTCCGCCTCGAGTCGGCGCCGGCGGCCGCGCTCAAGGACTCGTTCACCAACGCGATCAGACGCGGTGTGGCGGTGCGCATGATCTTCAACCAGGATCACGCACAGGCGATCCCGGTGCCGCCTCCGCCCGAGGTCGACTGGGAGTTCGTCGACCAGCTCAAGGCGGTCGGCGTGGTCACCAAGCCGATTCCCGGCATCCCGGACCTCATGCATCACAAGTACGTCGTGCGCGACGTCGCTTCGCCCCAGGCCGCGGTCCTCACGGGCTCGACGAACTGGACCAACGACTCGTGGACGCGCGAGGAGAACGTGGTGGTCACGGCCGCGTCACAGGAGCTGGCCGCCGCATACCGCGCGAACTTCGAGGAGCTCTGGCAGAAACCGGTCGTCGCGACCTCGGGCCGCGTGAACGCCGGCTGGCTGGCTCTTGCCGACTCCACGCGCGTACGTCCGTATTTCTGTCCCGGGCGTGCGCTGAAGCTCGTGCACGCGATGTCGCGCTCGATCGCGTCGGCGGAGAAGCGGGTCCGCGTGTGCTCGCCCGTCATTACGTCGGGGCCGATCCTCGGCACGCTCGCCGAGGCCGTCGATCGCGGCGCGGTCGACATCTCGGGCGTGTACGACGCTACACAGATGGACGAGGTGCAGCGCCAGTGGGCCGGCCAGGCCACGACCTCGTGGAAGATCAGCGCCTTTCACAGCGTCGTGGCGGCGGCGAAGTTCGGGTCGAAACGGTCGACGCCGTACGCTAAGGGTTCGGTGCACGACTTCATGCACGCGAAGATCCTGGTCGCCGACGACTACACGTACGTCGGCAGCTTCAACCTCTCGCACAGCGGGGAGATGAACGCCGAGAACGTGGTCCAGGTCGAGAGCCAGGCCATCGCCGACACCTGCGCCGCCTACATCGACCGCATCGCCGCCCGCTACGGCGGGCCGCCGATCAAGGCGTAGACCCACTGGCGAGAGCTCGGGTTCTCTGGATCGGCGTCGCGGTCGCGGTGGTCTTCGCGGCCGTGGTCACGCAGGTGCTGCCGCGGCTGCAGCCTGCCACCGGCACGGTGCTGATCGTCGGGTCGGGACGCGCCGCGGGCACGGTCGCGCCCACGCCGGTGCGTCTGCACGGATCCGGCGGATGGTCGGGCCTGGGCAACGTCTCAGGCGACTACCCCGCCGCGCCGAGCCAGCGCGAGCTGCTGGCGGTCAGCGTCGTCGCCGGCACCTACGACGGTGTGAGCCTCGGGCCGGACAGCACCGCCGCCGCGGTCACCGTGACGGCGGGGCAGGTCGAGCCGATCCTCGTCGGCCTCGACGCGGGCCACATGGTCGCGGGCGCGGTTTACGCCGGCAACGACCAGGTGAACCTCGGCCTCGGCGAGCTGTCCGGGAAGTTCGTGCCGATGCCGGCTTTCTCGCTCTCGGACCAGGACGGAGGCGTTTTCGACAGCCGCTACATCTCCGGCCGCGACCTCGTGATCGCGGCATTCAACACGAGCTGCCATCAGACCTGCCCGCTGTACACGGCGCTGTTCTTCCAGCTCCAGCGTCACCTTCCGGGCGGCGTGTCCCTCGTCGAGGTGACCACCGACCCGGCGCACGACACGCCGTCGGTGCTGCGCCGGTACGCGCAGTCCATCGGCGCGGGTTGGACGTTCGTGACCGGCACCGCCGGCCAGCTCGCGGCCTTCTGGAAGCCCTTCGGCGTCTCGCTGGCATCGGGCGACACCCATGTCTCGACGCTCGCGCTCGTAGACCGCCACGGCTACGTGCGCCTCGTCTATCGCGGTGTCCCGAGCGTCGGCCACGACGTGCCGCCGGCGCTGATCACCACGCTCGGGCCGGCCGGGCTCAGCGAGCTCGCGTCCGGCGGAGATGGTTGGGGCTCGCCCGACGTGCTCAGCGCGCTGCTCACCATCACCGGCCCCGAGATCCCGGTCGCGAGCGCGGGCGGCCGCGCGCCGGCCTTCTCGCTGGCAACCACCGCCGGGGGCACCGTGAGCCTCGGCCAGCTCGCGGGCCATCCTCTCGTCATCAACTTCTGGGCGAGCTACTGCCCGCCCTGCCGCGCCGAGATGCCGATGCTCCAGCGGGTGGTGGGCGCGCGGTCGTCGGTGCAATTGGTGCTCGTCGACGAGGCGGACAGCCGCGAGGTCGCCGCCGGTTTCCTGCGCTCGGTCGGAGTGACCCAGCCCGCCCTGCTCGACTCCGACCTGTCCGTCGGCCATCAGTACGGCGCGATCGCGCTGCCCACGACCGTCTTCGTGCGTGCGGACGGGACCGTCGCCGGGCGCCAGGTCGGGCAGCTCGACGAGACTGTGCTCGCAGCCGAGCTCGCGACTCTGGGAGACTGAGCACTCGTGTCGAGCATCGCGCTGTTTCGCCGCGTCTCCATCCTGACCGCGGTGTTCGCCTATCTGCAGATCGCGCTGGGCGGCGTCGTGCGCGTGTCCGGCTCGGGCCTGGGCTGTCCCGACTGGCCGCTGTGCCACGGCCGGCCGTATCCGCCCGCGAACCTGCACGCGATCATCGAGTACTCGCACCGCACCGTCGGCGCGATCACGGGGGTGCTGGTGATCGTGACCGTGGTGGCGGCCTGGGTCGTGTTCCGGACCCGGCGGCCGGTGGTCGCCTGGCTGGCGACGGCCTCGCTCGCGGCCATCGCGGTCGAGGGGGCGCTCGGCGGGGTGGTCGTCGTCAACGAGCTGCAGCCGTGGCTGGTGGCCGTCCACCTCGGCCTGGCCATGATCATCCTCGGCGGATTGATCGGCGCCGCCGTCATGTCGATGCCGGAATCACCTGGCGTGACGAACGCGCGCCTGCCGCGCCTGGCGGCGATAGCCACCGCCGCCACCTACGTGCTTCTCCTCAGCGGCTCGGCGGTCGTCGCGACGCAGGCCGACGAATCCTGCAACGCGTGGCCGCTGTGCGGCGCCGGGTTCACGCCTGACTTCGGCGGAGTGAACGCTTTCACGATGCTGCACCGTGGGCTGGCGCTGGCCGTCGGCGCGCTGCTCGTGTACTTCCTGTGGCTGGTGATCAGGGACTGCGCACCCTGGGCGCGCATCTTCGCGGCGGTCAGCATCGTGGCCCTGCTCGCACAGGTGGCGGTGGGCGCGCTGTCGGCGTTCACCGACGCGGCGCTCGTCAACGGCATACACATCGCCCTCGCGACCCTTGTATGGTCGGCAGTCTTGACCACCGCGACGCTCATCGCCCCACGCGCCGACAGCGCCGACTGGCACGCCCGGTTCGAAATGAGCCAGACGGCCGTATGAACGTCACCGCAGTGCCGATGAGCGTCAGCGCGGTCCAGCTCGCGCGGGACTACCTGAGCCTGCTCAAGCTGCGCATCGTGGCGCTGCTCGACGCGACCGCGGTCGCGGTCATGATCCCCGCCGCGCACGGCCATCCGAAGGTCGCCGCGGTCCTCGCCGTCCTGATCGGGGGGACGCTAGCGGCCGGAGGCGCGCACGCGATCAACTGCTGGTTCGACCGCGACATCGACGCCGAGATGAGCCGCACGAGAAAGCGGCCGCTGCCCGGCGGCCGGATTCCCGCGTCGCATGCGCTGTTCATCGGCATCGGGCTCAACGTCGTCGCGTTCGTCGTGCTTTCCGTGTGGGCGAACGTGCTCGCGGCCTCGCTGGCGCTGGTGGGCACGCTGATCTACGTGTTCGTCTACACCATCTGGCTCAAGCGCACGACACCCCAGAACATCGTCATCGGAGGCGCCGCCGGCGCGATCCCGCCGCTCGTGGGCTGGGCCGCCGCGACCGGCGGCCTCGACGCCACCGCCATCGCGCTGTTCGGAGTGATCTTCTTCTGGACCCCGCCGCACTTCTGGTCGCTCGCCCAGGTGATCAAGAGCGACTACGCGCGGGCGCACATCCCGATGCTGCCGGTAGTCGCCGGCGAGCAGTCGGCGAAGCGGCAGAGCGTGGGCTATGCCCTCGCGACCGCAGTGATAAGCCTCGTGCCCTTCTTCACGGGCTCGGCCGGTGAGGTCTACCTCGCCGGCGCGTCGGTTCTCGGTATCGGGCTCATCGGCATGACCGTGCTCGACCTGAGCGGCCGGCGATGGACGCGCAGGCTGTTCGCCTTCACGCTCGTGTACATGGCCGCGCTGTTCGCGCTGTTCGCAGTCTCGCCCTTCATTTCCTAAGTGTCCCGCTTCCGAAGTTCCTCGGATCTTCGCGGCCTAGGCAGGCGGGCCGCTTGCCACCCCGCGAAATCGCCGATTTCGCGGGGACCCCGGACTTCGCGGCTGAAGCCTGCGTCAAGGGGCCCGGCGCCGCGTCGTCACGCATCTACCGATGCGTTCCTAGCTGCGCCACCCTTTCCTTGGCTCCGCCTGCCGATGCCGCGAAATATCCTTCGGAACTCAGAAGCGGGACACTAGCCACGCATGGAGATCGTTCGCCTTCACCTGGCGAAGATCCGCGGCTTCAACGGCGTACCGGTGCACGGCTTTTTGATCAAGCATCCGCGAGCCGGCGCGATCCTCGTCGACACGGGCGTCGGCTATCCCGACGACCTGATCAAGGAGTGGCGTGTCGTCAACCGCCACGCCGCCGAGGCGATGGCCGAACACGGCCTGAGCCCCGCCGACGTGCGCATCGTCGTCAACACCCACCTGCACTTCGACCACTGCGGGCAGAACGCCGTGTTCAAGCACGCGCCGTTCTACGTGCAGCGCTCGGAGCTCGATCGCGCGCGCCGGGAGGAGACGGCCACCAGCGAATGGTTCGACTTCGCCGGCGCGAGGTTCGAGCTGCTCGACGGCGACGTGGAGGTGGCGGAGGGCGTGCGCGTGGTCGCGACGCCCGGACACACGATCGGCCACCAGAGCGTGCTCGTCGAGGCCGACGACGGCGGTGGCGGGCAGGGCGGGCAGGCGGTGATGATCGGCGACGCCGCCTACACCGCGGACATCTACGCTGCGGGCGACGAGGCCGACCTGACGAAATGGCGGGGGCAGTACCAGGACCGCGAATCGTGGTCGGGCTCGCTGCGCCGTCTGCGGGAGATGCACCCGCACGCCGTCCACTTCTGCCATGACACACGGGTGCTGGGGCACGGGTGAGCGAGCAGCTGGGGCCCCTGGTCACCGCGCAGTGGCTGCACGACCACCTCGGCGAGCCCGACCTGCGGGTCATCGACTTCCGCTGGTACCTGTCCGGCAAGAGCGGCCAGACCGAGTACGTGCGCGGCCACATCCCCGGCGCGGTGTTCGTCGACCTCGAAGATGTGACGGGCGAAGGCCCGGGTCGCCATCCGCTGCCATCACGCGGCGAGTTCGAGGCCGCGATGCGCGCGGCGGGTGTGAGCGCGCGCACGCGCGTCGTCACTTACGACGGCTCGGGCGGGTCGGTCGCCGCGCGGCTCTGGTACCTGCTGCGACTCTTCGGCCACTCGGCGCAGGCGGTGCTCGACGGCGGCATCCAGGCGTGGGGAGGGCCGCTCGAAGAGGGCAAGGTGGGGGTGTCGCGAGGGGACTTCGTGGCCCAGCCGCCGGACACCTCGAGGATCGTCGACTTCGAGGACGTCGTCGCGCTGGGCGGCGTGCCGGTGATCGATTCGCGCGCCGGCGAGCGCTACCGCGGCGAGACCGAGCCCATCGACCCCAAGAAGGGCCACATCCCCGGCGCTAGGAACGCGCCCTTCGCGGGCAACCTCGACGACCAGGGGCGGTTCAAGTCCAAAGATGAGCTGCGAAGGCGCTTCGCCGAGCTCGGCGTCGAGCAGGGCGAGGGCGTGGTCGTCTACTGCGGCTCGGGGGTCAACGCGTGCCACAACCTGCTCGCGCTCGAGCTCGCGGGCATCACCGACGGCCGCCTGTACGCCGGCTCGTGGAGCGACTGGTCGCACCGCGACGCCCCGGTGGCCACCGGCCCCAATCCGTAGGACTTAGGATTCGCCCGTGATCCTCCAGGGCAAGAAGATCGTCATCGCCGGCATGAGCGACCGGCGCAGCATCGGCTACGCCATCGCGGTCGAGGCGCAGAAGGAAGGCGCCGAGCTGCTCCTCACCAGCTTCGGCCGGATGATGAGCATCACCCGGATGACGGCCAAGCGCCTCAACCCGGTGCCCGAGGTGCTGGAGATGGACGTCCAGAAACCGTCGGACATCAAGGCGGCGGTCGAAGAGGTCGGCAAGCGGTGGGACCGCGTCGACGGCCTCGTCCACTCGGTGGCGTTCGCGCCGCAGGACGCCCTCGGCGGCAACTTCCTGAACACGCCGTGGGAAAGCGTTGCGACAGCCTTGCAGGTCAGCGCGTTCTCCTTCAAGGAGCTGGCTGCAGGATTCCTACCTCTGATGCGGGAGCACGGCGGGTCGCTGGTCACGCTCGACTTCGACAACTCGACCCAGGCCTGGCCCAAGTACGACTGGATGGGCGTTTCCAAGGCGGCGCTCGAGTCGGTCACGAGGTACCTCGCCCGCGACCTCGGCCGGTACAAGATCCGGGCCAACGCGATCTGCGCCGGCCCTCTGGCCACGCTGGCCGCGAGCGGCATCCCCGGCTTCAAGGATTTCGAGGAGGTCTGGGAGCAGCGGGCGCCGCTGGGCTGGAGCCTGCAGGACCGGACCCCGGTCGGCCGCGCGGCCTGCGCACTGCTCTCCGACTACCTGGACATGACCACGGGCGAGCTCGTCCATGTCGACGGCGGCTACCACGCCATGGGCGCGGAGATGCCTCCAGCGGGGTGATTTCGTGAGCGGCACAAGATATGGTGCCGCGCAGGCGACAAGGGCGCAACATCGTGTTAGGCTCTTGCAAATTCAATCCCTGGAGGTTCGGAATTTGCGAGAGTGCCTGGTGATCTATGTGGACGCCGCTCTCGACAGGAACGGCCGGGCCGGGTGTGGCCTGGCCGTTTTTGTTAGGGGCCGGGCCGTGTACACGGAGTCGTTCGGCTTTTCGCACCCTGGTGGTTCGGCGCAGCTCGAGGCGCACGTGTGCGCGGGCGCACTCGATCTCGCCGCCGCGCGCTGGCCGCACCACCGCGTGATCGTTCGCACCGACTGCGCGCCGGTCGTGCGCAGCCGGATGCCGTCCAGCGACAGCTTCCGGATCGCAGTCCACGAGGTCCGGGAGCGCTGCCGCCGCGGGTGGCGGGTGGTCCGCTACGTCAGCCGCAAGGCAAACCCGGCGCATGAGCTCGCGCGCGAAGGGCTCAAGAGCCTGTCGCGCCAGCCGGCCCTGGCCGCGGCTTGACCTTAAGGGTTAGCCGCTAGATCAGGTCGCGGTCACGTCGCGGCTATACTGCCGTTTGGAATGCCACGCGGGAAGCGCCTTGCCGGCCACGAGCTCGTGGAGCAGCTCAACGCCGTCGTCGCGCAGCTGATCAAGGAGAACCGCAAGCTCAAGCGTCAGGTCGAGAAGCTCAGCGCCAAGACCAACGGCGCCCCCAAGGGCACCGTCGACCGCAGCCTGCGCGCCATCCAGAAGCGCGCCCAGAAGGCGCTCGGCGCGCCCGTCCGGCGCCGCAAGCGCCGCGCGACCGCGGCCAAGACCACGCGCCGCGGCCGTCCGCCCAAAGCCGCCGCCTAGACCGACTCCGGTCGGGACCCAGCCGAGCTTCCTAGTCGAGCTTCTCCATCCGCTTGGCCGTGCGGTACGCGTCGACGATGCTGTAGAGCCACAGCGTCCCGCCGCCCAGCTCCATCGGCACTCCGATCGCGGCCCCGATCACGCTGAGGTCGAGATCGAACCCGAAGAACTGGAGGCCCGCGATCCCGGCGAAGAATCCGAGCGCCTTCATGTTGTGGCCGAGGTAGAGGTGGCCCATGCCCGGGATGATCGCCAGCAAGGCCGCAATCCGCGGGTCCTTGCGCGAGGCGCGAGGTCCGGCGGCGTACTGCCAGGCGCCCGAGGCCGGAGCGCCGCAGCGCGGGCACGGAGCGGTGGGGTTGGTGAGCAGCGCGCCGCAGCGGCCGCAGAGGACGTCAGATGCCATCCCCCTCTAGTCTGCCCGTTTTGCTACTTTCGCAATCAATGGATCTGGGGTTCAGCCCGGCGGAGGAGGCCTTTCGCGAAGAGATCCGAACCTGGCTCGAAGCCAAACTTCCCGCCGGCTGGCGCCACCGTGGCATCGGTGGCTACCGCGAAGACGACGAGGAGCACATCCAGCGCGAGTGGCAGCGGCGCCTCTACGAGGACGGCTGGCTGAAGCTGGCCTGGCCCGCCGAGCACGGCGGCTGGAACGCCACGCCGGTGATGCAGGCGATCTACCAGGAGGAGATGGCGCGCGCGGGCGCGCCGATCATCCTCGGCCGGCTTGGCGTCACCCTGCTCGCGCCGACGCTGCTGGTCCACGGCTCGCAGTGGCAGAAGGAGCAGTACGTCGAGAAGATCCTGAGCGGCGAGCTGATCTTCTGCCAGGGCTTCAGCGAGCCCGACGCCGGCAGCGACCTCGCCGGTCTCCGGTGCCGGGCGGAGAGGAAGGACGGCAAATGGCTGCTCACCGGCCAGAAGACCTGGTCCAGCGGCGCGCACTACGCCGACCGCAGCTTCCTTTTGGCCCGCACCTCCACCGAGGGAAAGCCGCACGAGGGCATCGGCTTCTTCCTCGTCGACATGAAGCAGCCTGGCGTGGAGGTGCGGCGCATCCGCCAGATGACAGGCGGTGGCGAGTTCTGCGAGATCTTCCTGTCGGGCGCGGAAGTCGAGGAGCGCGACGTGGTCGGAGCGCCCGGAGACGGCTGGAAGATCGCGATGACGGTGTTCGGCTTCGAGCGCGGCGGGCTGGGGCAGGCCGCGCGGTTCGAACGGGTCGTCCGCGAGCTGGCTTCGCTGGCCCGGCACCAGGGCCGCGGCGCCGATCCGGACGTGCGCCAGCGCGTGGCGCAGGCGCAGATCGAGGCGCACGTCTTCCGGCTGAACGGCCTGCGCAACCTCACCCGCGCCGGGCACGGCCAGACGCCTGGACCCGAAGCCAGCGTGACCAAGCTGTACTGGAGCGAGATGGACAAGCGCATCCAGGAGACGGCCATCGGCGTGCAGGGTCCGTACGGCGCGCTCGCGCCCGACTCGCCATGGGCGGTCGAGGAAGGCCGCTGGCAGTACGGCTGGATGTGGTCGCAGGCGGAGACCATCTACGCCGGCTCTTCCGAGATCCAGCGCAACATCATCGCCGAGCGCGTGCTCGGCCTCCCGCGAGGGCGCTAGTGGTCGCGGAGGCGGTCGATCGGATCAAGGCCAAGATCGGCGCGGCGGGCCCGCCGGTCACCGCGCAGGTCGAGGCCGGCCACCTCGAGCGCTTCTGCGCGGCCATCGGCGACCCCAACCCGCGCTGGCGCGAAGAAGCGCCGCCCACCTTCCTGGTGGCCCTCGCGCCGCCCTCGTACCACGTCCCAGAGGCGGAGGACTACGGCACGGGGTGGCTGAACGGCGGGAACCGATTCGAGTATCTGGAGCCCGTGCGCGTCGGCGATCGCATCACCGCGACCAGCAAGGTGGCGGACGTCTACGAGAAGAGCGGGGGGAGCGGCTCGCTGCTGTTCATCGTGTTCGAGACCGAGTACGTGAACCCGCACGGCCGCACCGTGGCGCGCCTGCGTGGGACCATGATCCGCCGGTGACACCGAAGGTCGGCGAGGAGATTCCGGAGCTGGTCAAGCATCCGACCACGCGCCAGCTCGTCCAGTACGCGGGCGCGCAGGGCGACTTCTACGAGATCCACTACGACCAGGAGTTCGCGCGCACCGTCGCGCTTCCGGGCGTGATCCTCCACGGCCTGCTCAAGGCCGCCTTCCTCGGCCAGCTGGTGACCGACTGGCTCGGCGATCGCGGCATCCTGAAGTCGTTCGAGGTGAGCTACCGAGGCATCGACCAGCCGGGCCGCCCGTACACCTGCCGCGGCCGCGTTGCCAGGGTCGACGGCGACACCGTCGAGCTCGAGGTGTGGGGCGAAGACTCCGACGGCAAGAGGACGACGGTCGGGTCGGCCACGGTGCAGATGAAGTGACCGATTCGATTCCTTACCTGATCCTGAAGTACATACACATCCTTGCGGCCATCGTGGCCGTCGGCGCCAACATCACCTACGGCGTCTGGAGCGTGCGCGCGCAGCGTGAGCGCTCCCACCTGGGCTTCACGATCAAGGGCATCCAGTTCCTCGACCGCCGGATCGCGAACCCCGCCTACGGCGTGCTGTTCCTGACCGGGGTCCTGATGGTCATCGTCGGCGGACTCGGCCTCCAGCTGTGGATCGTCGTGGCCGTGATCCTGTTCATCGCCATCGCGGTGATCGGCTTCGCCTACTTCACCCCGCTGGTGCGAGATCAGATCAGGTTGCTGGACGCCGGCGACACCAGCTCGCCCGAGTTCGAGCGACTGGCGCGCAGGAACGCGATCATCGGTCCGACCCTCGGGCTGCTGGTGCTCGTGATCCTGGCCATGATGGTGTTCCAGCCGAAACTGTAGCCCCGCATGACGAGCAGCACCGAGGCGTCGATCACGCAGTAGCCGCCGGCGATCACCGAAGGCGGGTTGCCCGACGGGATGTGCGTCCACGGCGCGACCGGCATCCAGAACCAGTTGCCGAAGCTCGTGCCGAAGATCTCCAGCTCGCCGGTGGCGATGAAGATGGCGGCGAACAGCGGCCACCGCGGTGAGCGAAGCACGAACCAGGCGAAGACCGGCAGGCACAGCGCGCCCTGAAGGTCGTAGCGGCCGGTCAGCGCCGGAAGGACCGTCAGGCCGGCGAGCGCCCACAGGCCGGCGCCCCCGAGGACCACGTGCGCCACGCGCTGGCCGTGCTTCTGCACGACCGGGAGCCCCGCGGCCAGCAGGCCGAAGAGGTAGACCAGGCCGTGTCCGGGCGGCACGAACAGGGGCACGTTGTGCAGCCGGTAGCGGTACACGCCCCAGATGAGCGAGCCGAAGATCTCAAAGCCCGTCGCCACGCCCACGCACACCCAGATCTGCAGGCGCTGCTCGCGCGGCGCCTTGAGCGTGCACAGATAGAGGACGGCGAACGTCATCACACCCAGCGCCCACTGCTCCCAGATCGCGGTGCTGCGGCTGTCGGCCAGCAGGAGCAGGGGCGTGTACGTCAGCAGGTAGGCGTGCAGCCAGTAGGGCTTCAGGGTCTTGAGCACCGAGTAAAGGGTAAGGCCGTGAGGGGCTCGGGGCCCCTCACAGCTGGTTCTTATGAGAGGGTGCCCCGCTCGTTGATCAGCGATCCCTGCAGGTGCCACGCGTCGTTGGACCAGGTCTCGACCTGCTCCTGCATGATCGGGAAGTGGTCGCTGGAAGTGGTCTGCACGGTCACGCCCGGGAGCAGGAAGGGGTTGGTCTCGTTGAGCTCACTTGACGCGATCTTCATGACGTTCGCGCGCGTGAGGTTCGAGCCGGCCTGCTTGAGCACGTCGACCATGGTGTAGGCGACGGCCACGCCGTAGATGTTGAAGCCGTCGTGCGCGTTGCACGTCGAGCAGTTGGCGATCACCTGCATGTACAGCTTCATGCCGTCGTCATTGGCCCACTGCGGGTCGGTGGGGTCCTTGATGTAGGCGACGCTGGTCACGTTCTGCAGCGCCGCCCCCAGCTTCTTGGCGATCTCCATGTAGACCTGCGGATTGGAGACAGAGTTGAGGTAGAGGGTGGGCGTCCAACCGAGCCTGGTCACGATCACGAGCGCGGGGATCGAGAAGCCCGGCGTCGCGAAGATGAACAGCGTGTCGGCGCCCGCGGCCTTCAGCTTCGAGAGCTGCGAACCGAGCGACGCCGCGGGAGCGGTGACGTCGTAGCTCTCCTTGTCGACGATCATCGACGCGTTCGAGCCGAGCCCGTCGGTCAACCCCTTGAGATAGTCCTGGCCGTAGTCGTCGTTCTGGTACAGCACGCCGATCTTGGCGTTGGGGTGGTTGGCGAGCACGTCCTTGGCGTAGATGCGAGCCTCGCCCTGGTAGGGCGGCTGCCAGCCCATCGTCCACTGGTGGGAGTTGAAGTCGGCGCCGAAGGTCGTCGCGCCCGTGGCGACGAACAGCTGTGGCACCTTCTGGGTGTTGAGGTAGTCGCGAACGGCGGTCTGGGTCTGCGTGCCGAGGCCGCTGAACATCGCGAAGACCTGGTTCTGCTCGACTAGCTGCTTGGTGAGCGGCACCGCCTGCGCGGGGTTGTAGGCGTCGTCGAGAATGGTGAACTTGATCTTCCTACCGTTCACGCCGCCCTGGTTGTTGATGTACGTGAAGTAGGCCTGCTCGGCGTTGGCGATGGTTCCGTACGCGGCGGCGGGACCCGACTGCGCGATGGTGTTTCCGAGCAGGATCGAGTCGCTGGTGATGCCCACGTCGGTCGCCACGGCGCCGGAGCTCGAGCTCCCGCAGGCGGCAACGAGAACGAGAAAGGCCGCCACGGCGGCCATCCGAGACGCGGATCTGGCCATACCACTCCTCCTTGCTAAGCGCGAATTTGCCTACACAGTCTGAGCGTCGGGCGGCATCTGTCCAGTACTCCGTTCGCCCGCCCCGCGAATTCTTGCCTGGACGGCGCCGTAAAGCGTCACCGCGAGGCCGACGAGCCCGCGCGGCGCGAAGATCATGAGCACGATCAGCAGCGCTCCATAGGACACGGCGGGGCCGGCCTTGATGAACACCGACGCGACCTGCGACGGGATCCAGTCCTGGCCGGCCACGAACTGGTTGGAGATGATCGGCAGCCAGAAGGTGACGATGCCGCCCAGCAGCGGACCGGGGATGGACGCGAGGCCGCCGATGACCGCGCCCACCAGCACCTCGAACGAGAGCGAGACCGGGAACGTGTCCGGGCTCACGAAGCCGATGGTGAGCCCGTAGAGCGATCCGGCGATCCCGGCGTAGAAGGCGGAGACGGCGAAGGCCAGCGTCTTGTAGCCGGCGATGTTGACGCCGAAGGCGGCCGCCGCGACCTCTCCGTCGCGGATCGCGCGCAGCGCCCGCCCGGGGCGGTGGCGCACGAGGTTCCAGGCCAGCCAGAAGAGGACGAGGGCGAGAGCGAGGGTCAGGTAGTAGAGCCACTGGTCGCTGGACATCGAGGGCGCGCCCGTGACCTGCGTGAAGAGGCCGCTGGCGAAGTCCGGCGGCTGCGGCGGCAGGAGCTCGATGCCCTGCACGCCGCCGGTGAACTCGGCCGGCCGCTTGATCAGGCTGGGCGTGACCACCGCCAGGGCAAACGTCGCGAGGGCGAGGTAGAGCGCCGACAGCCGGAGGGCGGGGATGCCGAGGAAGAAGCCGACGATGCCCGTCAGCAGGCCCGCGATCGGAATCGTGGCGAGGTAGTCGAGGTGGTAGCGGTGGACCAGGATCGCCGTCGTGTAGGCGCCGAGCGCCATGAGCGCGCCATGTCCCAGCGAGATCTGGCCGCTGTAGCCGACCAGGATGTTGAGGCCCATGATCACGATCGCGAAGATCAGGACCTGCGTCCACTCCGCGCTCTGGAATGACGTCACGACCGTGGGCAGGCCGATGAAGAAGATCACCACCACGAGCACGAGCGCGTAGATCGTCGGCGTCCGCCGCCTGGACCTCATACGCGCCTCACACTCGCGCGGCCGAGGAGTCCGTTCGGCCTCAGGACGAGGACCACGATGATGATCACGAACCCGACCGCCAGCTCGAGGTCGCCCCCGACAAACGGCAGGTATGCGCCCGCGAGGTTGATGAGGACGCCCACGATGAAGCCGCCGATCACCGCTCCGAGCGGGCTCTCGATGCCGCCGAGGACCGCCGCCGCGAAGGCGTAGATGATGACCGTCTGCATCATGTTCGGCTGCAGCAGCAGGATCGGTGCGGCCATCACACCCGACGCTGCGCCCACAGCCGACGCCAGGCCCCAGCCGAGCGCGAGCATCCAGCTGACGCGGATGCCGAGCAGCCGGCTCGCCTCGGGATGATGCGAGGCCGCGCGCAGCGCGAGGCCGAGGCTCGTGCGCTGCAGCAGCAGGTAGATCAGGACGAGGACGACGGCCGAGACGGCGATGACGCCCAGGTCCTGGTAGCTCGCGACCGCGCCCAGGATGTTCACGGTCTGGTTGGGGAACGGGCTCGGGAAGGAGCGCGGCACGTAGCCGAAGAGGAAGCCGGCCATCCCGTTGACCAGGGTCGCGAGCCCGAGCGTGACGATGACGAGCGCCAGGACCGGCGCGCGCTCCACCGGGCGGATGACGATGCGCTGGATGACGACTCCGCCGGCGAACGCGATCGCGAGCGTGAGCACGAACGCGATCCAGAAGTTGAGGCCGTGGTCGATCAGCGCCAGCGCGATGAACGTCGCGAACATTGCCATCTCGCCCTGCGCGAAGTTGACGAGCCCCATCGCGTTGTAGATGAGGACGAGCGCCAGCGCGAGGCTCGCGTAGATGCCGCCGGTGGCGATGCCGCTGAGGACCTGCTGGAGGAATTCCTGCATGGGCCCTCAGTAACCCAGGTAGGAGCGGCGCACCGACTCCTGGCCTTTCAGCTCCGCGCTCAGCCCGCTCACCGCGACGCGGCCGACCTCGAGGACGTAGGCGTGCTGCGAGAGCTCGAGCGCAATGCGCGCGTTCTGCTCCACGAGCAGGACCGCGACTCCTTCCGACTGGTTCACGCTGCGGATGACCTCGAAGATCGAGCGCACCACGAGGGGCGCGAGGCCGAGCGACGGCTCGTCGAGCAGCATGAGCTTCGGGCGCATGAGCAGAGCGCGGGCCAGCGCGAGCATCTGCTGCTCGCCGCCCGACAGGGTGCTGGCGGACAGCTTGCGGCGTTCGCGCAGGATGGGGAAGAGGCTGAAGACGCGGTCGTAGTCCTTGGCGGCATTGCCGTCGCGGCGCAGGTACGCGCCCAGGCGCAGGTTCTCGTCAACGGTCAGCTGGGTGAGCACCCCGCGGCCCTCGGGCACGTGCGCGACCCCCAGGCGCACGACGTCCTCCGTGCTCAGGTGGCGCAGCGAGCGGCCGGCGAAGGTGATGGCCCCGTCCCAGCGGACTCCCCCGGTGATGGCGCGCAGCGTCGTCGTCTTGCCGGCGCCGTTGGCCCCGAGCAGGGAGACGACCTCGCCCTCGGCGACCCTGAGCGAGATGCCGTGCAGCACGCGCCTCGGCCCGTAAGCCGCGCGCACGTTTTCGAGCTCCAGCACCACTCTCACGCAGCGCCCAGGTACGCCTCGATGACGCGCGCGTCGCGCTGCACGTCGGCCGGAGCGCCTTCGGCGATCTTGCGGCCGAAGTCGAGCACGACGACGTGGTCGGAGATGCCCATGACGAAGCCCATGTTGTGCTCGACCAGCAGAACGGTGACGCCGAGCTCCTCGTGGATTCGCTGCACCAGCGCCTTCACGCCGTCGACCTCTTCGTGGCTGATGCCGCCCGCCGGCTCGTCGAGCAGTAGAAGCCGGGGCTTGGCCACGAGCGCCCGCGCCAGCTCCACCCGCTTCTGCGTGCCGAAGGGCAGGCCGGTCACCGGTGTGCTCGCCAGCTGCGCGAGGCCGACGAAATCCAGCATGTCGAGGGCGCGCGCGCGCGCGGCGGTCTCGGCGCGCAGCGCGATCGGCATCGGCACCGCCGCGCCGAGAAACGTGGTGCCGATGCGCGAGTGATAGCCCACGAGAACGTTGTCGAGGACGGTCATCGAGCCGAACAGCGCGAGGTTCTGGAAGGTGCGCGCGAGGCCGTGGCTGATCACCTGGTGTGGCGCGAGGCTGAGGAGGGGCTTGCCGTCGAAGAGCAGCGCGCCGGAGGTCGGGCGGTACACGCGAGTGACGACGTTGAAGAGCGTGGTCTTGCCCGCGCCGTTGGGGCCGATGACGGCGACGATCTTTCCCGGCTCGACCGAGAAGGACACGCGGTCGAGGGCGACGACGCCGCCGAACCGGACACTGAGGTCTCGGATCTCGAGCAGCGGCATCCGCTGAAGTCTATTCAGCGGCTGTCGCGCTGGCCATTAGTCCCTCGGCGGGTCGGGTTCGTCGCTGGGCGGCCGATCGAGGGAGGGCCACGGCGGCTGCAGCTCCTCGGGCGTGAACTCCTGCGGCCCGGCCGGCGGTACGGGTCCTGGCGACGCAGCCGCCGGAGGAGGCGTGTACGGGATGCCAGGCAGCCCGGGCTGGGGCCGCGCGCTGTAGTGGATGACCGAGGCCGCGGGCAGAGGCTGCACCCGGCGGCGAGCCGCGGCCGCGCCGAAAGCCCAGTAGGCGATCGCGCCGAGCAGGCCGAGCACGGCGATGAACGGCAGAAAGACGAACGGCGGCTTGAACAGCACGTCGAGGTTGTTCGGGCTGTCGTTCGACACGGGGACGGGCGCGACCGGCGGGGTCGGGGAACCACTGGGTGAGGGTGACGGCGACTCGGCAGGCGTGGGCGATTCGGAAGGGCTCGCCTCGGGCGATGGCGACGGAGTCGGAGCCTGGAGCTCGAACTGCGCACACGGGTTGGGCGCGACGCTCGCGCAGATCTTGTGCAGCCCGGGTGGATCGCCGGCAAACGGCTTGACGGCGACATTCGAGAAATTCCCGTTGCCGTCTGCCGTCGCGGAGCCGATCACCTTGTTCGGCGAATCCCAGTACAGCGACATCTTCTCGTTGGCCAGGAAAGAGCTGCCGCTGACGTGGATCTGCGTGTTGGGGTCGCCGGCGCTCACGTCGAGTGAGAGATAGGCGTTGGATGGAATTGGGCTCGGGCTCGGAATGGTAGGCGGAGGGCTGGGACTGGGCGACGCCGGTGGGCTCGGTGAAGGCGATTCCGCCGTGACCAGCAGAAAAAGGAACGAGGAAAGAACCAGGACCTTGAGAACCCTCATCCGGAAGTGCGAAAGGTTAACGGATGCGGGCCGAGAAGGTCACGGTCACACGGGCGGCCAGGGCAGCGACCAGGCCGAGGCCGGATCGGGGAAGCGCCAGTCCGGCGCCAGCACCGCGCGCAGCCTGCGCTTCAGGGTCCGGTTCTCGGCCGGGCTGAGCAGCCGGCCGACCACGTCGCCCAGGCGGCCCTTCTCGAGCTCGACCAGGGTGCGGTCGACGTCGGCGCACAGGTCCGACGGCAGGGGCTGGCCGGCGTAGTCCCAGATCACGGTTCGCAGCTTGACGTCGGTGTGGAAGGTGAGCCCGTGGTCGATGACCCAGACCCGGTCCTCGGCGTCGAACAGGCAGTGGCCGGACTTGCGGTCGGCGTTGTTGGCGATCACGTCGAACAGGGCGACCCGGATCCACGTGTCCCGGCGGCCGGTCTGCTCGCCCAGGAAGTGGCGGCGGTCGGCCTCGATGAACAGCTGCACCGCGCCGACGCCATGTGGGCCGTCGCGGCGCACGACCGTGGGTGGGATCCGCGGCCAGCCCAGGACCTTGCTCAGCTCGTAGGCCGCGACCTCCCGGCGGTAGAGCGTCCCCGGGGGGAAGTCCCACAGCGGCGACTCGCCCCGCGCGGGCTTGTAGACGACGTCCAGGCCCGCCGGCGGGTGCGGCTCCAGGCGGGCGAGGAAGGTGTAGTTCGAGGCCCCGCGCAGGATGCCCACGAGCTGCATCTCCGGCAGCTCGGCCAGGAGCTTCTCGGTCTTAGAAGATGGGTCGGGCACCGTTCATGACCGGGCAGGGGTGGCCCGCCGGATCCATGGGCAGGCCGCAGCGCGGGCACAGGGGCCGGCCGGCGGCCATGACCTTCTCGGCCTGCTGGGAGAAATCCACCGCCTGGCGGTGGCTGAGCCAGAACCGGACGGAGGGGGAGTCGTCGGCCGGCGCCTCGACCCCTTCGGCCTGCGCCCCCTGGCTGGCCACCAGGACGAACATCTGCCGCCCTTCGTGGTAGCCGAGCCCCATCTCGCCGACCTGCCACTCGGGCTCGCCAGGCTGGAGCCCTGGCTCCTCGGCCGCCGGCGCCTGGGTCTCGATGCCCTGCGACTCGAGCATCTGCTGCAGGCGGGTGATCAGGGCCTGGATCTGCGACTTCTCGCAGGCGAGCGTCAGGGTCCGGCCGCTCCCGGAAGCGAGCAGGAAGAACTGGCGATGGCCCGGCTCCCCGATCGCCGCCACCGAGATGGCATCGACCGGGTCCAGCTCGTAGATCACGCCTCTAGCCTAGCCGCGGCCGGAGGTCGCCCGGAAGGGTTTTGACCCTCCGGCGGCGGGGAAGAAGTGACAGGAAGAAATTTGAATCGGGCGCGCTCGCGCCTGGGAGGGCTTTTAGAAACATGCCAAAGACCGTAGGAATCGACCTGGGAACGACCAACTCCGTCATCGCCGTCATGGAAGGTGGCGAGCCGGTCGTCATCCCCAACTCGGAAGGCTCGCGGACAACGCCTTCGGTGGTCGCATTCACGAAGTCCGGGGAGCGCCTGGTCGGGCAGCTCGCGCGCCGGCAGGCCGCGGTCAACCCGGAGAACACCGTCTACTCGATCAAGCGGTTCATGGGCCGCAAGTTCGGCGAGGTCGCGTCGGAGCGCAAGATCGTTCCGTACGACGTCAAGGCCGGCAAGGACGACCGCGTCGTCGTGCGCGTGCCCAACGCCGACAAGGAGTTCACGCCCGAGGAGATCTCGGCGATGATCCTCCAGAAGCTCAAGAGCGACGCCGAGGCCTACCTCGGTGAGAAGGTCACCGACGCGGTCATCACCGTCCCCGCGTACTTCAACGACTCACAGCGGCAGGCGACCAAGAACGCCGGTCAGATCGCGGGCCTGAACGTGCTCCGCATCATCAACGAGCCGACGGCGGCCTCGCTCGCGTACGGGCTCGACAAGAAGGCCAACGAGACGATCCTGGTCTTCGACCTCGGAGGCGGCACGTTCGACGTGTCCGTGCTCGACGTCGGCGACGGCGTGTTCGAGGTCAAGGCGACCAACGGCGACACCCACCTCGGCGGTGACGACTACGACCGCCGCGTCGTGGACTGGCTCGCCGAGGAATTCAAGAAGCAGAACGGCATCGACCTGAAGACCGACAGGCAGGCGCTGCAGCGCCTCACCGAAGCCGCGGAGCGCGCGAAGATCGAGCTCTCGAGCCGGCTCGAGACCACGGTCAACCTCCCGTTCATCACCGCGGACCAGACCGGCCCCAAGCATCTCGAGATGACGCTCACCCGGGCGAAGTTCGAGTCACTGACGGCCGACCTGACCGAGCGCTGCCGGGGTCCATTCCTGGCGGCGCTGAAGGACGCCAGCCTCACGCCTCAGCAGATCGACGAGGTCGTGCTGGTGGGTGGGTCGACCCGCATGCCGGTGATCCAGCAGCTGGTCAAGGACCTGCTCGGCGGCAAGGAGCCGCACAAGGGCGTGAACCCGGACGAAGTGGTCGCCGTGGGCGCGGCCATCCAGGCCGGCGTCCTGAAGGGCGAGGTCAAGGACATTCTGCTGCTGGACGTGACGCCGCTTTCGCTGGGCGTCGAGACGCTCGGCGGAGTGATGACCAAGCTCATCGACCGCAACACGACGATCCCGACCTCCCGCTCGCAGGTCTTCTCGACGGCGGCCGACAGCCAGACGTCGGTCGAGGTTCACGTCCTGCAGGGCGAGCGCGAGATGGCTCACGACAACCGGACCCTCGGCCGCTTCCACCTGGACGGCATTCCGCCCGCGCCGCGAGGCATGCCTCAGATCGAGGTCACGTTCGACATCGACGCCAACGGCATCCTCAACGTCAAGGCCCAGGACAAGGGCACCGGGCGGGAGCAGTCCGTGACCATCACGGCGTCCTCGACCCTCGCCAAGGACGAGGTCGACCGGATGGTGAAGGAAGCGGAGGTGCACGCCACGGAGGACCGCGCCAAGCGCGAAGAGGTGGAGCTCCGCAACCAGGCGGACCACATGATCCACCAGGCCGAGAAGGTCATCAAGGACAACGAGGACAAGATCCCGGCCGACGTGAAGACCGAGGTCAACGCCAAGCTCGAGACGCTGAAGGCGGCGGCCAAGGGCTCGGACACCGCGCTGCTCCGCAAGGAGATGGACGACTTCAACGAGGCGCTGCAGAAGATCGGTCAGCACATCTACCAGGGCGCCGGCGCCGCGTCGGGCGGAGGGCAGCCGGGTGGTGGCGGCACCGACGGCGGCGACAAGAAAGAAGACGTCGTAGACGCCGACTACCGGGAAGTGAACTAAAGTTTCCCTCTCCCGCCAGCGGGAGCGATCAGTAGGTCCCAACCTGCCGGCGCTTGGCGCCTAGGGTAGGGTGAGGGCTCGGATTGGCATCCGAGCCCTTACTTTTTTCGTCGTGACGCGATTCTTCGCGAGCCGCCGCCGGCTATGGGCCGCCGCCGGGCTGTGGGGCGGGCTGCTGCTGCTGGCCTTCGACGTCTACGCGGCGATCGTCACCTACATCCCGCAGTACGCGGTGCGCAACGACTTCCGGCTGGCGTACGGCGCCGCGGTCGAGACGCTGCACGGCGGCTACCCGCACCTCTATGACCTGGCGGCGCAGAAGGCAGCGGTGGAAAGCCTCGGGCCCGGGTTCTACTGGTCGCCCTTCCTCAACCCGCCGCCGCTGGTGTGGCTCGCGACCCCGTTCACCGTCCTCCCGTTCCAGGCCGCCGTGATCCTGTGGTCGCTGCTCATCGCGGGCGCGCTTTTCGCCGGCTGGTACCTCACCGCACCGGGAACGCGGCTCACCCGTGCCGCCTTCGGAGCGATGTGGCTGGGGCTGTTCCCGGTGGCTTTCGGGCTGATGGTCGGCCAGCCGGTGGCGCTGGTCGCGGCCGCGGTCGCGCTGTGCTGGTGGCTGACGGAGCGCGACCGGCCGGCGCTCGCCGGTGTCGCCCTGAGCCTGATGGCCGTCAAGCCCCAGATCGCTCTTTTCGTGCCGCTGTGCCTGGTGGTCGCGGGGCACGCGCGAGTGTTCGGCGCGTGGCTCGTGGTCACCGGGTTTATTGCGCTGATTTCGCTCGCGCTGCTCGGCCACGACGGCCTGCTGCGGTACCGCGACGCGCTGTCCGTCGCGTCAGGCTGGCAGATCACGCGCGGCTACGCGGTGTCAGGGCTGATCGGCACCGGCCCGCAGCTGTACGCCGCCCAGGCCGTCGTCCTCGGAGCCACGTTGTGGGCGGCGTGGCGGTGGCACGGCACGGGCGCCGCCATCCCGATCGCCGCGGGCATCACGGGTTCGCTGCTCTTCACGCCGTACGTCGGATTCCAGGACTTCGCGATGCTCGTGGTCGCGGGCTGGCTCGTGCTGCGCGCTCGGCCGTCCGCCGCGCAGATGGCCCTGCTCGTGGTCGGGTTCGCCCTGCTCGAGCTGGCGCTGCTCGTGCTCGAGGTGCCGATCCTCGTCGCCGAGGTCCTGCTGCTGGCGTCGTTCATCTACTACGCGCCCACCAGCCATTCCGACCGTTTTGTACAAAACGCGCCGATCGAGCCGCCCGCAAACGCGCCGCTTGCACAGAACGTGCGGAATTAGCCGATTGGAGCCGACGGTGGGATTCGAACCCACGACCTGCCACTTACGAGGCGGCTGCTCTGCCAGCTGAGCTACGTCGGCGCGCGCGCGAAGGCTGATTTCGCGGGTCCCTACGCTACCATCGACTGGGATGGGCACACTCACGGTCGAACGCCTTGCGCAGGGCGATTACAGCCTGATCAAGCCCCTGCTCGTCGACCTCCACCTGGCCGAGCAGGCGCACTACGAGGACCACCCGCAGCTCGACCGCTGGGAGATCGAGGACAACCTCGACACGGTCCCCAGCACGTTCCGCGGCGAGAATATCGTCTTCGCCGTCCGGGAGGACGGCGGCGAGGTCATCGGTTTCTGCTGGATCGTCCTCTTCGACCCGGGGACCGGGCTCGAGGGCGAGGTGGCCGAGGTGTGCGTGGCCGAGGACCACCGCCGCCACGGCATCGGCGAGGTCTTGATGGAGCAGGCAGTCCGCCTCTTCCGCGAGCGCGGCGTGACGCTCGGCTACGTGTGGACCCGCCCCGACAACGAAGCCGCCGTGCGCCTCTACAAGTCCGCCGGCTTCGAGCCCAGCCGCCAGCTGGTGCTGACCTGGTACCCGATCGAGCCCAAGAACCCGTAGCCTGCGCCGCCGACGAGGTGGCAACCGGACTTGATTAAGCTGGCCTCGTGATCCGAATCCGCATGCGCACGCTGCTCTCGGTCGTGGGAGTGGTGGTGCTCGCGGCGATCGTCGCGGCGGGCGTCACCCTCGGCGTGCTGCGCCTCGACTCGCGGACCAACTCGCCTTCGGTCGACCTGCAGCCGGGCACCACGATCTCCGAGGACTCGGCGATCGTGCAAGCGGCGGCCCACGCGCGGCCGGCGGTGGTCAGCGTCGTGACGGCCCTGGAGCCGCAGCTCCAGTCGGGATCCGGCTACCTGGTCACGAGCGACGGCTACATCGTCACCGACGTCGGCGTGATCGCCGGCGCGGGCAGCATCACCGTCATCGTGGCCGGCGACTCCAAGCTGCACAACGCGCGCCTGGTCGACTACGACTGCCAGACGGCGGTCGCGGTGCTGAAGATCGACCAGGTGAGCGGCCTGCCCACGCTTGCGTTTGGCGACCCCTCGGCGGTCCAGAGCGGGCAGCCCGTGGTCGCGGTGGCCGGGCCGCTGCAGGGCGGGTCCGTGACGCGCGGCATCGTCAGCGCGCTGCACCGCGAGGCGACGATTCCGGATCCCGCCGCGCCCGAGCGCAACATCGAGATCAGCGACACCATCCAGACCGATGCCGCGATCGACTCCGGCACGGCGGGCGGACCGCTGGTCAACATCCAGGCGCAGGTCATCGGCGTGGCGATGCCAGGTCCTGGTGGCGCCGGCGGCTACGGCTTGAACGCGGCGGACATCCAGGATGACGTGCAGCAGGTCCTGCAGACCGGCCAGGTCACCGTGCCGTCCATCGGCGCCGCGGTCTCCGACCTCAGCCCCGAGGTGTCGGCGCTGCGCAACCTCCCCGAGGGCGCGCTCATCGACTCGACGGCGACCGACGGCGCGGCGTCGGCGGCCGGACTGCAGGTGGGCGACGTGATCACGGCGCTCGACGAGGTGAAGGTCGACGGGGCGCACCCGCTGACCCTGCTGCTGCGGTCGCAGTTCCACGTCGGGCAGCGCGTCACGATCACCTACACGCGGTCGGGGCAGTCGGCGCAGATCCAGCTCACGTTGACCGGCGAGCATCCGGCATGCTGACGGCCACGGGTGGCGTCCGCTCGCGCCTGAGCCAGGCGCTGGAGGCCGCCGCGCGGTCGCTCGGCGTGAACGACGTGCCGGACCTCGAGCTAGTGCGGGCGAAGAATCCCGAGCACGGCGACTACGCCAGCTCCGCGGCGATGAAGCTGGCGCGTGAGCTTCGGCAGGCGCCGCCACAGATCGCCGCCCGGCTCGTGGAGGCGATTCAGATCCCCGACCAGGCGGCCGAGGCGGTCGCCGACCGCGGCTACGTCAACTTCCGGCTCACGCCCGACTGGCTGCAGCGCCTGGTGGTGGAAATCGCCGCGACGGGGCCCGGCTACGGCGCGAGTGACCTCGGCCGCGGCGAGCGACTGCAGGTCGAGTTCCTGAGCGTCAATCCGACCGGGCCGCTGCACATCGGCCACGGCCGCGGCGCGATCCTGGGCGACTCGCTCGCGCGCCTGCTCGACTTCACCGGGCACAAGCCGGAGCGCGAGTACTATGTCAACGACCAGAACACGCAGGCGCGGATGTTCGGCGAATCCGTCTACGCCCGCCTGCACGGCCTGCCGGTGCCGGAGCGCGGGTACGCGGGCGCGTACGTCGCCGAGCTGGCGGAGATGGCGCGCCGGGACCTGCCGGGCATCGAGACGCGCGATTTCGGCGAAGCCGAGCCAGAGCTGCGCGCCTACGCGATCGGCGTGATGGTGGATCGCATCCGCGCCACCGTGGGCCGGCTGGGCGTGCGCTACGACGAGTGGTTCCATGAGTCGCGGCTGTGGGAGGAGGGCCTTCCGCAGGAGGCGATCGAGAGGCTCAAGAAGTCAGGCCACATCAAGGAGCGCGAGGGCGCGCTGTGGTTCGGCGAAGACGACGGCGACGAGGAGGACCGCGTCGTCGTCAGGTCGAACGGCGAGCCGACGTACTTCGCGTCGGACGTGGGCTACCTGCTCAGCCGCTTCGAGCGCCGTCATTACGAGCGCGTGATCGAGCTGTGGGGCGCCGACCATCACGGCTACGTGCCGCGCATGAAATCCGCGGCGTCGGCGATGGGGATCGACCCGAGCAAGCTCGTGATCATCCTCAACCAGATGGTCAACCTGAAAGAGGGCAAGATGTCGAAGCGGGCCGGCCGCTTCGTCACCCTCGACGAGCTCGTCGACCAGGTGGGCGCGGACGCGGTGCGCTACTTCTATCTCCTGCGCTCGCCTGACACCACGATCGAGTTCGACCTCGAGCTCGCGCTCACACAGAGCAGCGAGAATCCCGTCTACTACGCGCAGTACGCGCACGCGAGGCTCTTCAACGTCGAGCTGACCGCAGCCCAGCGCCACCCCGCGCTGCGCGAGGCGGCGGACGTGTCGATGCTCACGCAGCCGTGGGAGCTCGACGTTGCGCGGCAGCTCGCGTTCTGGCCCGAGGTCGTCGAGGACGCGACCCGGCTAATGGAGCCGCACCGCATTCCTTATTACGTGCACGACCTGGCGACGGCCGTGCATCGCTTCTACCACGCGGGCAACGAGCAAGCCGAGCACAGAGTGGTCGTGGACGACCCCAACCTCACCCGCGCGCGGCTGGAGCTGTGCCGCGCCGCGCGTCACACTTTGAAGACCGCGCTCGACCTGATCGGCGTCTCAGCACCGGAGAGGATGTAGGAGAAGACCCTGATGGATGTGACCTGGCTCGGACATGGGTGCTTCAGACTGCGCGGCAAGACCGCGGCCGTCGTGACCGATCCTTATCCGCCTGCGATCGGCCTGCGCCTGCCGCGGCAGGAAGCGGACCTGATCACGATCAGCCACGACCACGACAACCACAACTATGCGCAGGCCGTGCGCGAAGGGGCTTACGAGATCAGGGGGCCCGGCGAGTACGAGGCGTCGGACGTGAGCGTGATCGGCATGCAGACGTACCACGACAAGGAAAAGGGCGCCAAGCGCGGACGCAACACCGTGTACCTGATCGAGATCGACGACGTGCGCGTCTGCCATCTCGGCGACCTCGGCCATCCTCTCGACGACGCGGATGCCGAGATCGTCTCCTCGGTCGACGTGCTGCTCGTGCCTGTGGGCGGACACAACGCGATCAACGCGGTCGAGGCGGCCGAGGTCGTGCGCCAGCTCGAACCGCGCTACGTCGTGCCGATGCACTACGCGATCCCGGGCGTGAAGCTTCAGCTCGACGGCGTGGAGCGCTTCTTGAAGGAGATGGCCGTGACCACGGCCGAGCCGCAGCCCAAGCTCTCGGTGCAGGCGACCTCGGCGGGCGAGTGGGAGACGAAGGTCGTGGTTCTGGAGCCAAAAGCCGAACCCCGAACCTGAGACCCGCTAAAATTCAAAAAACCGCCCTGGAGGTCGACCATGTCGAAGTACGTTTTCGTGACCGGGGGTGTCGTCTCCTCTCTCGGCAAAGGCATTACCGCGGCTTCGATCGGGAACATCCTGAAGGCCCGGCACCTCAGCGTCTCCCTCCAGAAGCTCGATCCATACCTCAACGTCGACCCCGGCACCATGAGCCCGTATCAGCACGGCGAGGTGTTCGTCACCGACGACGGCGCTGAGACCGACCTCGACCTCGGGCACTACGAGCGCTTCGTCGACGAGAACCTGACGGTCGCGTCGAACGTGACGACGGGAAAGATCTACCAGGAGGTCATCGCGCGCGAACGCCGCGGCGACTACCTGGGCGCGACGGTGCAGGTCATCCCCCACGTCACGAACGTGATCAAGGAGAAGATCCTCCGTGCGTCGCGCGACCCGCAGGCGGACGTGGTCGTCGTCGAGGTGGGCGGGACCGTGGGCGACATCGAGAGCCTTCCCTTCCTCGAAGCAATCCGCCAGCTGAAGAACGACCTCGGCCGGCAGAACACGTTCTACGTCCACTGCTCGCTGGTGCCGGTGGTCCACGGCCAGGAGATGAAGACGAAGCCGACGCAGCACTCGGTCCAGGCCCTGCGCGCGATCGGCATCCAGCCGGACGCGATCATCTGCCGCTCGGAGAGGCCGATCGAGAACGACCTCAAAGAGAAGATCGCCCTGTTCACCGACGTCCAACGTGAGGCCGTCGTCTCGGTGCCTGACGTCGACTCGATCTACGAGGTGCCTCTGATGCTGGAGGCGGCCGGCCTCGGCAAGGTGATGGCCAGGCATTTCGAGATCGACGACGAGGCCCATGCCCCCGACAACGGCCCGTGGATAGAGCTCGTCGACCGCATCAAGCACCCGCGGGCCTCGGTCCCGGTCGCCGTGGTCGGCAAGTACGTCGCCCTCCCGGACGCCTACCTCAGCGTGATCGAATCCCTCCGCCATGCAGGCATCCATCACAACGTGGCGGTGGAGATCCGTTGGGTCTCGTCGGAGAAGCTCGACGCGGGGGACTCCTCGCTGCTCAAGGGCGTGGCCGGCATCGTCGTCCCGGGCGGGTTCGGATACCGCGGCATCGAGGGCAAGGTCATCGCCTCGCGCTACGCTCGCCACAACCGCATCCCGTACCTCGGCCTGTGCCTGGGCATGCAGTGCGCGGTGATCGACCTCGCGCGTGAAGCGCTCGACGCGCCGGACGCCAACTCCACCGAGTTCGCGGCGTTCACCTCGACGCCGGTCATCGACCTGATGCCCGAGCAGCGCAACGTCGACCAGATGGGCGGGTCGATGCGCCTCGGCCTCTACCCGTGCAAGCTCACCCCCGGGACGCTCGCCCACAAGGCGTACGGCGAGGAAGTCGTTTACGAGCGGCACCGCCACCGCTTCGAGTTCAACAACGAGTACCGCGAGGTGCTGGGCGAAGCAGGGATGACCTTCAGCGGCGTGTCGCCCAACGGCCGTCTGGTCGAGATCATCGAGCTCGCCGGCCATCCGTGGTTCGTGGCCAGCCAGTTCCACCCGGAGTTCCGCTCGCGGCCCAACCGCCCGCACCCGCTGTTCCGCGACTTCGTCCGCGCGGCGTTCCTGCAGAGCGGAATCGACCAGATGGAGCTGCGGCCGGCGGAGCTGCTGGAAGAGAACGAGACCAAGTAGGGCCACGGCGCTGGCGGTCGCGGCCGCCTGCGTCCTGACGTCGTGCGCGACGAGCTCCGCCGCGGCCGCGCGCTCGCCGTCGCCCAGCCCGGCCGAGTCACCGTCGCCGAGCCCGCCGCCCTGCGTGCAGCCGGCGGCTCGACCCACGGCGGCCGGCGTCGCCTCGGCCGATCCAGTGCTGCTGCTCGCGTCCGGGCTGAACGGCCCGGACGACCTCTGGTACTACCCCGACGACGGCTCCATGCTCGTGGGCGAGCACGCCGACGGGCATCTCGCGCTGGTCCGTCCGACCGGGGTGACGCGGCTGCCCCAGGTCGTGCCCGAGGCCGAGGGGATCGCCGAAATCGCAGGGGTCACGTACGTCGCCGACCAGTACGACGCGCGCGTCGTCGCGCTCACGGACACGGGCGTGCGGACCGTGCTCCAGCTGCAGCCGGTGGCCAGCGGCGAGAACCTGGACGGGATCTCGACCGATGCCAAGGGCACGGGCCTGGTCGTCCCGGACAGCCCTCACGGCGTCGTGCTGTTCGTGGACACGAACGGGCACGTGACCGGAAGGATCGGGGGCTTCAGCCGTCCCGCCGGATCCTGGCCGGAGGAGGGCGGGTACCTCATTGCAGATGAGAACGCCGGCGCGGTGTTCGAGATCAAGAACGGCCAGGTGGCGCGGCTCGCGGGCGGCCTGCCCGGCGTCGACGACGCCGTCCGCACCGGCGCCGGACACGTGCTCGCGATCCTGCCCGGGTACGGCTACCTCCGGGACGTCAGCACCGGCCACAACCTCGCGACCGGCCTGCGCAACCCACAGGGGCTCGGCCTCGACGGCGCCGGCAACGTGCTCGTGACCGAAAGCGACTCCGGCCGGTTGGACATGGTCGTCACCAGCTTCGCGCTCGAGGTGCCGGCCGGAACCGTCCAGCTGGCCCCGGGCCAGGGCGTCTGCTTCGGCGTCCTTCGCGCGCCGGGCAACGCCGACAGCCTGAAGGTCTACGAAGCGGTGGGAGCCCTGCCGCTGACCGATCCAGGCACGGGAGCGAGCGGCGAGGTGGTGCCCGGGCGCTGCTTTCTCCCCGTCTGCGTGGTGACGATCCAGGTCCGGGGGCCCTCCGGCAGCGAGTTCACCCAGTTCAGCTACCGGGATTAGCGCGTGCCAGGGGCGGGTATCACTTAAAGGAATGCAGGACCCCTCTCAGCTCCCGCCGCAGGGCGGTGAGTACCTCCCCCCGATCTATCGGGTGGGCGCCGACATCCCGCCGGAGTCGCCCTACCACACCTCGCCGCAGCCGCGGAAGTCGACCAACGCCGCCGCGGGCTGGCTGGCCGGCCTGGGCACGGCCGTGATCGCCTTCTTGAAGTACGGCGGCCTGCTCCTGCTCAAGATCCCGGCCCTCGGCACCCTCGTCTCGGTGCTCATCAGCTTCGCCGGCTACGCGTGGTGGCAGGGACCGGCGTTCGCGGCCGCCCTGATCGCGATGATCTTCGTCCACGAGATGGGCCACGTCTTCGAGATCCGGCGCCAGGGCATGAAGGCGACCGCGCCGATCTTCATCCCGTTCCTCGGCGCGGCCATCTTCCAGCGCGAGCACCCGACCACCGCTCTCAAGCAGGCCCAGATCGGCATCGCGGGCCCCATCGCCGGCACCATCGGGGCGACGGTTGCGTACTTCCTTTTCCTCTCCACCGGCCAGTCGGTCTTCCTCCTGGCCGCGGTGCTCGGCTTCATCCTGAACCTGTTCAACCTGATCCCGGTCTGGCAGCTGGACGGTTCGTGGATCCTCGCGCCGGTCTCGAAGTGGGTCTACGTCGCGGGCTACGGGCTGGTCGTGCTGGCCGTCCTGTGGCTGCACAGCATCTTCCTGATCATCATCGCGGTCTTCGGGTTGAGCTCGCTAGTGCAGCGCTTCCGCCAGGCCCAGAACCCCTACTACACCTCGGTCCCTGTCCGCGCCCGGTGGGCGCTGGGCGCCTCCTGGCTTGGCCTCGTGGTCTACCTCGGGTTCATGACCGCGCAGGCCCTGGCCTTGTTCCACCCGTTCCTTAAGTAAACTTCCTTAGGAGCCAAACGTGAAAGCAGCCATTCACCCGACCTACTACGAAGACGCGCTCGTCACCTGCGTGTGCGGAAACACGTTCACGACGGGTTCGACTCGCAAAGAGCTCAAGACCGAGATCTGCTCCGTGTGCCACCCGTTCTTCACCGGGACGCAGCGCATCGTGGACACGGGCGGCCAGGTCGAGCGCTTCCGCAAGCGGGCCGCCAAGGCCCGCTAGGGATGGAGCCGGGGGACCGGCCGAGAGATTTCGAGATCCGGGTGGCCCGGGCCCAAGGCAGGGGTGGCCCGAGGAGGAGCGCAGCCGTCCCTGCGCGACGACGAGGGGTCGGGGCCCCTAACGCCGGGAACGGGCCGCACGGGCTCGAAGGATCCGGCTGGGATCCCCGGCGCCATCCCTAAGATGCCGTTACCGGAGGAGGTTCCCTCCCCGGAACTGGTAGGGCCCAAGAAAGAGCCTTTCTTCTACGGTGGCCAGGCGGTCATCGAGGGCGTGATGATGCGCGGCCGGCGGCACTACGCCGTCGCCGTGCGCCTGCCCACGACCAAGCAGATCGTGGTCGACCGCGGTGAGCTGAAGGCCCAGATCTACGTCAACCCGTTCTGGAAGCTCCCGTTCGTCCGCGGCCTGGCGCTGATCGGCGAGCAGCTGCACCTCGGCATGAAGTCGCTGCTCTGGTCGGTGAGCATGAACGCCGGCGAGCGCGACGTGCAGCTCGGCAAGCGGGAGATCACAGGCTCCATCGCCGTGGCGATGGTGTTCGCGTTCGTGCTGTTCATCGGGCTGCCGCTCTTCCTCGCCGGCGTGGCGGTGCGGCACAGCGGCGGGTTCCTGTTCGTGCTGGTCGAGGGCCTGATCCGCGTCGGCCTGGTGCTCGGCTACCTGTCGCTCATCGGGCTGCTGCCCGACGTGCGCCGCGTGTTTCAGTACCACGGCGCGGAGCACAAGACGATCAACGCGTTCGAGGCGGGCTGGCCGCTGGAGATCCCAAACGTCCGGCGGGCGAGCCTCCTGCACCCGCGCTGCGGCACCGGCTTCCTCATCGTCGTCCTGGTGGTGAGCGTGATCGTGTTCAGCCTCGTCGCCCTCGCGCACCCGAACTGGTTCTGGCTGGTCTTGAGCCGCATCATCGCGATCCCGATCATCGCCGGCGCCGGCTTCGAGGCCATCCGCTTCATGGCCAGGCACCGCCGCAACCCGGTCGTGAAGGTCCTTCTGCTGCCGGTGCTCGGCACGCAGAAGTTCACCACCCGCGAGCCGTCGGACGACATGCTCGAGGTCGCGATCGCAGCCTTCAACGGCGCCCGCGAGGGCGAAGAGGAGGAGGCCGCGGCGTGATCGATCGAGAGCGCAGGGGGGTCAGGTCCCCCCTGCGGAGATCCCCCCTGTGCGAGCGCCTCGCTGCGCCCGACGCGGGGCGCGGTCTGGCGCTGCCAGCCCGCGCGGGGACTTTGGCGTGATCGATCGACTGGAGTCGATCGCGCGGCGCTACCGCGAGATCGACGCGGAGATGGCGCGTCCCGAGGTCGCCACCGACCACGAGCGGCTGACCAAGCTCGCCCGCGAGCAGCGCAGCCTGCGCGAGATCGTCAGCACTTACGAGGAATACCGGCGCGCGCAGCACGAGATGGAGTCCGCGCGCGAGATGCTGCGTCACGAAAAGGACCAGGAGATGCAGGAGTACCTGCGCTCCGAGGAGCGGCGCGCCGCCGCGCAGGTGGGCGAGCTCGAGGAGCGGCTGCGAATCCTGCTTTTGCCGAAGGACCCGAACGACGACAAGGACGTCGTGGTCGAGGTCCAGGGCGCCGAGGGCGGGGAGGAGGCGGCGCTGTTCGCGGCCGACCTCTTCCGCATGTACGGCAAGTGGGCGGAGAAGAAGGGCTGGAAGGTGGAGGTCGTCGACGCGAGGCCGAGCGAGAAGGGCGGCTTCGACAAGATCGAGTTCGAGGTCCGCGGCCACGGCGCCTACTCGCAGCTGAAGTACGAAGGCGGCGTGCATCGAGTCCAGCGCGTACCCAAGACCGAGGCGCAGGGCCGGATCCACACCTCGGCCGCCACGGTCGCGGTGATGCCGGAGGCGGATCCCGTCGAGGTGGAGATCAAACCGGAGGACCTCGAGATCAAGACCTCGACGTCCACCGGTCCCGGCGGCCAGAGCGTGAACACCACCTACTCCGCGATCCGCATGACCCACAAGCCGACCGGGCTGGTCGTGAGCATGCAGGACGAGAAGTCGCAGCTCCAGAACCGGGAGAAGGCGCTGCGCGTTCTGCGCGCGCGCCTGTACGACCTCAAGCTGGCCGAGCAGCAGGAGAAGATCGGGGCGCAGCGAAGGACGATGGTCGGCAGCGGCGGGCGGTCGGAGAAGATCCGCACCTACAACTTCAAGGAGAACCGCGTCACCGACCACCGCATCAAGCTCACGCTGCACAAGCTCGACCAGGTCATGGCGGGCGACCTCGACGAGCTGGTGAACGCGCTCATCGCGGCCGATCGCGCGTCGCAGCTGGAGACCCCGCCCGACTGAGCACCGTTGGCGGTCTGAGCGTGCAGGAGGTGCTCAAGCGCGCCGCCGATCACCTCCGGAAGCACGGCTCCGACTCGCCCCGCCTCGACGCCGAGCTGCTCCTGGCGCACGCGATGGGCATCCGGCGGCTCGACCTCTACATGCAGTTCGACCGCCCCACGACCGAGACCGAGCTCGCGCCTTACCGAGCTCTGATCGCCCGCCGGGCGCGCGGCGAGCCTGTCGCCTATCTCATCGGCCACAAGGAGTTCATGGCGCTCGACTTCGAGGTCACGCCCGCGGTGCTCGTGCCCAACCCGGACACCGAGGTGCTGGTGCAGCGGGCGGTGGCGATCGCGCGCGAGGCCGGTGGGCCTGTGCGCGCCGCGGACGTGGGCACCGGCAGCGGCTGCATCGCGGTCGCGCTGGCGCATTACGCTCCTGGGGCGGAGGTGTGGGCGATTGACGTCAGCCAAGAGGCGCTCGAGGTCGCCGCGCGGAACGTCGCGCGGCATCGGCTCGACGAACGCGTTCACCTTCTATGCGGTGACCTGCTGGAGCCCGCGCCCGGTGACCTCGACCTCGTGTGCGCCAACCTGCCCTACGTCGACGTGGCCTCGGGCCTGCCGCCGGAGGTGCGGGCTCAGCCGGCCGGCGCGCTGTTCGCCGGCGAAGGCGGTGCCGAGCTCGTGATCCGGCTGCTGCAGCAGGCGCCCGCGTGCCTGCGCGACGGCGGTCGGGTGCTCGTCGAGATCGATCCGAGAATTCGCGAGACGGTGATCGCGGCGGCGGCGGGCTTGTTCGAGCAGTATCGGGTGCACCGCGACCTCGGCGGCCGCGAAAGGGTGGTGGAGCTCTGGTCCTGACGCCGGATCGAGGGGGCTACACGCGAGCGGCGCAGCTGCTGCGCGGCGGAGGCGTGGTCGCGTTCCCGACAGACACCGTCTACGGGCTGGGCGCGGCGGCTGGTGACGAGATTGCCCAAAAGCGCATCTTCGCCATGAAGAACCGGCCGGTGGGCATGCCGCTGATCCTCATGGCCGCGGCCCGGTCGCAGCTCGCGGGCTGGGTGCACGTCGACTCGCGGGCCGAAGAGTTCATCAGCCGCTGGTGGCCGGGGCCGCTGACGCTCATCCTCCACTCGCTCGGCGGCCGGACGCTCGGCGTGCGCATCCCCAACCACGAAGTCGCGCTCGAGCTGCTGCGGGCGTCGGGGCCTTTGATGACGACGAGCGCCAACCTGCACGGCAAGGACCCGGCGATGACGGCGGAGGAGGCGGCCGAGCTCCCCGGCCTCGCAGCGATCCTCGACGGCGGCCGCGCGCCGGGCGGCACGGCGTCGACGGTGCTCGACCTCACCGGGCCCCAGCCGCACATCCTGCGCGAGGGGGCGATCCTGGCGGGCGACCTCCTGGGGCCGCCTCCTCCCCGCGCGGGATAGCATTCAGCTCAGTGTCCACCGTCACCATGTCTTTCCGCGCGCTCGACCAGGCCGATCCCGAGGTCGCCAACCTCATCCGCAAGGAGTACCGGCGGCAGTCCGAGACCCTGGAGCTCATCGCCTCGGAGAACCTCACGAGCCCCGCGATCCTCGAGGCCCTCGGCACCCTGCTCACGAACAAGTACGCGGAGGGCTACCCCGGCCGGCGGTACTACGGCGGCACGGGCGAGGTGATCGACAAGATCGAGACCCTCGCGGTCGAGCGGGCGAAGCAGCTGTTCGGCGCGGAGTACGTGAACGTCCAGCCGCACGCGGGCTCCCAGGCCAACGCCGCCGTCTACATGGCGGTGTGCCAGCCGGGCGACCGGGTGATGGGCATGGACCTCTCGGCCGGCGGCCACCTCACCCACGGCAGCCCGGCCAACTTCAGCGGCAAGCTGTACGAGATCCACTCCTACGGCGTCAGCCGCGACACCGAGACCATCGACTACGACGCGATGGCGCGGATGGCCGAGGAGGTGCGGCCGAAGATGATCCTCGGCGGCTTCTCCGCCTACTCGCGCATCGTCGACTGGAAGCGCATGCGCGAGATCGCCGACTCGGTCGGCGCGACGTTCTTCGTCGACATGGCGCACGTCGCGGGCCTGGTCGCGGGGGGCGTCTACCCGTCGCCCATCCCGCACGCGGACATCGTCACCACGACCACGCAGAAGACCCTGCGCGGAGCCTGGGGCGCGATCATCCTGTGCAAGGCCGACCGGCAGAAGGCCATCGACTCCGCGGTGTTCCCGGGCATCCAGGGCGGGCCGCTCATGCACGCGATCGCCGCCAAGGCCGTGTGCTTCGGCGAAGCGCTCAAGCCGGACTTCAAGGTCTACGCGCGCCAGGTCGTGGCCAACGCCAAGGCTCTGTCCAACCGGCTGATGGAGCGCGGGCTGCGCCTCGTGAGCGGCGGCACCGACAACCACCTGATGCTCATCGACCTGCGCCCGCAAAAGCGCACCGGCAAGCAGGTGCAGGACGTCGCCGACACCGTCGGCATCACGCTTAACCGCAACGCCATTCCTTACGACGAAGCCTCGAAGTTCAACCCCAGCGGCGTTCGCGTGGGCACGCCCCTGGTGACGACGCGCGGGATGAAAGAGGCCGAGATGAAGGTGATCGCCGACTGCCTCGCCGACCTCATCGAGGGGATCGACGACAGGGCCACGCTCGACTCCGTCCACGAACGGGCGCTGGACCTGTGCCGGGCCTTTCCGCTACCGTACGCGTTCGACTGACCTTGACTTGGTAGCAGCAAGCGTCCCGCCAACGCCTTCGCCAGAGGATTTCTTCAGCATCCAGTCGCTGATCGCGATCCGCGATCACCTGCTGCCCGGATTCGTCGCCATGCTCTTCGCGTTTGCGATCTGCGCGGTCGTCGTGCCGCTGATGATCCTGCTCTCCCGCCGGCTCGGCCTCATAGCCCAGCCCAGCGAGCGCCATCCCCACTCGCGGCCGATGCCGCTGCTCGGCGGGCTCGCCATGTTCATCGGCTTCACGGCGGCGATGCTCCTGTTCCTCCGGCAGGTCTCTGGGGCCGAGCGCAAAGGCGTGCTCGGGGTGCTTTTCGTGTCCGGGCTCGCCGCGGTGCTGCTGATCGCCGACGACCGCTGGTCGCTGCCGCCGCTGACCAAGCTCGGCCTGCAGCTGCTGATCGCCCTCATCGCGGTGATCGGGCTGGGGGCGCTGACCGGCCAGCCCAAGGAGTTCCAGATCACGTTCGTGTCGCTGCCCGGGGCCGGGATCATCCAGCTCGGCCTGCTGTCGGTGCCGATCAGCCTGTTCTGGCTGCTCGGCATGCAGAACACGGTGAATCTCCTCGACGGCGTCGACGGGCTGGCCGCCGGGGTGGTGATGATCGTCGCGATCACGCTCATGTTCGCCGGCGCCGGCACGCGCCAGCCGGACGTGGTGATGCTCAGCGGCGCGCTTGCGGGCACGTGCGCGGGCTTTCTCCTCTTCAACTTCTCGCCCGCGCGCATCTTCATGGGCGACTCGGGCGCCCACTTCCTGGGCACGGCGCTGGGCGTGATCTCGATCGTGGGCGTGGCCAAGGTGGCCGTTGCCTTCGCCCTGGTCATCCCCGTCCTCGCCCTGGCCCTGCCCATCGCCGACACGGCCTGGGCGATCGTGCGCCGGGGCATGACCAAGGCGTCGGTCGCGCAGCCCGACCTGAAGCACATCCACCACCGCCTGCTCGACTTCGGGCTGAACGCCCGCCAGACCTGCTTCGTCTTCTACAGCGCGAGCGGCCTGCTGGGCGCGGTGGGCCTGACGATCTTCGGCCACAAGAGGGTGGTCGCTGTCGTGGTCGTGGCCTGGCTGGTGCTGGTTTCGACGCTCGCCGCCGACCGCCTGCAGAAAGCGGACTGGCGATTCGACTCGCCGCTCATGCGCCGCCTGTTGGCCGAACCCGGTTCCCGCTAGCATTTAGCTCGGGCATGCGCCCATCGAGTCAGGGTCCGACCGGGGCCGACATGGCGAGCGTCGGATTCTATTTCGCAGGCGCCGTTTTGCTCCCGATCCTCGGTGGCGTCGGGCTCGATGCGGCGTTCCACACGTCCCCGGTTTTCGTGCTCGTGGGTCTTTTCGTCGGTCTGGCGGCGGGT
>DATGEO010000026.1:0-5581 GCA_035310015.1 Candidatus Dormiibacterota bacterium | reverse complement strand
GCCGGCCGCGAATCCAACCCTGGCTGTTAAGGCCGCGCGGCCGTCACGCGTCGAGGAAGTCGGCCACCTCCATGTGGAAGGCCTGCGGCTGCCAATTACCAGGCCCTCTCGCCGCTCAATTTCGACCGGTTGCTTAGCTGGTTAGAAGTGTCCCGGGAGACTGCGGCGGGAGGTGCCCGGCCTGCATGACGACGGCGTGGAATGGCACCGAAGCCGTGTGAGTGTTGTCGATAAGCATGTCAAAGGCATAGGCACCCGCGTGAGGAATCAGCAAGCCTTGTAGTCCCAGCGGGAGGTTGACGGTGACCTCCTCGCTCGGCTGCAGGTCCATGAGGGTCTGAGCCGGGACCTGGAACTTAGCCTCGACCTTTGCGATCATTTGGCCATCCTCTCCAGCAAGGATCACCTCGATGGTATGTTGCCGGTCAACCTCGGTGCGGTGAAGCATGATACGCACCGCGAGCGCGGCACCCAGAGGAGACGGAAACTGGGGCCGATTGATCCGCGTGATCCCGCCTCCCAGAATGTGCAGCAGGTTCTCCCGGACCGTGACCGCATCGCAAAGGAGGGCCGCGTCTATCCGCAAGTGGACACGCTAAGCGGCCGAGGCGGTCTCGACCTTCACGACCTTCAGGTCCTCTGCATTTCGGAGAGATTGAGGCGCCGTGCTGCGGACCACGACCTCTCCCACATTGAGAGCTACGGCAAACGCGCCAGAGACCTCGGCGGCATAGCCCAGCATGCCGGTGCCGTTGTTAGCGTGGATAACGCCCGGAGCAGTGCTCACATAGTCAAGGATCATCAGCTCGGACGACGACAGGTTGAGGTGGAAGGCGATGCCCTCATGGGCCAGTTCGAGCGCCTCGCCCAGGGTCTCCCCGTAGGCCAGATATTCAGGGGCATCCGGGGACGTGGCTGCCCAGCCCGGACCCTCCGGCCGGTAGTTGATGGTGATGCTGCGCATGTAAATCCTCCCCTTCAGAGTAGCTGGAAGGCGTCAGCCTCACTGAGCCCAACGCGCTCGGTCAGGATTTCCTTCACCAGCCCGCTCGGGATTGTCGCGCGGTCGTGCCACGAGAACGTCAGCGACGGGTAGCCGGCTGACGACGTCAACTTCCGGTGGGAGCCCTTCTGGCGAGCGACCTGGTAGTTGAGAGGCTCACGCATAAGGATCGCAAGCAGCCGTGGCGCCTTGAGCGAGGGAAACTGCACACCGCGCGGTGGCGATCCTATCCCGCGCTGCTCGAACACTGGTTCGGGTTTCCAGGTAGTAATGCGCTACGGAGGGCCGGCCGCGAATCCAACCCTGGCTGTTAAGGCCGCGCGGCCGTCACGCGTCGAGGAAGTCGGCCACCTCCATGTGGAAGGCCTGCGGCTGCTCGATGAACAGCATGTGTCCCGCGTCGCCGACGATGACCTTCTTGGCGTCCGGGACTCCGGACGCGATCTCATCGGCGCACATCGGTCCGCAGATGAAGTCCTCGGCGCCCGTGATGACGAGGGTGGGAGCTTTGATGCGAACGAGGTCGGGACGCAGGTCGAACGTGTTGAAGATCTCGCGGTTGAAGAGCTGCAGCGTGTCCGCGTTTGGGACCTCGGTCCTCAACGTGTCCAGGTAGCCCGCCTCCATCGCGCCGTAGCGCGCAAAGTAAAAAGGCAGCTCCTTGAAGACCAGCTCACCGAGCTGCTCGTCCGACTCGAAGTCGCCATTCTGCTCGCGCTCGAGCGCGGACACCGCGTCCGGATACCACGGCTCGTTCGAGCGCTTCTCCATACCCGCCCGCATCGCGGCCTCCTGCTCCGGCGCGAAGCGCGCGAGCGTCGACGCGAGCACGAGCTTGCGCACCCGCGCCGGATGCGTCGCCGCGTACGCCTGCGCGACCACGCCGCCGTGGGAGTGGCCCAGCAGCATGAGGCGTTCGATGCCGAGGTGATGACGCAGCGCCTCGACGTCTTCCACGTAGTCGTCGATGGCGTACGCGCGCTTGTCCGCGGGTCGGTCCGAGTCCGCCGTGCCGCGCGGGTTGAGCAGCACCAGCGTGTAGCGCTCCCACAGGCCCGCAAGGTCGGCGAAGTAGAGAGACGAGAAGCCCGGGCCGCCCGGATGGCAGACCAGCATCGGGCCGTTGCCCATCAGCCGGTACCCGACCTTTCGCCCGTCCGCAGCCGTGAACTTCACGTCAGCCTGGGCTCGGGCCTCCAGCGGCCACCGTCCTCGAGGTAGCCGGCGGGCTGGTCGGGGTCGTGGCTCAGCACCAGCAGCCAGCGGTGCTTCTCCGCCTCTTCGAAGAGCTTTGCCTTCTGGTCCAGCACGCGCAGCGGCTCGATGTCGGCGGCCATCGTCCACGGAACTCGCAGGTGCGGTGTCTGACACACCAGGTCGCCGGTCACCGCGCACGCCAGCTCACCCGAGCGAAAGATCACGACCTGACTGCCGGGCGTGTGGCCGCCCACCTGCCGGACCTCGACGCCAGGAAGCACCTCGACGTCGCCGTCCACGAACTCGACGCCGCGATGACCATCCTCGAGGGGCGTGAAGTCGTCCGTGACGTACGCGCTCTGGCTGCGCACGTCGGGATGGAGCGCGAATTCCCACTCGCTGCGCTGGATGAAGTGCTTGGCCTTCGGAAACGTGATCTGCAGCCCGCCCGCCTCGTCGCGCTGGGTGAGCCCGCCCGCGTGGTCCCAGTGCAGGTGTGTGCTGATGACCGCATCGACCTCGTCCTGCCCGATGCCGAGACGGCGAAGCGCGTGCAGCAAACCCTCCGGCTCACGCAGGCGCACCTGCTGCGCGCGCTTCTCGCTCAGCTTCGTGCCGATGCCGGTCTCGCAGATGACGACGCGTCCGTTGATGCGAGCGATCAGGCAGACGCAGGCCATGTCGATCATGTTGTTGCCGTCGGCGGGGCGGTGCTTCTCCCACAGCACCTTGGGCACGACGCCGAACATCAGGCCGCCGTCGGCCTTCCAGTGCGCCGCCATCAGGAGATGAAGCTCGAGGTCGCCGAGGTACATGCCGACTATATGCTGCGCGCGATGGCGGTCCCGGCGCTGCAGACGTCAAGGCTGACCAAGGACTATGGCCTGGGCCGCGGCCTGTTCGAGCTCGACCTGGAGGTCCCGACCAGCCAGGTGTTCGGCTTTCTCGGGCCGAACGGCGCGGGCAAGACGACCACCATCCGCTGCGTCATGGGCATGATTCGCCCCACCTCGGGGTCGGCCCACGTGTTCGGCCTCGACTGCGTCCGCGACCCGGTCGAGGTGAAGCGGCTCGTCGGCTACCTGCCTGGGGAGATACCTCAGTTCGGCGGCATGCACGGCAAAGACGTCGTCGCGTACTTCGGTGGCATGCGCGGCGGCGTCGATGCGGGCCGGGTGAGGCATCTCTGCGAGCGGTTCGACCTCGACCTCGGCCGCCGCTTCCGCGAGTACTCGAACGGCAACAAGCAGAAGCTCGGGATCGTCCTCGCGTTCATGCACTCGCCGCGGCTGCTCATCCTCGACGAGCCGACCGCCGGCCTGGACCCGCTGAACCAGCAGGAGTTCTACCGGCTCGTCAACGAGGCTCGCGACGCAGGGGCGACGGTCTTCCTCTCCTCGCACGTGCTCTCCGAGGTCGAGCATGTTTGCGAGCGGGTCGGCATCGTCCGCGCGGGCCGGCTGGTGCGTGTGGCCGAGCTCGACGAGCTGCACTCCATGCGCGTGCATCGCGTCGAGGTCGTGTTCGCCACCGGCTCCGAGGTGCCCGAGGCGGCAGTGCGCCAGGCACCAGGGGTCGAGGACGTCGCGATCGACGGCCAGACGCTCAGCTGCACCGTGCGCGGTGACTTTCAGCCGCTGCTCTCAGCGCTGCGAGGCTCGGAGGTCACCAACCTGGTCAGCCGCGAGCCGAGCCTCGAGGAGCTCTTCCTGAGTTATTACCGCGAGGGCGATGCGCTGGCTCTACGCGCTTAGGCTCGGGCGCTGGGGCATCGCCGGGTTCTCAGTCCTCGCCTTCGCGATCAGCCTCGCCAACGCCTTCGCCTACTACGTCCTCGCGGGCGGCACGCCCGAGCAGCGCCGGGCCTTCGGCTCCTCCATCGCTCAGATCGCCCTCCAGCTCAGCGTCCTGGTCGCCCCGCCCATCCGGCCGGACACCGTCGGCGGCTACATGCAGTTCCGGGCCTATGGCTTCCTGGCCATCCTGTTCTCGATCTGGGCGCTCGTGTCGGCCGCCGGTTCGACACGCGGCGACGAGGAACGCGGCATCGTCGAGGCTGTGCTCGCCGCCGGCGTGTCGCGCGCCGACGCGCTGCTCGCGCGCTTTGGCGCATTCACCTGCGGAGCCGTGCTTGCGTCCGGCGCGGCCGCTCTGGGTCTGGCCACGGGCGTCGCCCATGCGGGCGACAGCATCGATGCCGCGTCGGTGCTGGGCGCCACAGTCGACCTCGTCGCCATCACCCTCTGCAGCTACGCGCTCGCGGTCCTCGTCTGCCAGTTCTTCGCGCCGCGCGTCGCGACCGGGGCCGCCGGCGTGCTGCTGCTGCTGCTGTTCCTCGTCAACAGCCTGGGCCGCTCGATCGACTTCTTTCAGCGCTGGCGGTGGCTGTCGCCTTTCCATTACTACGACCAGAGCCAGCCCCTTCCGCCCGGGGGGCCGTTCGACGTGCGCGCCGTCGAGATCCTCTTCGCCGTCGCGGCGGCGGCGGCGGTGGCGTCGATGCTGGCTTTCGCTTATCGCGACGTCGGCTCGCAGCTCCTCCGTCTTCCCGTGCCGGCACGGCGCGAGTCTCACGAACCGGGCGGCGTGGTCTGGAGGATTCCGGTCGTTCGCGGCCTCTACGACCGCCGCCTCGGGCTGACGATCTGGATCGCCGGCGTCAGCGCGCTGGCCTACCTGATCACGATCCTGACCCGAGAGGTCGTCAGGCCGCTCCTCCACCTGCAGACGCTCCAGCCCTTCCTCAACTTCGTGATCAAAGGCGACCTCTATCCCTCGTTCCTCGGCTACCTGTGGTTCGACGTCGTGGAGCTCCTGTTCGCCGGCTACGCGATCACCCAGGTCGCGCGCTGGGCCGCGGAGGACGGCGACGGCCGGCTCGAGCTGACCCTGAGCAACCCGATCTCGCGCACAGCGGTCGTCGTGGAGCGCGCCCTCGTGGTCGCGGCGAGCGCCTCCGCCGTCGCCCTGATCAGCGCCGCCGTCGTGCACCTGCAGGCGCAGCAGGAGTCGATCGACGTTTCCGTCTCACGCCTGGTGACGGCGTCGATGCTGCTCGTGCCCTTCGTCACCTTCTTCGCTGCGATCGGCGCGGTCCTGTGCGCGGCGCTCCCGCGCGCCGCGCTCGGAGTGCTCGCGGGTTTCGCCATCACCGGCTACTTCATCACCCAGCTCGGCCCGATCTTCAAGTGGCCGCCCGCCGTGCTCGACCTCTCGCCCTTCCACCTGTACGGCCACCCACTCTCCGAGGGGGTCGACGGTGCGGGCCTGGCCTTGATGCTGCTGGTCACGTTGGTGGGCTTCGCCGCCGCCGCGTTCCTCATGAAGAGGCGCGACATCGCGTCCTAGACCTACAAAAAGTAGCCTGGGCAGGCAACTGAG
>DATGEO010000025.1:0-5250 GCA_035310015.1 Candidatus Dormiibacterota bacterium | reverse complement strand
CAGGAGCACGTCACCGGCGAGGTGCGCCTCAAGCTCTTCAAGGGCTCGTCGAGCGTCGTCGGCAGGAAGAGCCCGCAGCAGCTCTACCAGCTGTCGCTGGCGACCTACGGCAAGGGCGATGCGTTCGACCAGTCCGCGGCCGCGGGCTTCATCAAGCTCTGGGGACTCGGCGTGAGGACCGCGGCCCAGGTGCAGGGCCGGCTGCATGCGCGTGAGCTGGGCGACCTGCTGGGCGAGGTCAAGAGGCTCGCACCATAAGACGCCACAAGGAGAAGACTGACGGGGTCCCCGCGAAATCGAAGATTTCGCGGGGTGGCAGACTTTGGGGAGGGCGATTCTCGGGCAAGCTGCTGCCCGAGCTGGAGCGCTTCTCCTCCTCGCTCGAGGTCGACTTCGATCTCTATCCGTATGACATTGCCGGCAGCGTCGCCCACGCCCGTGGCCTGGCCGCGGCCGGGATCATCAAGCCCGCCCAGCTCTCCGCGATCGAGCGTGGACTGCGGCGCGTCAAGCGCGAGCTCGACGCGGGCGATCTCGATCTCATCGACACGGATGAGGACATTCACACCGTGGTCGAGCGCCGGCTGACCGAGATCACGCCCGCGGGTGCGTCGCTCCATGCCGGCCGGTCGCGCAACGACCAGGTCGTGCTCGACCTCCGCCTCTACTGCCGGGCCGCGTCTGCAGCCGGCGTCGAGGCCGTCGCGCTGGTGGTGGCCGCGCTCGCCGGTGCGGCGGCCAGGCATGTGGACTGGGCGATGCCTGGCTACACGCACCTGCAGCGGGCCCAGCCGGTGACGCTCGGCCATCACCTCCTCGCCCACGCCGAGCCGCTGCTGCGCGATGCGACGCGATTTCAGCATGCGTACGAAGCGGCCGACGAGCTGCCGCTTGGCTCGGGCGCGCTAGCGGGCTCGACGCTGCCCCTCCGCCGCGACGTGGTCGCGCGCGAGCTCGGGTTCAGCCGCGTGAGCGCCAACAGCATCGACGCCGTGTCCGACCGCGATTTCGCCCTCGACCTCGTCTATGCGTGCCTGGCCGCGGCGCTGCACCTCAGCCGCCTGGGAGAGGACGTCGTGCTCTGGTCGACGGCGGAGTTCGGATTCGTCCGCCTGGCGGACGAGATCGCCACCGGCTCGAGCCTCATGCCGCAGAAGAAGAACCCCGACATCGCCGAGCTGCTGCGGGCCCGGCCCGCCCAGGCGCTGGGCAGCCTCGCCTCGCTGGCGACGACGCTCAAGGGCCTGCCGCTCGCCTATGACCGAGACCTCCAGCAGGACAAGCGAGCCGTTTTTGCGGCCGCCGACGACGTGATCGCGTCCCTCGAAGCCGCGGCGCTGCTGGTGAAGCACCTCGAGTTCGACCGCGGGCGCCTGGCCGCGGCCGCCCAGGACCCAGGGCTCCTCGCCACGGACGCCGCGGAGGAGCGCGTACGCGCCGGGACGCCCTTTCGCCAGGCGCACGGGGAGGTCGGGGAGCAGGTCCGCGTAGGGCGGCTGGAGGTCCCCTGGGACGTCGCCACGTCGCTTCGCCGCCGAGATCTCACCGGCGCGCCTCATCCGCGGCGAGTCGCCGCCAGGGCGGTGGCGATGCGAAGGCAGGCGGCCGCGCTTCGTCGGTGGGCGCAAAAGCACCCGCCAGACCTCCCGATGTGACATAAATTCCGGGTGCTCCTGGCCGCCGACGTCGGCAACACGAACGTGACGTTCGCGCTTTTCGAGGGCGACAAGCTGGTCGCCGACTGGAGGGTCACCTCGCACCGCGAGCGCACAGCCGACGAGATGGCCGTCGAGCTGAGCCAGCTGTTTGCGCTCCGCGGCATGGAGCTCGCCGTCGTCTCGGGAGTGGTCATCTCGAGCGTCGTTCCGACCCTGAACCAGGCGCTGATCGAGGCCTCCCGGCGGTACCTCAAATGCGAGCCGCTGATGGTCGGTCCCGGCGTGAAGACGAGCGTGCGGATTCGGTACGAGAACCCGAAAGAGGTCGGCGCCGACCGGATCGCCAACGCGCTGGCCGCATACACCAAGTACGGCGGACCGATCGTGGTCATCGACTTCGGCACGGCGGTGACTTACGACGCCATCAGCGCCGAAGGCGACTACCTCGGAGGTGCGATCGCTCCCGGGGTGGAGATCTCCCTCGATGCGCTGGTGTCCCAGACCGCGATGCTGCGCCGCGTCGAGCCCGTCGCGCCGGACTCGGTGATCGGCCGGAACACCGTCACGTCGATCCAGTCAGGCCTGGTGTGGGGGTTCGTCGCCCAGGTCGAGGGGATGGTCTCGCGGATGGTCAACGAGCTCGGCGGATCCGCGCGGGTGATCGCGACCGGCGGCCAGGCCTCACTCGTCGCGGGGTTGACGCATGTCATCGAGGAGACCGATCCTCTGCTGACGCTGGAGGGCCTGCGCTTGATTTACCTGCAGAATTCGAACGGCCGATGATTGACCCGCTGAAGACGATCTCCGCTTTCCCCATCTACCTGGCCCCGAGCTTCGAGAACGGCCGTCTGGGCTCGGTACTGGAAGAGCTCGGACTGCATGGCATCCCGCTGTCTCAGGTGAACTCCATCGTCGCGCCGGCGCTCGTCGTGCTCGCGCCCGGCGAAGCCGCGCCGGAAGGGCTGGAGGAAAGCACGGTCAGGCCGCCCGTCGACGCGCCGCCCGCGGCCCTGCGCGAGATCCTGCGGGTCGCGCTCCTGAACGCGGAGCTGCGGGAGCAGGCGCGCCGGCAGCACCGCCAGTTCGAAGAGCTGAACCGAATCGGCATCGCGCTTTCCGCCGAGCGGGACATCGTCAAGCTCCAGGAATTCATCCTCACGACGATGCGCCAGCTCACCAACGCCGACGGTGCCAGCCTCTGGCTCAAGACCGTTGAGGACGGCGCGGAGGTGCTGTTCCTGGCGTCCAGCCAGAACCACTCGCTCGACAAAGACACGTATCAGAAGTTCACGGTGCCGGTCGACGAGAAGAGCGTCGTCGGCTACACCGTGACCCAGGGCAAGAGCCAGATCTACGACGACGCGTACAACCCGCCGCCGGGCAAGCCCCAGGGCGGGCGCGGCTTCGACGCGCAGTTCGGCTACCGCACCAAGTCCATGCTCACGGTGCCGATGCGCGACTACAACCACGCGGTGGTCGGGGCCATCCAGCTCATCAACGCCAAGCGGCGGTTCGAAACCAAGCTGACCATCGACACCGTCGATGAGGAGGTCGTCAGCTTCCGGCCCGAGGACCTGGAGATGCTCGAGTCGGTCGCCAGCCAGGCCGCCGTCGCGCTCGACAACAAGAACCTGCTCGACGAGATCCAGAACATGTTCGAAGGCTTCGTGACGGCGAGCATCACCGCGATCGAGCAGCGAGACCCGAGCACGGCCGGTCATTCGGGCCGTGTCGAAAGGCTCACCACCGGCATCGCGCGTGGGGTCAACGAGATCGCTGTCGGCAAGTTCCGCGACCGCCCTTTCAACGAGGACGAGTTCAAGGAGCTGCGCTACGCGTGCCTGCTGCACGACTTTGGCAAGGTCGGCGTCCACGAAGACGTCCTGGTCAAGGAAAAGAAGCTCCCTCTCCGCCAGCTCGACGTCATCCAGGCGCGCTTCGAGTTCGTGCAGCGTTCGGTGCAGGTGCGCTACGCGAACGACAAGCTCGAGGTGATGAAGCGCGACGGGCCGGGCTCACCTGCGCTGGCCGACCTCGACCGCCGCCTCGAGGAGGACCTGCGGCAGCTTCGGATGTGGCTCGACGCCATCGTCGTCGCCAACGAGCCGAGCGTGCTGCCCGAGGACAAGGCCTCGACGCTCGAGGTGCTTGCCCGGAAGACCTACCAAGACCTTGCGGGCGTGGATCACCCGATGCTCGACCCCCACGAGTTCCGCTTCCTCAGCATTCCCAAGGGCACGCTGGACGAGCAGGAGAGGCTCGAGATCGAATCGCACGTCACCCACAGCTTCGTGTTCCTGAGCAAGATCCGGTGGACGCAGAGCATGCTCGGCATCCCCCAGATCGCCTACGGCCATCACGAGAAGCTCGACGGCTCGGGCTATCCGCGCCACCTGAAGGGGCACGAGATCCCGCTGCAGACCAAGATGATGACGATCGCCGACATCTACGACGCGCTGACCGCCTCGGACCGGCCGTACAAGCCCGCGGTGCCGGTGGCTCGGGCGCTCGACATCCTGCGCGACGAGGCGGATGCGGGCAAGCTCGACCGCGACCTGCTTGACCTGTTCACGACCAGGCGGATCTACGAGCTGACCGCGGCGCGATGAGGGTCAAGTTCTGGGGCACGCGCGGAACGCGGCCGACGCCCGGCAGGCGCACGCTGCGCTATGGAGGCAACACGACGTGCCTCGAGGTGCGCGACAAGCGGGACAACCTCATCATCATCGACTCGGGGTCCGGAATCGCCGAACTCGGCGCCAAGCTCGGGCAGGACACGCCGCTCCAGGCGCACCTGCTGATCACGCACACGCACCTCGATCACATCCAGGGCTTTCCGTTCTTCCCGCCCGCGTTCACGCCGGGAACGCACCTCACGATCGTCGGCCCGGCGGGCTCCGCGAAGTCGCTGCAGGCGGCGTTCGCCGACCAGATGGACCCCGCGTACTTCCCGGTGCGCCTCGACCACATGCCGGCCGACCTCGAGTTCATCGAGCGCAACCCGGGCGAAACGTTCGAGGTCAGCGGGCTGCGGATCACGCCGCACCTGCTGATGCACCCGATCCCCACGTTTGGCTACCGCATCGAGGAGGACAACACGAGCTTCGTGTTCGCGACCGACAACGAGCTCTCGATGTTCGCAGCCGAGCAGAACGGCAGCCTGAAGGACCTGGCCGACTGGTGCCGCGACGCAGATCTGCTCGTGCACGACGCGCAATACAGCCGCGAGGAGTACAAGACGCACGTCGGCTTCGGCCACTCGACGTTCGAGGAGGCCCTTTCCCTCGCCGAGCAGGCGGACGTGCAGAAGCTCGCCTTCTTCCACCACGACCCGAACCACTCGGACAGCGACATCGACGCGCTGATCGAGGAGGCGCTCGGCAACTACCGGCAGTCGGGCGGAGCCGACGTGGCCACCTTCCCGGCCACCGAGGAACAGGAAATAGTCCTTTAGTCTTTGTCGGACGTGACCGACGAAACTCGCCGCCGCACACCGGTGTTCCGGCCCACGCATTCGAGCGTCGAGGCCAAGGCCCTGCTCGAGGCAAGCGAAGGCAGGACCGAGCCGCTGGCGCTCGCCGGTCGCATCACC
>DATGEO010000024.1:0-9393 GCA_035310015.1 Candidatus Dormiibacterota bacterium | reverse complement strand
TGGGTACTCGTAGAACTCCGCGCCCTCGGGCACCTCGGCACCCTCGGTCTCGTCCACGCCATGCCGGAGGACATAGCCGCGCCCCGTGTCCGGGTCGTGGATCAGCGAGATGTACGACTGGTCCTCGAGGTGGACGCGTCGTTCGGCCTGGCCGCCGTTTTCCAGATCGAGCAGCCGGCTCAGGATCTGCTCTTCGCTCCGCTCCTGCATGTTGGTTAAACCGTACGACGGGGCGACTTACTCGCGCCGGGCGCCAGGAGCCCGGGCTGGCCCACTTCGAGTGCCGGCTCCCGCACGCCCGCTAGCGCGAGTGTGCAGTCGAGTGCCGGCTCTGGGACTGTTTCGAGCGAGAGGAGTCAGGCCTGCAGTGAGGTCAGCAGGACGGCGTTGTGGAGGCTCACGAGCGCTAGCGCCACGGTCGCCACGCGGATCGATGACAGCGTGAACGTGAACAGCGTGCCGGCGCCCGGCCGGCCGCTCCGCATCCAGCGCAGAGCCAGCAGCACGGAGATGGTCACCGCACCGACCAGCGCGATCTTGATGGCGATGAAGAGCACGATTCCGCCCTCGTCCATCACCGCCGCGCTGATCGGCATCGACTCGATGGCCCCCCGCGCCCTGCCGATGGCCGTGGTCAGGATGTCGGTGAACTCGATGGCGCCCAGCAGCATGATCCAGACCACGGTCGCGCGATTCGTCACATCCCTGCCCAAGCTGCCGATGCCCTGCACCCTCTTTGTCAACGCGTCCATCTGCGGATGCACTCAGCGGCGGACATCCCTGTTCTGAGGAAGCTCTAAGCCGGCTCACAGTCGGGGCGCAGGCGGCGGCGAGATCGTCTTGCCATGAACCTCCGAGTTGTTTCCGCCGAAGCCGAAGACTTCCGAGCCCGAGTCGTCATCCCTCTGCCCCCCGCCCACGTGGCGATCGCCGCCGACGGCGTCACGTTGTACGACCTCACCCAGCCGGCCAACTGGTATTCCCGGCACCGCGCGTTAGGTGAACAGTGCGAATCTGTTCATGGAACGTGCAGCTCGGCCGCCGCCTCGACAAGGTCCTCGACCTCGTGGGCCGCGAGCCGGCCTTCCGCGACATCGACCTCCTCGCCCTGCAGGAGGCCTCGATCCACGGCGGCGTGCCCGACGCGAAAGCGATCGCCGCGCGCCTGGATCCAAGCTATGAATGGTTCCAGGCCACGGCGCAGCAGCGTGCCGGCCGGGAGCAGGCCAACGCCCTGATCTGGAAGCGCGGCCTGCTCGGTGACGCGGCCGAGCCGGAGACCATCGCCCTTCCGGGCGCGGCGCACATCGAGATCGGCCCGCCCGAACGGCTGCTGCTGCGGGTGGTGCCGCCGCAGGTGCGGATGGCCATCCGCGCCGAGTCGAGCCGGCTGCGCGTGTACGTTGCGCATCTGGACGTGGTCGGCTTCGCGCACAAGCTGGAGCAGTTCCGGGCCGTCCTGGCGGACATGGTCGAGCGGCCACCCGTCCCGCTCACGCTCGTCGCCGGTGACCTCAACACGTTCGGCCCGGTGCGGCCGCACCTCTGGCGGCGCATCGCCGGCGCCGCCGAAGGCGCCGGTCTGGTGAACCTCACCACATCCGTCCTGGGTACGCATTGGACGGGCCAGAAGCTCGACGCCATCTACGCGGCCTCGACCATGCCGTTCGAGCACCGCGCGTGGACGGTCAACTCCCGCGCGTCCGACCATCTCGCGGTGTTTGCGGAGATCGAGGTGTAAGTGGGGAAGGGCCTTGTGATCGTGCACGTCGACGGGCTCAGCGCCGACGCGCTCCAGCGCGCGCTGGACGCGGGGCTGATGCCCTTCACGAGGCGGCTGCTGGACCAGGAGCGCTACGACATCCACACCTATCGCTGCGGCGTGCCCTCGACGACGCCCTTCGCCCAGGCGGGCATCCTCTACGGCGACAACTCGAACATCCCGAGCTTCAGGTGGTGGGACCGGCAGCGCCGGCTCGCCGTTCAGTTCGGCGCACGCTCGACCTTCAAGAAGGTCGCGGACAAGTACTTCGCCGGCACCACGCCGCTCACGAAAGGAGGCGCGTGCATCGCGGCGTGCTACCCGGCGGGCGCGAAGGACGACTTCGGCATCGCGTATCACGAGCGAACGTATGGGGAGGACGAGCGCTCGCGCTCGGCCTGGCGCGTCGTGCTTCCATACCTTCTGAACCCGGTGCATCTCGGCGACTGGGCCGGACACGCCGCGCTCTCCATCGGTCGCACCGCCGCCGAGTACGCAAGCACCGTCACGAGCGGCCACCGCCCGGCCGCGCCCTACGTCGTCAGCGACGCACTGGAGGAGGTGTTCGTCCACCACCTCACGCGATACGCGGTCGAGCAGGCCATGCGCGAACGCTTCGCGCCCATCTACGCCGGCTTCTATGCGTACGACGAGGTCGGGCACGCGTTCGGGCCCGACGACTCGCACTCCGAGCGGATGCTGCGCCACGTCGACCGCACCGTTCACGCGATTGCCAGGGCGCGCGGCGATGCCTATGAGCTGCTCGTTCTGTCCGACCACGGCCAGGTGCCGGCCGCACGCTTCGATCACCTCACCGGCGCATCGCTCGGCGAGCTCGTCGCGCGCTGGATGCCCGGCTTTCACGTCGAGGAGCTCAACGGCAAGAAGGTCGGGCCGCCCGCGGCCCAGGCGAAAGGCGCCGTCAAGCTCTCGTTCTCGGGCGGTCTCGGGCACGTGTACCTCAGCGACAACGACTGGCGCCTCACCGCCGACGAGGTGTCGGCGAGGTATCCGGCGCTGCTGTCCGGGCTCCTTGGGTGCGAGCACATCGCGCTCGTGATGGCGCGGCGCGGAGACGAAGACGTTTTCTGGACCAGAGGCCGGGAGCTATCGGTTAGCGCGCTGGCCGAGGTGCTCGCGCGCTACGACGAGCCGGTCATCCTGCGCGAGCAGCTGCACCGGTTGAACAGGTTCGAGACCGCGGGAGACCTCGTCCTGTTCGGAGCGTTCATCCGCGACCGGCAGGTCAACTTCGAGAACCAGCTCGGTGGGCACGGATCAATCGGGGGCGAGCAGCTTCATCCATTCATGCTCGCGCGCCGAGAGTGGGAGCTCGATACGTCGCACGTGCGCGGCGCGCACGAGCTGCACCCGATGCTGAGCGCGCTGCGCGATCGCCTCAGCGCGTGACGGCTACGAAGCCCTTCGGTCCGCCTTGATCAGCTCGCGCAGGCGCTCACGCGTGAAGCGGCCGACGAAGAGCGGGACGAACTGAGGGACCCGAGAGTTGGCCAGCCGCTGCAGCGATTCGCCGGCGAAGACGTCGATCGACTCCTCGGGGACGACGCCCCGGTATTCAGCCTTGATGCTGCGAACCTCGGACTCGACCTGCTTGAGAACGGTGGCATCGAAAGCCGGCATCTGATGTCTCCTCTATTCCCAAACGCGCAGGCGGGACTGCGCGGATCATGTTAGGGAGGTAGCCAAGCCTTAACCTCGGGTTAACGTTCGGCCCGGAGCGGCCTTCCGAGGCCGCGATAATTGCCCCGTGCCGACCATCGCGCACACGCGCGGACTCGTTCTGACCGAGCACGAGTTCTCGATTCCGCTCGATCACTCGCGCCCTGGCGGCGAACTCATCACGGTGTTCGCCCGCGAGGTCGCAGACCCCGACGGACTGGACCGTCCGTACCTCGTCTTCTTCCAGGGCGGCCCTGGCAACGAGGCGCCTCGGCCGACGCGCCATCCGAGCGGGCCGGGCTGGCTCGACCGGGCGCTTCGCGACTTCCGCGTGCTGCTCCTGGACCAGCGGGGCACCGGCCGCTCGTCGCCCATCGGCGCGCTGCCGGGCATGACGCCGCGGCAGCAGGCCGGCTACCTCGAACACTTTCGCGCGGACTCGATCGTGCGCGACGCCGAGTGGATTCGGCGCGAGCTCGGGGTCGAGCGCTGGAGCGTCCTCGGCCAGAGCTTCGGCGGGTTCTGCTCGATGACGTACCTGTCGATCGCGCCGGAGGGGTTGCGTGAGGCGCTCATCACCGGCGGCGTGCCTCCCGTCGGCCGGCCGGCCGACGACGTGTATGCGGCCACCTACCGCACGGTGCTCGACCGCAACCGCCGGCACTACGATCGCTATCCCGAGGACCGCTCGCGCGTGCTCGCGATCCGGCGGCGGCTCGACGCCGAGGATTTCAGGCTCCCGAACGGCGATCGCCTCACCGGGCGGCGCTTTCGCCAGCTCGGCACGCTGCTCGGGCGCAGCGAGGGCAGCGAGCTGCTGCACTACATCCTCGAGCTCGATCCCGACTCGCCCGCCTTCCGCCACGACGTGCTGGCGCAGGACCCGTTCTCGCGCAACCCGCTGTACGCGATCATCCACGAGGCGAGCTACGCCGACGGCTGCGCCACCCGCTGGTCGGCGCATCGCCTGCTGCCGGAGGCGTACGACGCGCCGGACCTGTTCACCGGCGAGCACGTGTACCCGTGGATGTTCGAGGACTACGGCGCCCTGCGTCCTCTGCGCGAGGCAGCGGACATCCTGGCCGAGCATGAGTGGCCTCGGCTGTACGACGAGAGCGTGCTCCGGAACAACGAGGTGCCGGTGGCCGGGACGATCTACGTGCACGACCTCTACGTCGAGCGCGAGTTCTCCGAGGAGACGGCGCGCCTGGTGCGCGGCATGCGGACGTGGATCACCGACGAGTACGAGCACAACGCGCTTCGCGCCGACGGGGGCCGAGTGCTCGACCGGCTGCTGGACCTCGTCAGAGGTAGGGCCTAGCCCTCTCCGTCCTCTTTTGCCTCGGCCTGCTCGGCCTCTTCGCCGTGCTCGACGATGTCGCCCTCCTGGAAGAGCACCTTCTGCAGCGCCACCCGCCACTTCGGCGTGCGGCGGATGAGGAACTCGAGGTCCATGGAGAAGTGCTTGAACTCCTCCTCCTGCGCGTTGGCCATGATCGCCCTGGCCTGCGGGTCGCGCTCGACGCTGATGCGCTGCTCGTACCAGTTGATCGCCTCGGCTTCTTCGGTGAGCGAGACGATCATCCGGGCGAACGTCCGCGTCTCCTGCGACAGCTCGGCCGCCGGCTCGTGATACTGCTCGAATCCCATCCCTTAGACAACGCGCCCCCATCGGGGTTCACGCTCGCAGGCGGGGCCAGGTTCGCCTACCTCACTTGAGGTACTGCAAAGCCATTCACCTGGGGCTGGAACGGGGCGTCGAGCGGGGCAATGATGTGAGCGCTGCGGAGGACAAGCGTGGAAGGCCGGCGGATCCGGCCTTCCTGCTGTCCGGGCGGCCGGAGCGCTCGCGGCGTTCGCCTTTTGGGAATAACCACCGCATGGCAAAAGGCGATTTTGTTGAAGTCCTGGTGGATGCGGGCGGCGGCACCGCCAAGGAGTACCAGGTCCGGGCGACGCGCTCGGGGCGCAGGGTCGAGGTCAAGACCTCCCGCTCCACCGTGGAGATCACCGAGCTGACGCGAACGGGCGGCGTCGTCCGCACCGCCAAGTTCATGGCCCCGCGTGTCCTGGCGGTGGTCGAGCACCCGGCCGGCGAAGAGACTTCGCGCGACTCCGCGCGGCGCGCGGCGTAATCCCGGCAGCGGAGTCCGGTGAGCGTCCGCGTCCTGGCGATCGCGGACGAGGAGTCGGACGCGTTGTGGGGCGAAACGCTTCGCGACCTCAAACCTGACGTGATCGTCGCGTGCGGCGACCTGCCGTTCGAGTACCTCGAGAACCTCGTCAGCCGCACCGACAAGCCGCTCCTGTACGTCCCCGGCAACCATGACCCTGAGCTGCGGCCGCCCGGCTCGATCTACGCCGGCATGGCCGCGAGCGACGAGGGCATCGGCCCTTCCGGCTGCGAGAGCGTCGACGGACGCGTCAGCGGGGCGGCCGGACTCCGCATCGCCGGCCTGGGCGGCTCGGTGCGCTACCGGCCGGGGCCCAACCAGTACTCGCAGCGGGAGATGGCCTGGCGGGCTTTCAAGCTGCGCACGCGCGTGTGGCTCTCGCGCCAGCCGCTCGACATGCTTATCACGCACGCTCCGCCCGCCGGCTACGGCGACTCGGACGATCCTCCGCACCATGGGTTCACCGCGCTGGTCGGGCTGGTCGAGCGCCTGCAGCCACGGCTGCTCATCCACGGGCATGTCAACACCTACGGCCCAAAGGGCAAGGAGCTCACGATCGGCCGCACGCGCCTGGTCAACGCGATCCCGTTCAAGCTGATCGAGGTCTAGAGGCCCGAATACCCCCTCGCGCGCGCGTTCTTCTTATATGCAGCCCCTTGGGCGGGTGCTCGCGTGCGCGCTGACGCTGGCGGCTTTGGCCGCGGCGGCGTGCGGCGGCGACCCCGCGCCGCCCATCGGCGGTTCGCCGGACCAGCCGCTGCCGCCGCTCAACTACAGCCTGAACACGGATCCTGGCCCGGCGCCGGCGCCGGCCATCGACCCGAACGCGCCGCCTCTCGACCTGCGGATCACGAAGTCGATGCTGTATGCGGCTGCGATCGAGCACGGCGTCAATCCGAATCTCGTGTTCGGCCTCGCGTGGTGGGAAAGCGGCTGGAACGAGAGCGCGGTCTCGAGCGCGGGCGCGATCGGGATCATGCAGATCATGCCCGCGACCGCGGACACCGCCGGTCCGTGGCTGCTCCACCGCAAGGTCGACCTCACCGACATCAACGACAACATCGAGCTCGGCTGCGCGATCATCCGCAACAACCTCGACACCTATCACGGCGACCTGGTCAAGGCCCTGACCGACTACTACGGCGGGCCGTCGCTCGTCACCGACTGGGATCACCTGCGCCCGGACGCGCGGCGCTACGTCTGGGGCATCTATCACCTGGCGCTCGCCTGGCAGGCGGGCCATGGGCCGGTCTAAGGCCCGGCAGCCGTCAGGCCGGGGTCGTCCGGCGGACGCCTTTCCTCTGCGCCCGGGAACGGGGCGTCCGAGACGTTGAGCGCGGGCAGCTCGGTCCAGCCGACGACGTCGAGCACGCGCGACATCAGCGGCGGGAGGCCGTGCAGCACGAACCGGCGATGGTCGTCCGCCGACTCCGCCGCCGAGACCAGCGCCCGTATGCCGCTCACGTCGGCGAACTCCAGACCCGATACGTCGATGTGGACGTCGATGCCGGGGTTCTGCTTCAAAGTGGTGTCGAGGATGCGGCGCACCGCCTCCACGTTCGAGGTGTCGACAGCACCGACCAAGCGCAAACCCACCGGCCGGGCCGTCGCGGTGACGATCAGCTGCCGATCCTGATACGCGTGGTCGGTGGACCGCCGCCCTTCCATACCCTGCCCCAAGGACCCTAAAAAATTTACCACTTCCATATAACCTCGGCAAGATCTGAGATTTATGCTATGGAAAGTTCAGCATGCGCAAGTAGAGGCCGAGTGTTGTGGAGGTTTCCGTGACCCGGGCGGCCGACCAGCCTGTTTACAGCATTGGGGCGACCGCGCGCATGCTCGACCTGGCGCCGTCGACGCTGCGGGCCTGGGAGGATCGCTACGGGCTCGTGATCCCGAGCCGCAGCGAGGGCGCGCAGCGCCTGTATTCGCGCAACCAGATCGAGCAGCTCAAGTTCATCAAGGCCCAGATCGACACCGGGGTGAGCGCGGCGGACGCGCACCGGCTCCTGGCCCGTGAGCTCTCGACCGCCGGCTCTCCGCCGGAGATGCCGGTCCCGACGCGAGAGACCCAGCCGCTGATCCTGCTCGTCGAGCGCGACCCGTACGCCGCCGACCTCGCCGAGTACTTCCTGCGCACCGAGGGCTACGAGGTCAACATCGCCACCGATGCGAAGCAGGCGCGGCTGCTGGCCGCCGAACGGCGACCCGACCTCGCCGTCATCGATCTGCTCATCTCCGGGGGAGCCGGATTCAGGCTTTGCTCGGAGCTCAAGGGTTCCGGCACCGGCGAGATCCTGGCGGTCGCATCGATCGACGCGGGCGAAGAGGCCATCGCCCTTGGCGCGTCGGCCTTCCTGCACAAACCGCTCGAGCCGCTCGCGCTGGCGTCGGCGGTGCGCGACCTGCTCGGCACCAGCGCTCTCGCTCGTCCGTCACGGCAACCGGCGCCTCGTTGAGCGACCGGCTTTCGAGCGGGCATGCCCGCCTCGACGAGATCTTGAACGGCGGCCTGCCGAAGAACGCGATCACCCTGATCATCGGCGTGCCGGGCAGCGGCAAGACCATCCTGGCCCAGCAGTACGCGTTTCACAACGCGACGCCTGAACGCCCGGCGCTCTACCTGTCGACTGTCACCGAGCCGTTCGACAAGATCGTCCGCTACGGCCAGTCGCTGGATTTCTTCGACGTCGGGGCCGTCCAGAAAGGCAGCGTGATCTATGAGGATCTCGGCCGGCCGCTCACGACCGCCGGTCTCGACGGCGTGCTCGACACGCTCGGCGATCTGCTGAAGCAGACGAAGGCGAGCATGGTCGTGATCGACAGCTTTCGTGCGCTCCACGCGTTCGCGAAGGACGACGCCGCGTACAGGCTTTTCCTGGATTCGGTGACCCGGCGTCTCACCGCCGCCGCGACCACGTCGCTGTGGATCGACGAGTACGCCCGCAGCAATGCTCAGGACGCGCCGGAGTACGCGGTCGCCGACGCCATCATCGCGCTCGACATCAAGCAGCTGAACGAGCGCGAGCAGAGGACGCTCCAGGTCATGAAGCTGCGCGGCAGCGGGTTCCAGTCGGGCCAGCACCTCTACCGCCTGTCCTCCAATGGCTTCAACGTCTTCCCACGGCTGGCCGACCCGCAGGACGTGACCCCGTACGAGCTCGCTGAGAAGAAGATCAAGCTCGGCGTGCCCCTCCTCGACCACATGCTCGGCGGCGGCATCTGGCCCGGCGCCTCGACCCTGGTGGTCGGCCCGACGGGCGTGGGCAAGACCCTCATCGGCCTGCATTTCCTGTTCGAAGGCGCAAAGTCCGGGGAGCCTGGAATCCTCGCCACCTTTCAGGAGAACCGCACCCAGCTCGGCCGGATCGTGGCCGGATTCGGCTGGTCGATCGACGCGAAGAACCTGCACGTCCTCAGCCGCGGAATCGTCGACATGCACGTCGACCAGTGGGTCTACGAGCTCCTCGATCTCATCGAGGCCAAGAAGGCGACGCGAGTCGTGATCGACAGCCTCCCTGACGTGATGAGGGCCGCCGGCGATCCCACGCGTTTTCGCGAGTGGATGTTCTCGCTGGTGCAGCGCTGCACCCGCAAGGGCGTCAGCCTGATGATGACGCTCGAGGTCGCGGAGCTCTACGACATCCGCCACGTGTCAGAGCAGGGGCTCTCGCACCTGGCCGACAACGTGATCGTGCTGCAGTACGCGCAGGACACGGCGCACGTGACCCGAACGCTCACGGTGCTGAAGACGCGCGCCACGCGCCACGACCA
>DATGEO010000023.1:0-7349 GCA_035310015.1 Candidatus Dormiibacterota bacterium | reverse complement strand
GCGGCTGGCCGGCGGCGCGGCGATGCGCGATGAGATTCCGGTGGCGTACCTCGCCTTCGACGCGCTGTACCTGGAGGAGAAGCCGCTGGCGCGACAGCCGGTGGTGCGGCGGCGCGCGCGGCTGCAGAAGTCGGTCGAGGCGGGCGGCCACCTCTTCGTCCCGGATCACATCGACGAGGACGGCGTCGAGCTGTTCGAAGCGTGCCTCGAACGCGGACTCGAGGGCGTGGTGGCAAAGCACAAGCAGAGCCTGTACGTGCCCGGCCAGCGCAGTCCCTTCTGGCTGAAGGTCAAGGCGGTCAAGTCCGACGACTTCGTCGTCGTCGGCTGGACCGGTGAGAAGCCATTCAACGCGCTCGTCGTCGGCTACCACGAAGAGGGACGGCTCCTGCCCTGCGGCACGGTCAGCGGCGGCTGGGAGGAAGAGACCATGGACAGCGTTCGCGCGGCGCTGCTCGAGCTGGCGAGCGAGAGCTCGCACCTCGACCCCGAGCCGGTGATGACCAGGCCCGTGCACTGGGTGCGCCCTGAGCTCGTGGTCAGCGTGCGCTACTCGGAGTGGTCGCCCGACGGCACCCTCCGCTTCCCGATCTTCAACGGCCTTCGCCCCGAGGTGCACCCCACCGAGGCCGTGCGCCACCGGCCGCGAGTGGTCACGTCCGGGCACGTCAAGCCCGGATCGCTCGCCTACGACCTGACCCGCTTTCCTTTTTGACGGCGCCGCGAGCTTGATGGAGCCGCCCGCCTCGCGCGTCGACGTCGTCACCGGCGCGTTCAGCTACACCGGTCGCTTCATCGCGCGCCGCCTTCTTGCCGACGGCCGCCGGGTGCGCACCCTCACCAATCACGCGAACCGCCCTGGCACCGAGGACCTCCAGAAGGAACTGGAGGTCGAGCCCCTGCAGTTCGACGATCACGAGAGGCTGGTCGTGTCGCTGCGCGGCGCGGCCACGCTCTACAACACGTACTGGGTGCGCTTCCCGCACGGCGGCCTCGACTTCGACCGCGCTGTCGCCAACACTCGCAAGCTGATGCAGGCCGCGGCGGAGGCCGGCGTGCGCAAGGTCGTGCACGTCAGCGTGAGCAACCCATCGCTTGATTCGCCGCTCGCCTACTACGCCGGCAAGGCGCGAACGGAAGAGCTGGTCAAGGAGTCGGGGCTGGCGTGGGCGATCGTGCGCCCGACGCTGGTCTTCGCGCCCGGAGACATCCTGATCAACAACATCGCGTGGATGGTGCGGCGCATGCCGGTGTTCGGAATGCCCGGCCTCGGCCGCTATCGCGTGCAGCCGGTCTCGGCAGAGGACGTCGCCGACATCGCGGTGACCTCGGCGAACCAGCCGGACAACGTCACCGTCGACGCGGCCGGCCCCGAGATCATCACGTTCGCCGAGCTCGTCGACCAGATCGTCATCGCCGTGGGGCGGCGCCCTCGGTTCGTGTACCTGCCGCCGGGCATGTTCATCGCCGCGGGCCGGCTGATCGGCCTCGCGGTGCGCGACGTCGTGCTCACTCGCCAGGAGCTCGAGGGCCTGATGGCCGAGCTTTTGATCTCCAGCGAGCCGCCGCGCGGCGTGCAGCGGTTCGACGACTGGCTGCTGCGCTGCAGCGACCAGCTCGGGCTGCGCTACGCGTCCGAGCTCGATCGCCACTTCCGGCGCTAGCGGCTTTCAGCCGAAAGGGTCCTCGATCAGCTCGGCCTCGAAACGCTCCGGACCGCCGACCAGGGCCGCGACCGCGAAGCGGATCGGGCCGCGCCACCCCGCAAGCGCCCTGTACTCCGCCGCGGCCGACATGAGGGCGCGGCGCTTTCGCGAACCGACGGCTTCGAGCGGGGTCCCGAACGCATCGGAGCTCCGCGTCTTGACCTCGACCACCACCAGCACGCCCTCCTTACGGCACAACAGGTCCAGCTCGCCCCGCCGCGCGGCAAAACCGGCGCCGACGACCTCGTAGCCCTTGCGCCGGAGCAGGTCGGCGGCGGCCTTCTCGCCGGCGCGACCTAGGGCGAGGTGGCTTCGGCGAGCTCGCGGAACGGCGCCCATGACGTGCGGTGGATCGGAGAAGGGCCGAGGCGCTGGATCGCGAGGCGGTGGGCCCGCGTGGCGTAGCCCTTGTGGCCCGAGAACCCATAGCCCGGGTACATGCGGTCGTACTCGATCATCGCCTGGTCGCGGGCGACCTTCGCCACGACGCTGGCGGCCATGATCGACGCGCACGTGCGGTCACCCCGGACGACGGCCATCTGCGGCAGCGGGGCCTCGGGGACGTCCCACGCGTCGACCAGCAGGTACTCCGGCTTGACCTCGAGGCCGGCCACGGCCCCGGCCGTCGCCAGGTGCCGCGCGCGGGTCAGGCCCAGGCGGTCGACCTGCGCGTGGTCGACGGCGCACACCGAGACCGCGATCGCCTTCCGGCGGATGACGCCGTCCAGGCGCTCGCGTTCGTCCGCCGTCAGCAGCTTGGAGTCGTCGAGACCGGGAATGCGGACGCCGATCGGCAGCACGACCGCGCCGCCGACCACCGGGCCGGCCAGAGGGCCCATGCCCACCTCGTCGACTCCGGCCACCACCTGGTAGCCCATGGCGAAGGCCATGCGCTCGTAGCGCCACAGCATCGGCCTCATTTCGACAGGAGACTACCGGGCACCTGGGCAGACCTCAAGCGGCCCTTAACAGGGCTACTCCTCGCCGTTCTCCTCGGGCTCGGCCTCCTCACCGGCCGCCGCCGGCGTGCCGATCGCGCTCCGCCGCTCGCGAATCCTCGCGCCCTTGCCGACCTTGCCCCGCAGGTAGTACAGCCGCCCCTGGCGCACGTCGCCGTGGCGGAGCACGTCGATACGGTCGATGCGCGGCGAATGGACGAGGAACGTGCGCTCCACCCCCACGCCGTGCGTCACGCGGCGGACGGTGAAGTTCTGGCGCAGGCCGCCCCCGGTGACGCGGATCACCGTGCCCTCGAAGACCTGGATGCGCTCGCGGGTGCCTTCGACGACCTTGGCATGGACCTTCACCGTGTCCCCGGCGCGAAGGGCCGGCACCTTCTCTTTCTGCTGCTCCTTCTCGAGCTGCTGGATGACGTTCATGTCGCGATTCTCCTCAAGTGAATGTGTGTGTTTATAGCAATCACCGACGGCTTGCCGCCGCGGTCTGGCGCTGGGCCGCCTGCTGGCGGCGCCACTGCCGGATGCGCGCGTGGTCGCCTGAGAGCAGCACGTCAGGCACGCGCATGCCGCGGAACTCGGCCGGACGCGTGAACTGCGGGCAGCCGGCGAGCTCGCCGGCGAACGTGTCCTGCTCGAGCGATTCGGGATCGCCGACCACCCCCGGCACGAGCCGGCCGACCACGTCCATCAGGACCATGGCCGGGATCTCGGCGCCGCTGAGCACGTAGTCGCCCACCGAGATCTCGCGCGAGGCAAGGCCCGTGCGCACGCGATCGTCGATGCCCTCGTAGCGTCCGCAGACGATGATCAGGCCGGGCTCGCGCCCCAGCTCGGCGGCGAGACGCTGGTCGAGACGCTCACCCCAGGGCTCGAGCAGGATGACCGGGCCCGCGTTCTGGAGCATCACGTTCTCCACCGCCTCGAAGATCGGCTCCGGCTTGAGCACCATTCCGGGGCCGCCGCCGAAGGGCACGTCGTCGACCTGGCGGTGGCGGTCGTGCGTGTAGTCGCGCAGGTCGTGCGCGTGCAGCTCGATCACGCCGCGCTCGACCGCGCGCCCGACCACGCCGTGCCGGAAGACCGGCTCGAACATCTCGGGGAAGATCGTGATGACGTCGAAGCGCATCGCGACCGTCAAGCCTCCTCGACCACCAGCAGCCAGTCGGCCACCACGACCTTCCCGGCGTCGAGGTCGACCGTGAGCACCGCGTCCTTGGTCGCGGGGATCAGGTGCTCGACCGGTCCTTCCTTGCTGACCCAGACGTCGTTCGCGGGGCGCTCGAGGATCTCGGCGATCTCGCCGAGAGGGTCACCGGACTGGGTGGCGACGCTGAGCCCGATCAGCTGGTGATGGAAGAACCGGCCCTCGCCGGCCGGCCGCGCCGCCTCATCGCCGATCTCGAGGTAGCGGCCTCGATAGAGGTCCGCCACGGTGCGGTTGTCGACGCCCTGGAGCTTCACGACCAGTCCGCCGCCCGCGCTGCGGCTCCACTGCACGACGTGCTCGCCACCATCCAGCAGGAGCTTCGAGCCCGCGCTGAAGCGGTCGTCGAAGTCTGTCAAGGGAAGCACCTTGACGGCTCCGTCGAGCCCGTAGGCTCCAAGCACCTGACCCACGCGCGTCATCGCGGCGGGTTTGCCAGGTCCACGAAAACGCGCTTGCGGTCTCGAAGCGACGCCACGCGCACCAGCGTGCGGATGGCTTCGATGTTGCGTCCCGCCTTGCCGATGAAACGGCCTACGTCCGAGTCGGCGAGCTTGACCTTGATCGCCACCGTGCCGCCCCCGCGCTCGAACGAGTCCACGTGGACCTCTTCCGGCTTCTCGGCCAGCGACTTGGCGACGTACTCGACCAGCGCCTTGTAGTCGATGCCCGGGCCGCTCGGCCCCTCGCGCCTGTAGCCGCCGCGGTTGAACGCGCCTCGGCCACCGCCGCCGCTGTATCCGCCGCCGCCGTCACGCCGAGGCGGTCGACTTCCGCGTCTCTGCAAGTCGCTCAAGGATTCCCTCCCGCTTCAAAAGGCTCCGGGCCGCCTCACTCGGCTGCGCACCCTGCTGAAGCCACCGCACGACTTTGTCCACGTCGATCTTCACCTGCACCGGGTCCGTCATCGGGTCGTAATACCCCAGGTGCTCGATGAAGCGGCCGTCGCGCGGCGAGCGCGCGTCCGCCACCACCAACCGGTAGAACGGATGCTGCTTGGCGCCCATCCGTCTCAGCCTGATCTTTACCAATTGCCGCCTCCTTGTCCGAACAGCCGGTTGATGCCGGCGAATCCTCCGCGTGACTGCTGTCCTTGCCGGCCCATCTGCTTGACCAGCTTCTGCATGGCGTCTCGCGCCTTCAACAGGCGGTTGACGTCCGACGTCTGGGTGCCGCTGCCTCTGGCGATCCTGCGCTTGCGGGCGCCGTCGATGAGGTCCGGTCGCGCGCGCTCGCGCGCCGTCATCGACAGGATGATCGCCTCCATGCGCTTCACCTCCACCTCCGTGTCGGTGCCCGCGACCTGCGCCTTCAGCGCGCTGCCGCCGGGCAGCATGTCCAGCAGCCCCTCGAGCGAGCCCATGCTGCGCATCTGGCGAATCTGCGCGAGGAAGTCGTCGAAGCTCAGCTGACCGGTCTGCAGGCGCTTCTCCATCTCGGCCGCGGCCTTCTTGTCGATCGTTTGCTCGGCCCGCTCGATGAGGGTGAGCACGTCGCCCATGCCGAGGATGCGCGAGGCCTGCCGCTCGGCGTGGAAGACCTCGAGATCCTGCGAGCGCTCCCCGGTGCCAGCGAACCGGATCTGCTGCCCGGTCGCCACGCGCAGCGACAGCGCCGCACCGCCGCGGGCATCGCCGTCGAGCTTGGTGAGGATGACTCCGTCGAGGCCGACCTCGCGGCCGAAAGCCTCGCCGAGCCTGACCGCGTCCTGACCGGTCATAGAGTCGGCGACGAGGAACGTCTCGGTCACGGCGACGGTCGCTTTGAGGCGCCGCAGCTCGGCCATCAGCTCCTGGTCGACGTGCCGGCGCCCGGCGGTGTCGAGGATGACCGTGTCGGCCTGGACGCGCAGCGCCTCGCGCACCGCGGCCGCGGCGATTTCCTCGACCGGTCCCACGCCCGAGTAGAAGGGCACACCCTCTCGCTCGGCGAGGATGCGCAGCTGCTCGACCGCGGCCGGACGGCGCAGGTCGAGCCCCGCGACCAGGGGGTGATGGCGCTCCCGGCGCGCCAGGAGGGCAAGCTTCACCGCCGTCGTCGTCTTGCCCGAGCCCTGGAGACCGGCGAGCATGATCACCGTGGGCGGCTGGGGCGCGTAGCGCAAGCCGGCCGCATTGCCGCCGAGGAGCTGCACCAGCTCGTCGTGCACCGCCTTGACGACGGTCTGAGGCGCTGTGAGGCCGGGCGAGATCTCCACTCCGGTGAGGCGCGCGCGCACGCGATCGACGAACTCCTTGACCACCTTGAAGTTCACGTCGGCCTCGAGCAGTGCCAGCCGCACCTCGCGCAGCGCGGCGTCGACGTCCTCAGGCCGCAATACGCCACGGCCGGTGATCTTGCGAAGGGCTTCGGTGAGCCGTGCGGAGAGGGCTTCGAACATCTATCCGGAGAGCCTCGCCATCCGGCGCTTCAGGCCGGCCAGCTCGCGCTCCAGCGTCTCCACCGCGCGGCGGCGGCGCTCGGCTTCTTTCAAAAGGCCCAGCCGCTTCTCGTAGTCCTCCAGCGCCGTCCTCGACCGGCGCACGATGTCGTGCACGGCCGCGCGCGACGTGCCGTCGTGCTCCGCGATCTCTCCCAGCGACCAGTCGCTGCGCAGGTGCAGGTCGAGGACCGCCCGCTGATGCTCGGTCAGCAGCGCGCCGTAGCGTTCGTACAGGGCAAGAAGGCGACTGCGGGTCTGCAGCCTGTCAAGGGTCATGCCTTGACAGCTTACCAGGACTTAGAATCGATCCGATGGAGGGGCGGCTGCTGGTGGATGCCTTTCGCTACAGCAGGTGGGCCAATCTTCAGCTGCTCGAAGACTGCACGGATCTCTCGCCTGAGCAGCTCGGCCTGTCAGCTGCCGGAACGTACGGGACGATCGCGGACACGTTCATGCACCTGCTCGGGGCCGAGCAGCGGTACATCCGCCGCCTCACCGGAGTGGAGCCTAGGTTCTCCGAGGAGAACGAATTTCCCGGCATCCGCGGGCTCCTCGACGAGGCGGAGACCAGCGGCGCCCGCCTGATCGAGCTTGCCGGCAGCGTCGGCGCGGAAGAGCAGATCATGGCGGAGCACCTGAAGAAGCCCTACTCGAGGCTCGAGGCCGGCGTGGTGCTCCTGCAGGCGCTGCACCACGGCAACGACCACCGCACGCATGTCTGCACCATCCTGGGCGCGCACGGCATCGGCTATCGGGACATGGACGTGTGGGCTTATGGCCGCGCCACGGGCGCCGCCAGGGTGAGCTGACACGTGCTAACCGCGGTGATCCTCGTGAAGTCGTCGCGCGAGGCGCTCACCACTCTCGGTCCTCGGCTGGCAGACATCGCGGGGGTCGCCGAGGTCTACACCGTCACGGGCGAGTGGGATTTCGTCGCCATGGTGCGGGTGCGCGAGCACGACGAGCTCGCGGACGTCGTCACCCGCAAGCTGACGCAGCTGGACGGCATCGAGCGCACGCAGACGATGGTGGCTTTCCAGCAGTTCTCCGCGCACGAC
>DATGEO010000022.1:0-4178 GCA_035310015.1 Candidatus Dormiibacterota bacterium | reverse complement strand
CCGCGTGCCCCGGCCTTGGTCCCGACGGCGTACTCCGCCATCCCGGGGACCGGGGCCGAGTTCTCAACTTCGTCTCCGCGCATCACCTTCATATCCGCCACCTCCAGGGGAATTTGGTCGTCACTATAAGCGATTTCTAGTTATCATCTCTAGTATTGTCTCGAGAATGGCCATGACGGCCCGGAGGGAGCGGGCGCGCGCGACCCGGCTTCGTATCCTGGAGGCGGGCCGCGAGGTCTTCGGCGAGTCCGGCTACACGGCGGCGACGATGAAGGAGATCGCCGACCGGGCGGGGGTCGCCCACCAGACCCTCTACTTCTCCTTTCACACGAAGCCGGGCCTCTTCCTGGCAGTGATGGCCTATGCGTCGTCGGGGGAGGCGGAGCCGATCCCGGTACCCGAGCGCGGCTGGTACAGGGACGCGATCTCCGCGCGGTCGGGCGGCGACGCCCTCGACCGGCTGGTGGAGGGCGGTGCTGAGATCGTCGAGCGCACGAGCCCTCTCAGCCAGGCGATAGCCGAAGCTTCCTCGGTGGAGCCTGAGGTGGCGCGACGGCAGCGGGAGCTGGCGTCCTCCCGCCGGCGAGGAATCCAACGCCTTGCCAAGCACCTCGGGGCGCTCGGCGCTCTGCGACCCGGGCTGACGGAGGGCGAGGCGGCCGACGTGATCTACGTCCTCTTCTCCCCCGAGACATTCCGGCGCTTCGCCGGCTGCGGCTGGTCGCTGAACGAGTGGCGACCATGGGTCAGGCGCTCACTCGGCGAACTGCTGCTGGTGTAGACGCCCTATCAGTTTCTCGCGACGCCCTGCTCTTCGGGTCGCAGGGGAAATTGAGGCCGAGGGGGTCCCGAATGAACTCGGCGCAGCGCCAAGAAAAATGAATTCTTGAGGACTTCCTGCAAGTTGTCCCAGAGGCGGAGTGCGTCGTCGCCCGTGGGCACTGACGAAAGAAACGGGCCGGAAATCCCCACCAACCCGTCCCTCTCCAGGGTTATCACAGGCGCCTTTGCGTCTCGGCCGACGACAGCCAGCGCCGCCTCGGTGGACTCGCGAACGGTTGCCTGGAAGTCCGGATTGCCGGCCAGCTTCTCGAGCTCGACTCCAAGCCCTGCGCCCGACAGGGCGGTTTGGATCACGTCCGCCGGCGGGGCAGCAGTGGGCCGGTTGGGGTCGTTCAACCGATAACCAAGCTCGGCGTAGAAGCGGCCCACCGCCCCCTCGCCATGGTGAAGCCGCACAGCTTCTAAGACTCCGAGCGCTCTCCGCTCCAACTGCTTGCGCGCCATCGCGATTGCGCGAACGTGTTCAGGGATCGCATCCGAGAGACGGATCCCGCCATCTCTTACCTCGGTGCTGAACGATCGCCAGCTGATCTCGAGGTTGCGCTCAGGCGCGATCGCGACGAGCCATCTGGACGTGATCCAGGTCCACGGACAGGCGGGATCGACGAACAAGTCGACTCGAGTCATATCAGGCTCCTCCCCATATCGAGACTGTAGTGAGTATAGCGAGACTATATCGACCATAGTGCTACTGTGACGAGATGGTTGTCAAGGGGAAAAGCAGCTATCGGGAACGGCAGGCTCGCGCCACCCGTGACCGAATCGCGCAGGCGGCACGTGCGCTGTTCCGCGAGCGGGGCTATGTGGGGACCACCATCGAGTCAATCGCGGCCTCGGCGGGTGTCGCTGTCCCGACCGTCTATTCAGCGTTCGGCAGCAAGAAGGCGATCCTGGAAGAGATCCGCCGCGCCTGGATCGATCAGGCGGAGGTGCGTGAGCTGGTGGGCGAGGCGCTGCGGGAGCCGGACTTCAGGCGCCGGCTGGACCTCGCCGCCAGGTGGCATCGCCAGCAGATGGAGGGCGGTCATGACGTGATCACGATCTACCAGGAGGCCGCCCGCGTCGACCCCACCATGGCCAAGCTCAGGGTGGCGATCTGGCAGAGCAGGGAGCGCGAAATAGAAAAGTTCATCCAAACGATGGCGGACGGCCTGAAGCCGGGCCTGAGCGTCAAGACCGCCACCGACATCTGCGTTGCGCTCGAGCGCGCTGAGATCTACGAGGAGCTTGTCCTCGCCCGGGGGTGGTCACCTGACCAGTACCAACAATGGCTTGGACGTTGCCTGAGGCGCGAACTGCTGGCGCGGCCTTGATCACGTGCCTCGATCTGGCCCAATGCGCGTCTGATCACCGCGCTCTAATCCGCACTGCCTGTATGTAACCCCCTGAATCCGGTCCGGTCGGGAGGCTGCAGCCCTTCTTCCTTGCTCGCGAGCAGCCCACCGGCGGACTGGCCCGGCCACGAGGCTCTCCCTAGAGTTGTGCCGTGCTCCTGGAGCGAGACGAAGAACTGGCGGCGGCCAATGTGGTGATCGAGAAAGGTGGCGTCCTCCTCATCGAGGGCGGCGCCGGCATCGGCAAGACCTCACTCCTGGCGGCGAGCTGCGAGCGCGCGGCGGAACTCGGGCACGAGGTGCTGCGGGCCCGTGGGTCGGAGTTGGAAGCCGGCTTCGCGTTCGGCATTGTGCGCCAGCTCTTCGAACGGCGCCTGGCCTTGGCCCCAGCGGACGAGCGCCGGGCGCTGCTCGCGAGCCCTGCCTCGGCCGCCAAGGCCGTGCTGGCGGGTAAGCCCGCCGAGGGTGCCGCCCAGGACACCTCGTTCGCCGTGCTCCACGGTCTGTACTGGCTCGCCGCCAATCTCGCGGCGGCCCGGCCGCTCGTGATCGCGGTCGACGACGCGCACTGGGCGGACCTTGCCTCGCTCCGGTTTCTCGCCTACCTCGCGCCCCGAGGCGAAGGACTGGCGCTCAGCCTGCTGGTCGCCCTGCGGCCTTCTCGGCTGGAAGAGGAGCCACCGCCTCTGGCGGCGATCCGGGCCGCGGCCGGCGTGTTGCGACCAAGGCTCCTCTCGGAAACCGCCGCGACCGACCTCGTTCGCCGGACCGCCGGGAACCAGGTCGGCGCCGAGCGCTGCGCAGCGCTCTGGCAAGCCACCGGTGGTAACCCCTTCTACCTGACGGAACTCCTGCGCGGAGTCGAATCCTCCAGCGCCCCGGTCGAGAACGCCCGCGAAGGGGTCACCCGTCACGTGGCGGCGAGGATCCGACGCCTCGACCCGAGCGCGCTGCGCCTGGCCCAGGCCCTGGCGGTCCTCGGAGATGGCTGCGAGCTTCGCCACGCTGCCGCCCTGGCCGGTCTGGAATTCGAAGCCGGCGCGCGCCTGGCCGCGGCCCTCGTCCAGCTTGAGGTCCTGGCCGCCGGCAGTCCACCCCGCTTCTTGCATCCAATCGTCCGCGATTCCGTGGAGGCCTCGCTCACCGGCGCTGAAAAGGACACCGCGCATCGAACCGCTGCCCGCCTCCTCCACGGTGATGGCGCGCCGCCGGGCAGGGTGGGTGCGCATCTCCTGGCGGTCCAGCCGTCGGCTGACGGCTGGGTGGTGGCGCGTCTTCGCGAAGCCGCCGCGGACGCGGTCGAAAGCGGTGCTCCGCAGGCCGCGGCGGCTTTGCTCGGGCGGGCGCTGGCCGAGCCGCCCCCCGCGGCGGAGCGGGCGGCGTTGCTGCTCGAAATGGGTCGTGCAGAGGCGCTTGCCGGGCAGGATACGGCCCTCGGACACCTCGCCGAGGCAAGAGGACTCACTGCTGACCGCCGCCGGCGCGCCGAGATCGGACTGGAGCTCGCCCGCGCGCAGGCGGACCTCTTCAATTGGGTGGAGGCCGTCGACGTAAGCGAGTCCGCCCTCGCTGAGCTCGGCGGCCAGGAGCCGGATCTGCAGGCCAAGCTCGAGGCCGAAGTCGTAGTCGCGGGCCTGCGCGTCGCGGGTCGCGCTTCTCGCGTGCCGGCGGCGCTGGAGCGGCTCGCCCGCCACCGAAACAGCCTGTCGGCCGCCACGGACTACCTGTTGGCTCAGGGCATGGTCGGGCTGTGGATCCAAGGATGGCCGGCGGCGGACGTAAGGGCGCCGCTGGAGGAGGCGTTCGCCAAGCCGGACACGGTCGCGGAGAACTGGGATACGCGCGGCCCCGGCGTATGGGCCCTGGTTTTCGCGGAGGGCTACGACACCGCGCAGGCCGCGCTCGCGTCGATGCGGGCCGAGGTCGAGCGATCGGGAAGCGCTCGCGGCCTATTCACCACCTTCTCGACCCTCGGTCTGCTGAACGTTCGCCTGGGAGCGC
>DATGEO010000021.1:0-10527 GCA_035310015.1 Candidatus Dormiibacterota bacterium | reverse complement strand
AGCTCCGTGTGGCCGCGGCCTTGGTCCTGCGCGAGCTTGCGGCGCGCGCCTTTTGCTCTGCGCGGCAGCAGCTCGTAGTCGGTCGATTGGTTGCGGTCGCGCAGCAGCGACATGACCAGCCCGTCCGCCTCACGAACCGCTTCCTGCGGCGCGAACAGGAACCGAGCCTCGATGCGGTCCCACGCCAGGACGTACCGGTCGCGAGCCTTGCGGCTCAGGGGCGTGAGCCGCACCTGCCAGGCGCGAATGATCGCGATAGCGATCGCGACGAGCCACATCGCCACCAGGATGTCGATCATGAGAGTCGCTCTGTCCACCGGCCCACCTCCATCTGAAGGAAACGCGCGACCTCGGCCGGCGAACCGATGTCCAACTCGTCCTTCTCAAACGTTTACACGCTGATGGCAGAGGTTTCGGCCGAGCGCTCGCGGCAGGTCGCCGAGGCGGCGCGGCAGCACGATTGGGCGCTGCCGAGCTTCGCCAAGGAGCTGTTCCTGGGCCGCTTGAGGCTGGACCTCGTGCACCCTTTCCCGCGGCCGAAATCGGAGGACGTCGAGAAGGGCGAGGCGTTCCTGCGCCGGCTGCGGGCGTTCCTGACGCTGAACGTCGACCCGATGCAGATCGAGCACGACGCCCGCGTACCTCAGAGCGTGATCGAGGGCCTCGCCGAGCTGGGCGCGTTCGGCATGAACATCTCGGAGCACTACGGCGGCCTCGGGCTAAGCCAGGTCTACTACAACCGCGCGCTGCAGCTCGTGAACTCGGTGCACTCCTCCCTCGGCGCGCTGCTCAGCGCGCACCAATCGATCGGCGTGCCCAAGCCCCTGAAGCTGTTCGGGACCGAGGAGCAGAAGGACAAGTTCCTGCCGCGCCTCGCTCGCGGTGAGGTGTCGGCATTCGCGTTGACCGAGCCGGACGTGGGCTCGGACCCCGCCCGCCTGCAGACGACGGCTACCCCAACCGCCGACGGCTCTGCCTACGTCCTCAACGGCACGAAGCTGTGGACGACCAATGGCACGATCGCAAAGCTCCTGATCGTGATGGCGATGGTGCCCGAGGGCGACGGCCATCGCGGAGGCATAACGGCGTTCATCGTCGAGAGCTCGATGCCGGGCTTCGTGGTCGAGCGGCGCAACTCGTTCATGGGCGTTCGCGGCATCGAGAACGCGGTCCTCGGCCTGCACGAGGTGCGCGTGCCGAAGGAGAACGTCATCGGCAAAGAGGGTGAGGGCTTGAAGATCGCCCTGGTCACGCTCAACACGGGACGGCTCAGCCTGCCCGCGACCAACCTCACCGCCGCCAAGGCCGGCCTGCGCATCGTCCGCGGCTGGGCGAACGAGAGGGTGCAGTGGGGCAAGCCCATCGGCCGCCATGACGCGATCGCCCAGATGATCGCGGACATGACCGGCTCGGCCTTCGCGATGGAGGCCGTGGTCGAGCTGTCGGGCGGGCTCGCCGACCAGGATCGTTCGGACATTCGCCTCGAGGCGGCGCTCGCGAAGCTCTGGGTCTCGGAGACGGCGTGGCGCAACACCGACCAGATGATCCAGATCCGCGGCGGCCGCGGCTACGAGACCGCGGAGTCGCTGAAGGCGCGCGGCGAGGCGCCGGTGCCGGCCGAGCAGATCCTGCGCGACCTGCGTGTGGCCCGCATCTTCGAGGGCTCGACCGAGATCATGCGGCTCTTCATCGCCCGCGAGGCGGTGGACCGCCACCTGCAGGCGGCCGGCCCGCTGCTCGAGGCGCGGGACATGAAGGAGCGCTCGAAGGCCGCGCGCGCGGCCGCCGGGTTCTACGCGCGCTGGCTGCCCGGCCTGACCATCGGCAAGGGCCGCGTGCCGTTTGCATTTGGCGAATTCGGACCGCTCGCGCCGCACCTTCGGTACGCGGAGCGGACCGCGCGCAAGATGGCGCGCTCCCTGTTCTACGGCATGTCGCGCTTCGGCCCGGGCCTGGAGAAGCGCCAGGCGTTCCTCGGCCGCATCGTCGACATCGGCGCCGAGCTTTACGCGATCGTCGCGGCCTGCGTCTACGCGCGGATGCTCGTCGAAGACCAGGGGCGTCAGGAGGCGTACGAGCTCGCCGAGCTGTTCACGCGCCAGGCGCGGCTGCGGATCGACCACCTCTTCGACGGCCTCTGGAACAACGAGGACACGCGCAACTACAAGGCCGCGCAGCGGATGCTGGAAGGCCGCTACCAGTGGCTCGAAGAGGGCCTCCTGGGCGTGTGGGACACGACCGGCGCCGCCCAGACGGACACCCCGGACCAGCTTCCCACAGCCGTCTAGCCAATCTCTATTGCGTCGCCGAGGCGGCGCCTTCATGCTTCCGGGCCATGAAGATCGCGGCCGGCGCCCATGTCGGCCCGTACGAGGTCATCGGGCAGGTCGGCCGCGGCGGCATGGCGACCGTCTTCAAGGCCTACCAGCCCGCGCTCGAGCGTGAGGTCGCGATCAAGGTGCTGCCCGAGTTCCTGGCCGAGGATCCGCAGTTCCGCGAGCGCTTCCGGCGCGAGGCGGTGGCCGTCGCCAAGCTGCGGCACCCCGGCATCCTCGCGGTCTACGACCACGGCGAATTCGAGGGTCAGCCGTACATCGTCACCGAGTTCGTCGAGGGCGGGACGTTCGCCGACGAGCTGGGCAAGCCGATCACGCTGGGGCGCGCCCTCGACGTCCTCCGTTCGGTCGCATCAGCGCTCGACTACGCGCACAAGAACGGCATCCTGCACCGCGACGTCAAGCCCTCGAACATCCTGATGACGAAGGAAGGGAAGTCGGTCCTCGGCGACTTCGGGCTGGCCCGCATGATGGCCTCCAACGAGCGGCTCACGCGGCTCGACACCGTCGTCGGGACGCCCGAGTACATGTCGCCCGAGCAGTGCATGGGCCGCGAGACCGGCCCGGCGTCGGACCAGTACGCGCTGGGGGTGGTCGCGTTCGAGGCCATGACCGGGCACGTGCCGTACGAGGCCGAGACCCCCGCGGCGGTGATGCTGGCGCAGATGCAGTCGCCGCTGCCGAACGCGCGCAGCGTGAACCCTGCGGTGCCCGCGGGGGTCGAGGCGGCGCTGGAGCGAGCGCTCGCCAAGGACCCTGCCAACCGCTTTGCCGGCTGCGAGTCGTTCATCAAGGCGTTGGAGGCCGCGGCGACCGAGCCGGCGCTGGCGGCGCCGACGCTTTCGGCCGAGGCGCCGGTGGTTGCGGCACCGGTGGTTGCACCCTTACCAGGACCGACGGTTCCCGCGGCCGCCCCGGCCACGGCTGCGCCCCGGCGCCGGCGTGTCGATCGCCGGCTGCTGCTCATCGCGGCCGCCGCGCTCGTTGTGATCCTCGCCGCGGGCGGGGTGGTCTATGCGCTGGCCTCGAACCAGCAGCACACGACCGCCGGCCCGCAGCTCGCCTTCGCGCACGGCAGCCTGATCTATGACCTGACCCTCGACCGCAAGGCCTGGTCGCAGGGCGGCGACCCGTCGCCCGACCCGGCCGGCTCCGCGACGGTCGCTTACGTCCCTGGAAAGTCGATCGACATCCACATCACCCAGGACGGCGCCGGCGTCAGCGGCGAGTTCGACGGGCCGTCACTGAAGAACTACGTGTCCGACCTCGCCATTCGGGCGACGCCGGGCAGCGACTTCGAGCTCAACTGGGCCGTTCGCGGCCAGGGGCCGGACGAGTCGGCCGAGGTCGGGCTAAACGTGGTCGTCGGAGAGGAGGCCATGACGCTCTACCTCTCGCCGAACGTCGGCGACAACCAGGCCCTTACTCCGACGCTGCCCGTGCCCGGGATCCAGAGCGGCAAGATCGTCCACATCGGCTTCGTGGTCGACGGCCAGCGGATACAGCTCTTCCTCGACGGCAGGAAGGTGGCCGACATCAACGAGTCGAAGGCGACGGGTGCCACCTCGCCGCGGTTCTACATGGACGGCAAGTCGGGAACGCTGCAGTTCCTGTCCCTGCGCTATTACGCCGTGGCGTGATCGCGCGCCCGCCAAAGTAGGAGGGTCAGCAGGACCGGACCGGCGGCGAAGATCCACAAGGCCGCGCCGAGGCCGAACCGGGCGGCCATGAGCCCGATCAGCAGCGGGACCGGCGTGACGGCCATGCGGAACACGTTGCCGATCGCGAGCTGCGCGCCGCTCTGTCCCGGCAGCGCCGCGTAGAGCCGAGCCTGCAGCACCGGGTACCAGCCGGCGGTCAGCACGCTGAGCGCCGCAAGCGCCGCGAGCTTGGGCACCACGCCGGGAGCGAGCAGAAACACCGGAAAGGCGACGAGCGCGGCGGCGGCGGTCGCGCGCACGTAGGCGGTGCCGGCAACCCGCTCCAGCAGGTGGACGGTGAGGACGTCCCCCGCGAGACCCGCGCCGATGCGCACGCCCACCGCCAGCGCTCCGACCCAGGCCGGCTCTCCGAGCACGTCGACGAAATAGAGCGCGAGGTATCCGGTGAGCACGTCCAGCATGAGGTCTGAGACCTCGAGCAGCAGCAGCGCCCGGAGCACGTCGACGCGGCGCAGCGAGCGCAGGGCGGCGCGGATCGCTCCGCGCAATCCGTCCTCGTGCGCGTCGGTTTTCGGCGCGGGCCCGGGCGCCAGGAGGAGGCCGGCGACCGCGATCGCCGCGATGACGCCCATCACCGCGTAGGCGCCGCGCCAGCTCGCGCCCGCGAACACCGTCGCGACGAGGAGTCCTGGTCCGCCGAGCTCGCCGATCGAGCCGGCCAGGTTCCAGCGCGCCATGTTCTGGTCGCGGCGCGCGACGTCGGCGTCCATCAGATCCGCCTGCGACAGGGCGACGAACGCGCCCGACGCCGGGTAGAGAGCGCACATCGCGAGCAGCAGGGCGGCGTAGCTCGGCGCGGCGGCGAACGCAAACAGGGCGACCGTGAAGACGAGTCCGCCGCCGATGACGAGCCGCCGCCGCCGGTGGCTGTCGGCGAGAAGGCCGACAGGCATCTCGATCAGGTTCGCCGCCAGCGCCGGCACCGACAGCAACAGCCCGATGGCGGCGTAGCCGAGATGCAGGTCGCCGCGAATCAGCGGCAGGGCGGAGTCCTGGACTCCGAAGACCAGCTCGTCCACCAGCTCGATGGCGAGCCAGATGACGAGCAGGCGGCGAATGGGGGCGCCCACGCCCGGTCGTCAAAGCATCGCGTAGAGCCTAATCAAAAAGGAGCGGCCGGCACAGCGCCGGCCGCCCCGAGAGGACGATTGCTCTCCAGTTGTCGGTCTTAAGACGCGACCTCGCGCCGGTCGTCGCGGTCGCGGGCCTCGCGCGTGGTTTCGCGCGCCGTGCCGCGCTCGCCCGCCGGCCCGGCGTACTCCTCCATCACCCGGCGGTACTCGAGCATGGCCAGGCGCATGCCCTCGGTGCCGCCTTTGCCCTCGCGGCCGGCCGCCAGACGGCGGGCCTTCCGCATCCCGGCGGGAAGCTTCTCGTCGCGCAGCGGGTGCGCGCGCTCACCGAGCATGGCGAGGATCAAGGCGTCGGCCTCCTTGACGGCGTCATCGGGTGCGTCGACGAAATGGGTCTCGATGTGGTCCCACTGGTTGGCGTACCGATCGCGGGACTCGCCCGAAAGCGGCCTCAGGCTGGGCTTGCCCATGCGCCCGGAGCGGCTCGCCAGGACGATCGCGATCACAATCACCGCCAGCACGACCACGCCGATGATCACGATGGTCGTAGTAGTCATGAATTCAGCACCTCCATGTATGGAAACGCCAGACCACCGGCCAGGGACCACTATCGGGCGGGAATCCCCCGGCGGCGAGGCGGGTTACCGAGTTACATGAGCTCCTACGGCGATTTCAATCGCAACCTGATCGAAGACCTCCGGGCCCATCACGGCAGGGCCAGCTCGGGCCCGTTCCAGGGCCGCGACGTGCTGATCCTGACCACACGAGGCGCGAAGTCGGGGCGGACTCGCGAGAACCCGCTCGTCTACACCCGTGATGGCGAGGACTACGTCATCGTCGCGTCCAAGGGCGGCGCGCCCACCCACCCCAGCTGGTACCTCAACCTGCGCGAGCATCCCGACGTCACGGTCGAGGTGGGCGACGAGAAGTTCGAGGCGCGGGCGCGCGTGATCGACAGCGACGAGGATTACGAGCGGCTGTATCACCACCACGCGAGCGTCAACCCGACGTTCCACGACTACCGCAAGAAGACGACGCGAAAGATCCCGGTGGTCGTCCTGGAGCGCGCTGAGAGCTAGAGCGCCCGGCCGGGCCGGCGGCTATTCGCCCGCGTGCAGGAGGCCGGCCAGGTCCAGGCGGCGGTTGCCGAGCGCGTAGTGCCCCTCGGCGTCGCGGTCCCACTCCTCGGGCGGCCGGTCCCAGTAGAGCTCGAGACCGTTCTCCTCCGGGTCGCGGAGGTAGATCGCCTCATGCGTGCCGTGGTCGTTGAACCCGTCGATGGGATAGCCGGCATCCCGCAGGCGCCGCAGGGCGTCGCCCAGCGCGGCCCGCGTCGGGTAGCGGATCGCGATGTGGTACAGGCCGGTGGTCCCCGGCGCGGCCGGCTTGCCCCCCTTCGACTCCCAGGTGTTGAAGCCGAGCGTGTGGTGGTAGCCGCCGGCGGCGAGGAAGAGGATCGTCGGCCCCTCGATCGTCACGTCGAAGCCGAGGATGCCGACGTAGAAGTCTTTGATCTTCTGGAGGTCGGACGCCCGCATGTGCACGTGACCGATGTCGACGCCCGCGTCGATCGGCCTGGCCGCGCGCTCGACCGGCTTGATCCCGGCTTCGACGCCCGGGTTGCCGGCGTACGAGCCGCTGCCTTTGTCAGTCAGCTCTTTCAGTTCCATGTCTCTGAAACACTACCGCGGGCGCCGCGATTCCCGCGGCTGCGCCGGGCGGCCGGCCGGCCAGCCACAGCACCCAGGCGCCGGTCAGAACGATCATCGTGAACATCGCCCCGCCTTCGAGCGAGACCAGGTTGGTCTCGAGTCCCGGCTCGGAGCCGATCTCGGCCACCATGCCAAACGTCGAGATGGCGACGGGGAGCAGCGCCAGGCGGACGACGCTGTCGGCCTGCCGCCAGCGCCCGATCGTCCAGACCGCCCCGAACACGAACGCCTCGAAGAGGTAGTACGCCCAGACGGTCTTGGCGAGAAGGGCGAAGCAGGCGGCGGTGAGGGTCATCGCGGCGTAGAGCCGCTGCCGGTCCAGACCGCCGGGCCGCGTCGCCAGCCACAGGTTGACGGCCAGGACGGCGGCCGCCATGGCGACGAAGTCCCAGCGCTGCGCGATCCCTTCGTAGGGGGTGCTGTGGGTGAGGCTCCAGACCGATCCGGCTCCGACGATGAGGTGGGAGCGGTAGGTGAAGAGCGAATGGATCGTGTCGCTCGGGTCGGCGAGCAGGAACGGCAGCAGGCCCAGCGCTCCGGCCAGGGCGGCGGCGGCGAAAAGCCTCACCGCGCCTGGCTTTCGCCGCTGCCAGGAGGCGAGCCCCAGGGGCACGGCCTGCAGCGCCGCGGAGCTCCGGGCGAGAACGGCGAGGGCGAGCGCCACCCCGCCGCGGGCGGGACGGTCCGTGTCGACCAGCCGGGCGGCCAGGAGCAGCATCCAGATCTCGATGGGCTGCTCGATGTGCCCGTAGCCGGCGACCGACTGCCACACCGGCGGGCTCAGAGCGAGGAGGCCGAACGTGGCCAGGCGCGCCAGCGGCGGCAGCGGCCGGCCGCGCATCCGCTCCATCGCCCGCACGGCCTCGCGCGCCATCAGCAGGATGAAGATCGAGAACACCGTCAACGCGACGACCCGGCGCGGGGTCACGGCGTCGAGCCAGCCGAGCGCATTGACGAAAAGGGCCACGACGGCCAGCGGGACGATCGCCAGCGGGCCGTTGGCGTTGGGGTATGCGTCCTGGCCGTTCGGCGCATAGACCAGGAGCGGATATCCGTGGACGGCGATCTTCGCCGACGGCCAGAAGAAGATGTCGAGGTCGGTCGGCTGGATCGGCAGCAGGGCCACGACGAACCAGAGCGCCATGTAGGGCACGACCCACGCGGCGGGGTTCAGCAGAGCTCGGCGCAAACGGGTTCGAGCCACGGACGGTGATTGTCGCCCGTGGCTCTTGGGGGTGCGGTCGGTTTTAGACGGCGGGCCCGGTCGTCAGCGTGACGGTCGCCGTGCGGCTGGCGCCCTGATAGAACCAGGTGACCTTGACCGAGTCGCCCGGCTTGAACTGCTGCAGAGTGGTGCCGAGCGCCTTCGCGCCGTCGATGGTCGTGCTGTTGATGGCGGTGATCACCGCGCCCGGCAGGATGCCCGCGCCCGCGGCCGGCGAGCCGTTCTCGACCGTTCGCACGAGCGCGCCCGACGTGATGCTCAGCCCGAGCTGGGCGGCGGTCTCCGCGTCGAGCGTGTCGACGCCCACGCCCAGGTGGCCGACCTGGCCGATGATGACGCCGCCGCCGGCCCGGCCCTCCAGGATCTGGTTGGCGATCGAGGCCGCGGTGCTGGACGGGATGGCGTAGGCCACGGTCGAGGTGTCGGTGCGGAAGCTGGTCGCCTCGCCGGCGGTGATGATGCCGATCACCTGGGCGCCGGTGTTGACGAGCGCGCCGCCCGAGTCGCCGGGGCTGATCTCGGCGTCGGACTGGATCATGCCGTGCAGGGTCTCCGAGTTCGAGCCGTTCTCGCTGGCGGTGATGGTCTGGTCCAGGTCCGTGACGTAACCCTGGGTCACGCGCGGCGCGCCGCCGAGGCCGAGCGCGTTGCCGATGGCGAGCACGCTGTCGCCGATCTTCACGTTCGACGAGTTAGCAAGCGTCACGACCGGCAGGCCGGACACGCCGTCGACGTGGATCAGGGCGAGGTCCTCGGTGGGGTCGACTCCGACCACGGTGGCGGCGTAGCTGCCGCTCCGGCCCTGGAAGGCGACGCGCAGGCTGATCGAGCCCGCGACGGCGTGGTTGTTGGTGAGGATGTCGCCGGTCGAGTCGAGGATCAGGCCAGTGCCGGCCGCCTGCTCGGTGGCGCTCGCGCCCTGGATGGTGCTGTTGATGTCCACGACCGCCGGCGCCACCTTCGCCGCGACCGACGCGGGATTGGACGACTTGCTGTTCGCGGCCGGGGAGACGGTCGGGATCGAAGCGTGGGTCGTGCCGTGCGAGTTGATGGCGCCGGCGAGGGCCCAGCCGATGCCGATGCCGCCACCGGTGGCCAGCGCGACGGCCGCGATGATCGCGACCGCCAGGCCGCGGGTGGCGCCCTGGCGCGGGGGCGGTGCGGAAACGGGGCCGGCCGGCGCGGCCGTAACGGGCGGCGCCAGGCTCAGCTGTGGCTCAGGCAGTGGCATTGCGGGCTGGTTGGTTTGCTCGTCTGACATGGCTCAAAGGTTGCCCCCGGCAACTGGGAGAACTGTCAGGGGTTCCTTAAAGTTTCCTCAGAATCGCCGGAGCGCGCCGGCGTCGACGCTAGCGGGCGGCGGGCACGCGCGCCGCACCGCCTCCTCCGGTGAGCCGCGCGGCAAGCACGACAGGGATGATCGTCACCAGGATCACCAGCGAAACCACGACGTTGACCTCGGGCAGGTGGCGGCCGGTGCGCAGCTGGGCGAAGATCCAGATGGGCAGCGTGTTCTGCGCGCCCGCGGTGAAGGTCGTGACGATGACCTCGTCGAAGGAAAGTGCGAACGCCAGCATCGCGCCCGCGACGAGGGACGTGGAGATGAGCGGCAGTGTGACGTCGACGAAGGTGCGCACGCCGTTGGCGCCGAGGTCCATCGCCGCCTCGATGAGCGAGCCCTGCGTGCGCCGCAGCCGCGCGAGCACGTTGTTGTACACGACGACGATGCAGAAGGTCGTGTGGCCGGCGATGATCGTCCAGATCGACAGCTCGAAGTTGTTGAAGTTGAAGAAGGCGCGCAGAGCGATGCCGGTGATGATCCCGGGCAGCGCGAGCGGGAGCACGAACAGGAAGCTGATGGCGTCGCGGCCGAAAAACGACGTGCGGTAGATCGCGAATGCGGCACACGAGCCGAGGATCAGCGCGAGCAAAGTGGCCGCCAGCGCGGTCTTGATGGACAGCACCAGAGACGTCTGGACCTCGGGGTCGTTCCAGGTGCTGACGATCCACTTCGTGCTGAGACCCGAGATCGGCCACGTCTCGATGTTCGACTGGTTGAAGGCGTAGAGAAAGATCACGAGGATCGGGATGAAGAGGAAGAGCATCACCAGGACGGCCCACAGCCGCAGCGCCATCCGAGTCCAGTAGCTTTCCATCTACAGGGCCTCGAACGCCCCGAGGCGCTTGGCGATCAGCAGGTAGACCGCCATGATCGCCACCGGCACCGTCGCCAGCGCGGCCGCGAACGGCACGTTGTTGGCGATGCCGATGTTGTTGTAGACCACGTTGCCGATGAACTGCGAGCTAGCCCCGCCGACGAGGATCGGCGTGATGTAGTCGCCGAGCGTCAGCGAGAACGTAAAGATCGATCCGGCGACCACGCCCGGCAGGACCAGCGGGAGAACCACATCGCGCAAGGTGCGCCAGCGGCGGGCGCCAAGGTCGGCCGCCGCATCGAGC
>DATGEO010000020.1:0-7450 GCA_035310015.1 Candidatus Dormiibacterota bacterium | reverse complement strand
AAGATCCGCGCCTTCATCAACGCGGCGTCGACCAAGGAGATCATCTACACCCGCGGCACGACCGAGGCGATCAACCTGGTCGCGTACTCGTGGGGCCGCTCCAACGTCAGGACCGGCGACCTGATCGTCCTGACCATTCTCGACCACCACTCGAACATCGTCCCCTGGCAGATCCTCGCCGCCGCCAACGGCGCGCACATCGAGTACGTCGACATCGACGAGCGGGGCGAGCTGCGCCTGGACCAGTTCAGGGATCTGCTTGAGCAGGGTCCGAAGCTCGTCGCCTTCAGCCAGGTCAGCAACGCGCTGGGCACCATCAATCCCGTCGACGAGATGGTCGCGGCTGCGAAGCAGGCGGGCGCCACCGTGCTGGTCGACGGCGCCCAGGGCGCCCCGCACCGAGGGGTCGACGTGCGCGCGCTGGGCTGCGACTTCTACGCCTTCAGCGGTCACAAGATGCTGGGCCCGACCGGCGCCGGCGTGCTCTACGGACGGCGGGAGCTCCTCGAGGCGATGCAGCCGTTCATGGCCGGCGGCGACATGATCAAGACCGTCCGCGTCGAGGGCACCACGTATCACGACCTGCCGTGGAAGTTCGAGGCCGGGACGCAGGCCATCGCCGAGGTCATCGGCCTCGGCGCCGCCGTCGACTATCTGAACGGCATTGGGATGGAGGACGTCCGTGCGCACGAGCGCGAGATCACCGAATACGCGTACGAGGCCCTGAGCGAGATCGAAGGCCTGACGATGTACGGACCGCCGCCGTCTCGCCGCGCCGGCGTCATCTCGTTCTCGCTGGACGGCATCCACCCGCACGACCTGGCGACGATCGCCGACCGCGACCAGGTCTGCCTGCGCGCCGGCCACCACTGCGCGATGCCGCTGATGACGCGGCTCGGCGTGCCCGCGACCGCCCGCGTGTCGTTCTACATCTACACGCAGAAGGATGAAGTCGACCGGCTGGTGGGTTCCATCAAAGAGACCCAGAGGATCTTCAAGTGAGCACCACGCAGCCAAGCGCCGACGACCAGTTCTACCGCGAGTACATCCTCGACCACTACAAGAACCCGCGCAACTACGGCCGCCTCGAGCACCCCGACATCACGCACGAGGAGGACAACCCGCTCTGCGGCGACGTGGTCGGCATGGACTTCCGGGTGAAGGACGGCGTGATCGAGGACATCCGCTTCCACGGCCGCGGCTGCGCCATCTCGCAGGCGTCGGCTTCGCTGCTGACCGAGCGGTTGAAAGGTTTGACGCTGGAGGACGCGCGGAAGATCAACAGGGACGACGTGCTCGGCGAGCTTGGGATCGACATCTCGCCGGCGCGAATCAAGTGCGCGCTGCTGTCGCTGAAGGTATTGAAGGTCGGAGCGTACGGGCTCGCGGGTGATGACGAGGACGAGGAGTAAGGAATGAAGAGAATCGACGAAGAAGCGCCGTTTCGCGAAGTGCATGTCGACGAGGTCCAGAAGCTCATCGATGCCGGCTATGAGGTCATCGATGTGAGGGACGACTGGGAATGGAAGCGCGGCCACATTCCGGGAGCCAGGCACATCGTGCTCGATCAGATCGTCAAGCAGCCTCATGCTCACAAGTTCCGTGATCGGACCCTCTTCGTGTGCGCCGTTGGAAACCGATCGGCGATCGCCGCCGAGATGGCGGCCGCCCTGGGTAGCAAAGACATCGTGAACTTTCGCGGAGGAACCGACGCCTGGCGAAAGGCAGGCTTGCCTCTGGAGGTTCCATGACCGACTACGCCCCCACGACCCAGGTCGCGCCGGGCGCCACGGTCAAGCCGGAGGACGTGATCGAGGTGCTGCGCCAGTGCTTCGACCCGGAGATCCCGGTGAACATCGTCGACCTTGGGCTGATCTACGACATAGCCATCAAGCCGGAGCGGGTCGACGTGAAGATGACGCTGACCGCGCTCGGCTGCCCGATGGCGAGCGACGTCATGGCCGACGTGCGCGACCACCTGCTCACGCTGCCGGGCATCGACGACGCCGGCGTCGACATCGTCTACGAACCGGTCTGGACCCCGGAGCGCATGTCGGAAGAGGCGCGCTGGGAGCTGGGGATGGTCTAGGCCGCCGACTCGCATTGCGCACGTTTTGCGCAAAACGTGCGTATCCACTGCCCTCGAAGCGCACGTCTTGCACCAAACGCGCGGAAAGCCGCCACCACGAGAATGTGCGGGTGACCGAAGGCCACAGCCACGCGGCGCCCGACGACCGGGATGCGAACCGGGCGGTCGTCGTCAGCGCGGTGCTGCTGGGGGCCGCTTCCGCCATCGAGTTCGCCACTTCCGCGGCCGGCCACTCGGCCGGCGTGCTCGCCGACGCGCTGCACAACGCCGGCGACGTGCTCACGACCCTCGTGCTCCTCGCCGCCTTCGCCGTCGCGCGCCGCCCCGCCACGCGCCGCTTCACGTCCGGCTTCGGGCGCGTCGAGGACGTCGCGACGCTGGTCATCGTCATCGTCATCGTCTTCACGGCCGCCGCCGCGGCCTTCGAGTCGCTCGGACGCCTGATTTCGACCGAGGGCTACTCGCATTCCGTGCCGGCGATGGTGGGGGCGCTCATCGGCGTGGTCGCGAACGTCGTCGCGTCCGAGTACAAGATCCGCGTCGGCCGGCGCATCAAATCGGTGGCGCTGGAGGCCGACGGCCTCCACTCCCGCCTCGACGCCCTGGTTTCGGCGGGTGCCTTCGTCGGGCTGCTGCTCGCGTGGATGGGTTTTGCCATCGCGGACCCTCTCGCGGGCCTCGCGATCACGATCGCGATCGTCTACATCCTCGCGGGCACGGTGAGCCGCCTGGTCCTGCGGATGATGGACGCGGTCGACCCCGACGTCATCGACCAGATCACGAAAGCCGCGACTGGGGTCAAAGGCGTGCTCGGCGTGCACGACGTCCGAGCGCGTTGGGTGGGCCGCGAGCTGGTCGCGATCCTGCACGTCGACTGCCCCCCCGACGCGACGCTCGCGCAGGCGCACGACATCGCCCAGGCGGTAGAGCACGAGGTCGAGCACCAGGTGCCGGCGGTACGCCTCGACGTGCACATGGATCCCGGCACCGGGTCGCACCCTCATTAGGGTTTCCCCAGTCTCCCTAAGATTTGTGCTGTGACCGAACCGGGGCAGCATCCGGAATTTAGTCCAGGGCTCGAAGGTGTGGTCGCAGCGCAGACCGCGGTCAGCGAGGTCGACGGCGCCGGCGGCCGGCTGATCTACCGCGGCGGTTACCTCATCGAAGACCTCGCGCCCGCGGCCGGCTTCGAAGAGACGGCCTACCTGCTGTGGAACGGCGAGCTGCCGTCGCGGTCCGAGCTCGACGACCTGCGCCGGCTGATGAACGCCGCGCGGCCCCTCAACGCCCCAGCCCGCGCCGCGCTTGCCGGCATGGATCCCGCGACCGACCCGATGGACACGCTCCGCACCGTGCTGTCGGCGCAGGGCGCGACGAAGTCTCTGGCCAAGCCGAGCCTCGATGAGGCCATCGCCCTGACCGCCGTCGTCCCCACGATCGTGGCCAGCGCGTGGCGCCGCCGCCAGAAGAAGGACCTCGTCGAGCCGCGTCCCGAGCTCAGCCACGCCGCCAACCTCATCTGGATGATGGAGGCCCAGGAGCCGGCCACCGAGCGCGTGCACTGGCTCGACCAGTACCTGGTGCTGCTGGCCGACCACGGCCTCAACGCCTCGACCTTCACCGCGCGGGTGATCGCGTCGACCGGCAGCGACCTCACGTCATGCGTGGTCGGAGCGATCGGCGCCCTGAAGGGCCCCGCTCACGGCGGCGCGACGTACGCCGCGCGGACGATGCTCGACAACATCGGCTCGATCGAGAACGTCGACAGGTACATGGAGGAGCAGCACGCGAAGCACGCGCGCTTCCCGGGCTTCGGCCACCGCGTTTACCGGACCTACGACCCGCGCGCCAAGATCCTGAGGGAGCTCGCGAAGTCCGCCGACCCCAAGCTGCACCAGCTCGCCGCGCACACCGAAGAGGTCGCGCTGAAGATCCTGCACGAGGCGCACCCCGAGCGCCCCAACGCGACCAACGTCGACTTCTGGGCGTCCGTCGTGCTCACCGGCGCGGGCATTCCGAAAGAGCTCTTCACGTGCATCTTCGCCACCTCTCGCGTCGCCGGCTGGACGGCGCACGTGCTCGAGTCGATGGCGGACCTGCGCATCATCCGGCCCGCATCGCAGTGGGTGGGCCCGGAGCCCGGCAAGAAGCCGCTCGCCGTGGAACGGCGCTGATGCCGAGCGAGTACGTCCCCGGGCTCGAGGGCATCGTCGCCGCGCAGACGGAGATCTCGCTGGTCGACGGAGCCAACGGCAGGCTGGTCTATCGCGGCTACGTGATCGCCGACCTGGCCGAGAACATGTCGTTCGAGGAGGTCGCCCACCTCTTCTGGTTCGGGTCCCTGCCGACGCGGGCCGAGCTCGACGGCCTGGCCGCGCAGCTGTCGGGGTCGCGCTTGCTCACCAACGCCGCCCTGACCGCGCTCACCGCGCTGCCGAAGGACTCCGATCCGATGGACGTGCTGCGCAGCATCGTCTCGGTCCAGGGCGTCACGCCTCACCTCGAAAAGCCGACGCTCGGCCACGCGATCCACGCCACCGCCTCCTTCCCGACCGTGCTCGCGGCCTTCCACCGGCTGCGCCAGGGCCTCGAGCCCGTCAAGCCGCGCGCCGACCTCGGCCACGCGGCCAACTACCTGTACATGCTCAACGGCAAAGAGGCAGCGCCGGAGCTCGTGCATGCGCTCAACACCTACCTGGTGCTGCTGGCGGACCACGGCATGAACGCGTCGACGTTCACGGCGCGCGTCATCGCCTCGACCGACTCCGACCTCGCCTCGTGCCTCGTCGGGGCGATCGGCGCGTTGAAGGGCCCCGCCCACGGAGGCGCGCCGTCGGCGGTGCTCGAGCAGCTCGAGCAGATCGGCACGCCGGAGAACGCGGAGCACTGGATGCGCGAGGCCCGCAAGCACAAGGAGCGCTTCATGGGCTTCGGCCATCGCGTGTACCGCACGTACGACCCCCGCGCGCGGATCCTGAAGGCGATGTGCGAACGGCTCAACCCGAAGTTCTACGCCCTCGCGTCGAAGGTCGAGGAGACCGCCCTCACCATCCTGCACGAGGAGCACCCGGAACGCCCGCAGGCGACGAACGTCGAGTTCTATTCGGCGGGCGTGCTCCAGGCGATCGGACTGCCGAAAGATCTGTTTCCACCGACTTTTGCGGTGTCCCGCGTTGCAGGATGGTCCGCGCATGTCCTGGAGCAAGCCGGGCACAACCGGCTCATCAGGCCCCAGTCGGAGTACATCGGGCCAGAACCCCGGAAGCCGGTTCCTCTGGCGGAGCGCGGCTAGCCGGAGGTTAGGCGCCGCCGCGCTTGCCTGGTTCCTCGCCCTGGTCGCGGCGATCACCGGCTACTGGACGATGCTCCCGGTCATTCGTGATCCGCGGGACAGCGACTTCACTCTCGCCTTCATCGCCGTGCGCATCGGTTTCGAGCACGGCTGGAGCCGGATCTACTCGCTCGCCCTGCAGCACGAGCTGTTCACCGAGCTGCGGCCCGGCGTGTTCTTCAACGACGGCCAGCGCTACCTCGCGCCGCCGCCGCTCGCCTGGCTGACAGCGCCCCTCACGCCGCTCGGCGCGGGCAGCGCCTTTTACGCCTGGACGCTGATTTCGCTGGCGGCGCTGGTCGCGGCGTGGTGGATCGCCGCCCCCGGCTCCGGGCTCACGCGCTGGCTGTGGCTGCTGGGCGCGATCGCGTGGTACCCGGTGCTCTACAGCCTGGCCTACGGCCAGCCGGCGCTGGTCGTGATGCTGGCGGTGCTGGCGGCCTGGAGGCTGGCGGAGGGCGGCCGGCACTACGCGGCGGGCGTCGTGCTGGGGGTGGGCATGAGCCTCAAGCCCCAGCTCGCGCTGGCGCTCCCCGTCGTCCTGCTGGCGGCGTGGCGGTGGCGGATCGTCGCGGCCTGGGCGGCGACCGTGGGCGTGCTGGCCATCCTCTCGCTGGCGATGCTCGGCGCGGGCGGGCTGAATGACTACCGGAGCCTGCTGGCCGAGGCGCAGCCGCTGGTCAACAACCGCTACTTCACGCTCGCCTACGTGCTCGGGCCCGGCGCCCTCAGCTACGCGGCCCAGGCCGTGATCGTGGTCATCGCTGGCGTCGCCGCTTACGCGCAGCGCGCCTCGATCGACGCGCGGCTCTTCGCTCTCGGCCTGGTCGCGAGCGTGTTCGGGGCGACGTACTGGCACCTCCAGGACTTCACGGTCCTCGCCGGCGCGGCCTGGCTCTTCTGGCGCGCGAACCCCCCGCCCTGGCAGCGCGCGTGGCTGGTCGTCGTCGCGATCACCATCGAGCTCGCCTGGCCGCTGCGGCCGCTGCCTCTCTTGATCGCCGTCGGCGTGTGGTTCGTGCTGCTCTGCCTGCCGGCCCGATTCGCCGCGCCGCAGACCTCGGCCGCACCGGCGTGACGGTCGCCGATGTGCGCCTCCGGTGGGGAACCCTCATCGTCGCCGCGGCGGCGGCCGTCACGGCGGTCGCACTCCTGGCGCTTTCCCGTGGCTACACCTTCTACTTCGACGAGTGGGACTTCATCCTCGCGGCGCCGGCGTGGGACTGGACGAGCTACCTGCAGCCGCACAACGAACACCTGGTTTTGATCCCTCGCCTGGTCTATGCCTTTCTCCTGAACACGGCGGGGCTGAGCACTTACGTCCCGTACATGGCCGTGCTCGCCGTGCTTCACGGCCTCAACGCCGTCCTGCTGTTCGAGCTCGTGCGGAAGCGGGCGGGAGATCTCGTCGCGCTGGGCGCGGCCATGCTCCTGCTCGTGCTCGGGGCCGGCTGGGAGAACCTGCTGTGGGCGTTTCAGATCGGGTTCGTGGGATCCGTCACCTGCGGGCTCGGGGCGCTGCTGACGGTGCAGCGGCGCGGCCGCATGGCGCTCGCCGCCACCGTGGCCCTCACGGCCGCCTCCTTGATGTTCTCCGGGATCGGTGCTTTCTTCGCCCTGGCCGTCGCCGCCTTCCTCGTCCTGACACGGGAGCGCCGCCGCGACCTGATCTGGTTTGCCCCGCTCGCGATCCTGCTCGCCGGCTGGTACCTCCTGTACGGCCGGTTCGGCGCCGCCCCCAACCCCCCGCCGACGCTCCGCACGGTCGCCCTGATGCCCCTGTACGCGCTCTGGGGACTGGGGGAGGCGGCCGCTGGCGTGATCGGGGAGGGCGGCTGGTGGGGGCCACCGGCGCTGGTCGCGGCGGTAGCGCTGCTGGCGTGGAGCTGGTGGCGCCGGCGCCCTGACACCCTTGCCCTCGGCGTCGCCGCCGCGCTCGTCGCCTTCTATGTCGTCACCGGACTGACACGCGCCCAGCTCGGATACGAGCAGGCGGGCGCGGGCCGTTACGTCTACGAGGGCGCGGTGCT
>DATGEO010000019.1:0-6107 GCA_035310015.1 Candidatus Dormiibacterota bacterium | reverse complement strand
AGCTCCGTCGCGACCGTGGCCCAGCTCGCGCCCTGGTAGCCGAAGAGAGGGATCAGCGTCAGGTTCAGCGCGAGGTTAGCGACGAGGCTCCACGCCGCCGCCCACGTGAAGGATGCCTGGCGATCGGACGCGTTGAGAGCTCCGATGAACGCGTTGTTGACGAACCCGATGCCGAGCGCCAGCGCCAGCACCCGGAGGGCCGGCTCGGAGCGCGTGAAGTCGTGGCCGAGCAGCAGCGGCGTGAGCGGATGGGCCAGCACGAAGATGCCGATGGCGGTCGGACAGCCCATCAGGAACAGGGCCTTGTAGAAGCGGTTGACGGCTTCGATCATCTCCTTCGGCCGCTCGCGGTGGTACACCGCGAGCACGGGGAACACGACCGACAGAAAGGTGATGGGCACGAAGAGCAGCGACTCGATCGGCTTGTAGGCGGCGCCGTACAGCGCGGATTCGTATTCGGAGCGGATCACGTAGATGAGCGGCTGGTCGATGCGGAAATAGAGGATGGTCAGGACGAAGGTCAGCGCGAACGGAAGCCCCTTCCAGAACCACTGGCGCAGCAGCACGCGCTCGAATCGCCAGCCCGGCGTTCCGATCCTCTTGACCGCGAGCACGATCAGAAAGTAGACGCAGCTGAACGCGTACTGAGCGGCGTACGCCCACACGAAATAGCCGACGCCCTGGTTGGTGCGGCCGCCATAGAGCACCAGGGCCAGCAGCACGACGCTTTCGAGCACGACGGCGATCGCCTCCCAGCCCAGCTGCTGGACGGCGTACAGGCCGTTGCGCAGCAGCGACGCGTAGGACGTGAAAACCATCAGCAGGAAGCCCGGGACGAGCAGCTCGCCCAGCCCGAGGGGGTAGACGATCGCCGCCAGCAGCCCGAAGGCCACCACCGACATGAGCAGCCGGATCGACATCACGTTGCGCATGTAGCGCTGGATCTCGGCGTGGTGGCGTGCGCCCTCGCGCACGAACAGGACGTTGAAGCCGAGGTCGAGGACGACGCTGACGATGGCCGTGAGGTTGATGAGCACGGTGAACGACCCGTAGTGGGCCGTGCCGAGCTTCCGGATCATGTACAGCACGGTCACCAGCGCGATCAGGCGGGCGATGACCTTGGCCGAGAGCACGAGCGCGGTGTTGCGGAGCGCTCGGGAGCCGAGCCCGGCGCGCGCGGGCCTGGCTGCTGGGACGTCGATCTCGGACAACTCCTTCAATCGTAGATCCCCGTTCCCCTAAACTCGGCCACCTATGCCGGAACGCATGAGGGTGCTCAGCGGGATACGGCCGACAGGCCGCTTTCACCTCGGCAACTACCTGGGTGCGGCCAAGAACTGGGTCGAGCTCCAGAAGGAGTACGACTGCTACTACTTCATCGCCGACTACCACGCCCTCACCACCGAGCCCGACGGGCACAAGGTCGAGGACAAGGTCTTCGACCTCACCGCGGACCTCCTCGCGGTGGGAATCGACCCCAAGCGCAGCGTGGTCTACCAGCAGTCGAAGGTGCCCGAGGTCGCCGAGCTCACCCTCCTCCTGTCGATGGTCACGCCGATGAGCTGGGTGCTGCGCACGCCGACGTTCAAGGAGATGGCCAAGAAGCACCCCGACAACGTGAACCTGGGCCTGGTCTCGTACCCGGTGCTGCAGGGCGCGGACATCGTCATCGTCAAGGGCGTCGGCGTGCCCGTCGGCAAAGACCAGCTGGCGCACCTCGAGCTGATCCGCGAGGTGGTGCGCAGGTTCAACCGCACTTATTCGCCGGTCTTCCCCGAGCCGCGCGCGCTGCTCACCGAGTCACCGCTCGTTCGCGGCACGGACGGCAAGCAGCGGATGTCGAAAACCGTCGGCAACATCATCGGCGTCACCGACGAGCCGGCGGTGCTGCGCAAGCAGGTGATGAGCATGGTCACCGACGTCAAGCGCACGTACATGACCCAGCCTGGTCATCCGCGCACCTGCAACGTGTGCGCCTTCTACAAGTTCTTCTTCGACGACTGGGAGCACTACTGGGACCTGTGCCGCAAGGCCAAGATCGGCTGCGGCGAGAAGAAGAAGATCCTCGCCGAGCGGATGATCGAGACCTTCCGCCCGTTCCGCGAGGCGCGGGCCGAGCTCACGCCGGCCGCCGTCACCCAGCTGCTCGACGAGGGCAGCGAGCGCGCGCGCGCGGTGGCGCGCACGACCATCTCCGAGGTGCGCGAGGCGGTTGGCCTGCCGCCGTCGCCGGGGTCGCAATAGCCCCAGCGGCCAAGCTAGAATTCGGGTCGGATGGCTGATTCACCGAGGAGGTTCACACGGAGAACTTTCATCGGTTGGACGATGTCGGGTTTGCTCACCTCGATCGCCGTCACCGGCGTCCTTCCGATCCTCGTCTTCCTCTGGCCGGCTCCGCCGAAGGGCCAGAAGAAGACCGCGATCAAGGTCTCGCTGGCCAAGGCGGTCACCGACATCCAGAACGGAGAGGCGGTCCAGTTCTACGCACCGAAGACGCCGAACTCGGCCTTCATCATGGCCGACGGCGGCGGCGACAACGCGCCGGGCGACCTCGCGTTCGGGGGCTTTCTGGTGAAGGACGACCAGGGCAAGGTGCGCTGCCTGGCGATCAACTGCTCGCACCTCGGCTGCTCGGTGGCGATCAACAGCACCAAAAAGAGCTTCGACTGCCCCTGCCACGGGTCACGTTTCCACTTCGACGGGACCGTGCTCCACGGTCCGGCCGCCTACCCCCTCTCCGACCTGACCTGGCGGCAGGACGGCGGTGATCCGAACTCCATCAGCGTCGATGGCATCATCCTGGGTTTCTGAGGCGCGCTGATGGCGATCCCGCACCCGCGCGACGTGCAGGTGGCAGTGGTCAACTGGCTCGACGAGCGCTATCCGTTCACCAAGGCCGTCGACGAGGCGCTGTACCAGCGAGTGCCGAACTACGCGAACGCCTTCTACTACTGCTTCGGCGGGATGGTCTTCATCCTGATCACGCTGCAGCTGGTGACCGGCATCCTGCTGGCCCTGTACTACGTCCCCGACGCCACCGGCAACCCCGCTCCCGCCTACCAGAGCGTGGAGTTCATCCAGAACCAGGTGTTCCTGGGCTGGCTCATCCGCGGCGTCCACTTCTGGGGCGCGAACCTGCTGATCATCATGGTCCTGCTGCACATGGCGCGCGTCTACTGGACCGGGTCCTACCGGGCGCCCCGCGAGCTGAACTGGATCGTCGGCGTGATCATGCTTCTGATCGTCCTGTTGTTCTCCCTCACCGGCTACCTCCTGCCCTGGGACACCAAGGCGTATTTCGCCACCGAGGTCACGATCAAGATCGCGGGCTCGGCGCCGCCGGCGTGGCTCGGCGCCGCCATCAAAGACATCCTCCAGGGCGGCCCGGTCGTGGGTCCGCCGACGCTGCAGCGATTCTTCACCATTCACGTCTTCGTCCTGCCCGCTTTGATCGTGCTGCTCATGTACGTGCACTTCCGGTTCATCCGCGCGCACGGCATCTCGGAGCCAATGTGAAGATGAGCGACCTCAAGAAGCAGGGACCCGGAGCGGCGACCGCGACCGTCCCGGACCAGGTCGCCCTGATCGAGGTCGATGGCCACGCCGGCCACACGCTCGAACCCGAGTGGAAGCGGCTTCCGATCGGCCCCGACCACATCCTCTACCCGATCCTGGTGTCGCTAGCCCTCTTCCCCATCCTCATGGGCGATGCCGGCCATCACCTGGCCGACGACATGCCCGACGACGAGACGCACCCCTTCTTCCCGGACCATTTCTGGCCCTACCCCGTGATCATCATCTTCATGATGATCCTGGTCGGCCTGCTGGCCGCCTTCGTGCAGAAGAACCTTCAGCTCGAGGCGTCGGCCGACCCGCGAGCGGTCACGATCCCGCGGCCCGACTGGTACTTCCTGTTCCTCTTCCAGTTCCTGAAGCTGGGCAACGAGCTCGTGTTCTCGCTGGTCATACCTCCGATCGTGATCCTGGCGCTGCTGGTGTTCCCGTTCCTCGACGCGGGGTTCGGGCCGAAGATCGCGCACCGGCTCAAGTGGGAGCACTGGCCGGTTCCCGGGCGCAACATCATCACCGGCACCGTGTTCGTCGGCGGCCTTGCCGTCATCGCGCTCCTCACCCTCTGGGCGCTGGCCGGCCCGCAGTTCTGCCTCCCCTGGATCGTCAACAGCCCGGTCTGCGGAGCTTGAGAGCGCAGCCCTAGCGGCGGGAACCTTCGTACAGCTGCTTCGTCAGCTCCATCTGCGCGAGGTGCTCGCGCGCGTGGCCGTAGTTCGTGACCAGCCAGGCCAGGCCGGGACGCGGCGGGCGGTCGCCGCGTGGACGGCCGGCGGTGAGGTCCTCGGCGCTGATCGCGCCGCTATGCTCGTCCAGCCAGCCGTCGGCTTCGTCGAGCAGCCTGTCGAGGTGGGCCGCATCCGCCTCGACGGCAAACTCGGACGGCCGGTCGCGCGGGATCTTGATGCCGCGAACGGCCGCCAGCATCTCGCGCTCCGAGCCCAGCGTGTGCGTCACCAGGACCGCAATCGAGTTGGCTTCGGGATGCGGCCTCCAGTTCAACGCCTCGCGGTCCATGCCCGCGACGAGCTGGCGAAACTTGTCGTGAACCTCGCGAAAGCCATCGCGAACGACTCCGACCGCGAACGTCGTGTTCTCGCTCATGTTTTCTCCGTGACGCGGTATTCGAGATAGCGGCCGAGCAGGAGCCGCGTGTGCGCCTCGAGCGCGGGCAGCACGCTCAGCACGAGCCCGACCACCGGGTAGGCGAAGTACTGCAGGTACGCGGCGACGCGGCGCCATCGCGGCCATCGCGGCGGCTTGGGCGGCAGCATCTGCGCCTCGAAGTACATGAAGAACAGGACGGTCGAAAGCGTGACCGACAGGATGATGCTCGAAGCGGTCCACATCTGCTGGCCGAGGTCGGTGAGCGAGAAGTCACGGCTGAACCAGATCGGAGCCGAGCTCCCGAACATCAGGAGCAGGGGCAGGAAGATCCAGTTCAGGTGGTTGAAGAACAGCATCGAGAAGCGCCGCAGCCGCAGCCGGAGCGGGATCTCGGGATGCTTGAACAGCCGCATCAGGACGTACGGCACGTCGGTGACGCCCCACGCCCACCGCTTGATCTGGCTGTATTGAGACTGGTGCGTCGAGGCGTAGTCGCGCGACTGCGGCGAGTCGCCATACAGCGGCAGGTAAACCGATTTCACCGAGAACCGTTTGCCGAAGGTGAAGAACGCCTTCCAGTAGAAACGTGAGTCCTCGGGGATGACGTCGTTGTCCCAGTAGCCGACGCGATGGATGAACCGCAGGCTGCACGTATAGCTGCTGAACGCGACGAGGCGGTGCGGCCGCGAGTGCAGGAACATCTGCCACTGCGAGGTGCTCGCGGACATGACGCGCACCGCCATCGGCACCTGCCAGATGTTGTTGTGGAACAGCGGCACGGGCTGCCAGATGATGTAGTCGCGCAGGCCCTGACGTGAGTGATGCCAGCTGATCCACGCGAAGTACTGCGGGTGGACGCGGTAGTCGGAGTCGAGGTCGGTGACGAGGATGTGGTCCAGGTCGTAGCCCTCGTCGGTCAGCACCTGCTTCATCCACCGGCCGCCCCAGTTCATGGCCGCCGACTTCCCCACGACGACACCGGGCTCGACCGCGTCCTTGATGTGATAGAAGCCGAGCACCTTGTCGCCGAACGCGGCCTTGAGCTTCGCGACGTTCTCCCAGCCCGGCTTGTCGCTGTCCCGGGTGATGATCGCGACCATCTTCAGCTCGGGCGGATAGTTGGCGTCGACGATGGCCTGCACGGTGCGCTCCAGCACGTGGTAAGGCTCGGTGTAGGTCGGAATGATCGAGAGGTGGATGTACTGCAGCGGGTCGCGCTCGCGGGTCGCGCGGTCCTGCACGCACATCGCCAGCCAGTCGCGCGCCATGTCGCGGCGCATGCGGTCGAAGGTGTCGTGCACGCCGGTGACCACGTTGATCGAGCGGATCAGCCAGTAGACGTCGAAGACCAGGACGCCGCCGGCGACCGCGAAGGCGCCGGGCCACGGAAAGACGATCGGGATCCACACGGGCGCCAGCAGCAGGATCCA
>DATGEO010000018.1:0-6574 GCA_035310015.1 Candidatus Dormiibacterota bacterium | reverse complement strand
CGCACTCCACGCCGGCGCGCCAGCGCGGCCGAATCGCGCATCAGCTGCGGCGTCACCGAAAACGGCGAGCAGGGCGCGACCACGACCCGGCACATCGAGCCAGGCCCGGGGTCGTGATGGCGCGAGATCATCGCCTCCGTGTCGGCCAGGATCGCGTCCGCGTCCTCGACCACGGTGTCCGGCGGCAGGCCGCCCTTCGACTCGCCCAGCGACATCGACCCGCGGCAGGGATGAAATCTGAGGCCGAGCTCGCGGGCCGTCTCCACCAGCGCGTCGAAGATCCCATCGGCGCCACGCGGAAACACGTAGTGGTGATCGGTCGACAGGGTGCAGCCGCTCAGCAGCAGCCGCGCCATCGCCGCGCGGGCGGCGACTCGGACGGTGCCGGCGTCGATGCGCGCCCAGACCGGGTACAGCGCCCGCAGCCACTCGAACAGCGTGCCGTCGGGGACATAGCCGCGGGTCGCCCACTGGTACATGTGGTCGTGCGCGTTGACGAGACCCGGCACCGCGACGCAGTTGGGCTCGTCGACGACCTCACCCGCTTGTGGTGCCGGGCCCGAGCCCACCTCGAGGATCACGCCGTGGCGGACGTGCACCCAGCCGTTCTCTATCTCCCGGCTGCCCGTGTAGACCAGGCCGGCCCTGAGGAGAAAGCTCAAAGGGTGAGGTCGTGCGGTCGCACCGGGACTCGAGAGATGTCGCGACCGGTGGCGGCTCGGACCGCGGCGACGACCGCCGGCCCGGACGAGATCGCCGGCGGCTCCCCCACGCCCCGCAGGCCGTAGGGCGAGCGCGGGTCGCCGAGCTCGAGCACGTCCATGCGCACCGGCGGCATGTCGAGGATCGTCGGCAGCAGGTAATCCGTGAACGAGGCGTTGCGGATCACGCCGTCCTTGACCTGGATCTCCTCCATCAAGGCGAGGCCCAGGCCCTGCGCGGCGCCGCCCTCCAGCTGCCCCTCGACCGCCTGCGGGTTGATCGCCTTGCCGACGTCCTGCGCCGTCGCGAGTTCCACCACCTTCACGAGCCCGAGCTCGGTGTCGACGTCGACCGTGGCGCGGTGCGCGGCGAAGGCGAACTGCATGTGCGCGTCGGACTGCCCCGTCTCGGGGTCGAGGCGATGCGTGCGGCGAGGGCGGAATTCGCGCGTCTCCTCGATGACCTCATCGCCGAGAAGGGTCGCGAGCGAGACCACGACCTTGCCCTCGCCGGTGACGACGTTCTCGTTTTCGATGCGGAGCCCGCTGGGCGCGCGCAGCTCGGCCCGTGCGAGCGCGAGCACCCGTTCGCGCACCGCTTCCGATGCGGCTTTGACCGCGCCGCCGGTGATGTAGGTCTGCCGCGACGCCGACGACGAGCCCGCCGAGCCGACGTGGGTGTCCGCCGGCAGCACGACGACGTCGTTCACGCCCAGCTCGGTGCCGGCGATCTGCGCCTGCACCATGACGAGGCCCTGGCCCACCTCGGCGCCGGCGGTGTGGACCTCGACGCGGGGACGCCCGTCGACCACGCGCAGGCGGACCCGCGCGGTGGAGTAGTCGTTGAAGCCCTCCGAGTAGCCGACGTTCTTGAAGCCGGCCGCGTAGCCCACGCCGCGCTTCACGCCCTCGCCGTGGGTGGTGTTGGAGAGGCCCCCCGGCAGGATTCCGTCTCCCTCGGCCTCGGCAAATCTCTTGACTCGCTGCAGGAGCTCCGCCACCGGCACCGGGCCGTCGATCACCTGGCCCGTGATGAGGGTGTCTCCGGTCCGCAGCGCGTTGCGCATGCGCAGCTCGACGGGATCCATGCCCAGCGCGGCCGCGAGCTTGTCCATCTGGGCCTCGTGCGCGTAGCAGTTCTGCACCGAGCCGAAGCCGCGCATCGCGCCGCACGGCGGGTTGTTGGTGTAGACGACGATGCCGTCGACGGTCGCGTTCGGCACGCGGTACGGTCCGCATGAGAAGCAGGTGGCGTTGGCGATGACGGCGGTCGAGCTCGACGCGTAGGCGCCACCGTCGAGCAGGATCCGCGCCCGCACGTACACGAGGTTGCCGTCGCGGTCGGCGCCGTGCTCGTAGCGCAGCACGCCCGGATGGCGGTGCACGTGGCCGACGAACGACTCCGGGCGCGAGTACGACATCTTCACCGGCCGGCCGCCCTCGAGCGCGAGCAGGCACGCGTGCGCCTGCATGGACAGGTCCTCGCGCGCGCCGAAGGCGCCGCCGATGCCGGCCATCGTGAGCCGCACCCTATCGGCGGGCAGGCCGAGAACTGCGCACAGCTGCTCCTGGTCGACGTGCAGCCACTGCGTCGAGATCAAGAGGTCCACGCTGCCGTCGGGCTGCGGAACCGCGAGGCCGGACTCCGGGCCGAGGGCCGCCTGGTCCTGCATGCCGATGACGTACTCGCCCTTCACGACCACGTCCGCGCGCGCGGACTGGTCGCCGTGGCGGATCTTCACGTGGCGCAGCACGTTGCCATTCGGGTGGAGCCGCGGGGCGCCTTCGCGAAGCGCCGCCTCGGGGTCGACGAGCGGCGCCAGCACCTCGTAATCCACCTTCACCGCCTGGGCCGCGCGTCGCGCCTGCTCCGGATGCTCGGCCGCGACCAGCGCCACCGCCTCGCCCCAGCACCTCACGACGCCCGCCGCGAGCACCGGCTGGTCGGGGACCTCGAGACCGTAGGCATTGCGGCCGGGCACGTCCTCGTGCGTGAGCACGACGTGCACCCCCGGCATCGAGCGCGCCGCCGAGATGTCGATCGAGCGGATCCGCGCGTGGGGGTGCGGGCTGCGCGCGGTGGCTCCCCACAGCATGCCGTCCGCGCGGAGGTCGGACGAATACTCGAACGCGCCCTGGACCTTGGCCGCGCCGTCAGGGCGGGGAACGCTCTCCCCGACCCTCAAGCCCTCACCCTACCCTCTCCCGCATGCGGGAGAGGGGATGCCAAGCGAACCGCGGCCAGGATCTTGGCGTAGCCCGTGCAGCGGCAGATGTTGCCGGCCAGCGCTTCCCGGATCTCCGCCTCGGACGGATTCGGAATCCGGCCGAGAAGCTCGTGCGTGGCGACCACGAAACCCGGCGTGCAGAAGCCGCACTGCACCGCGCCCGCCTCGACGAACGCCTGCTGGACGCGGTGCAGGCCGCCCGCGTCGCCGAGGCCTTCGACCGTCACCACCTCGCGATCCTGGGCCTGGCCCGCGAGCACCAGGCACGCGCAGACGAGCGTGCCGTCGACGTAGACGGAGCACGAACCGCACTCGCCCTGCTCGCAGGCGTTCTTCGACCCGTACAGCCCGAAGCGTTCGCGCAGCAGGTAGAGCAGGCTCTCGCCCTCCCACACGCCGTCGGCCTCGCGAAGGCGGCCGTTGACCCGGCACGCGACCCTCACGCGGCCCACGCCCAGGTCAGGCAGCGGCGCGCCATCACCGCGAGCGCGTGGCGGCGGTATTCGGCGGTGCCGCGGACGTCGTTGATCGGCTTGGCGGCGGCCGCGACCAGCGTGCCGAAGCGCTCCAGCGTCGCCGCGCTCGGGGCCTTGCGGTTGTCCCAGTCGAGCTCGCCGGCGATGAACTTCTCCGCCTCGGTCGCGGCCAGCGGCGTCGGGCCGGCCGAGCCGATGCCGGTGCCCACGCGCCGGTGCTCGGCGTCGATCGAGATCGCGAACGAGCAGACGGCGATGACCATCGCGTTGCGCGTTCCGACCTTGGCGAACTGCTGCCCGCCATGCCCGCCCTGCCCGCCCTGCCCGCCGCGCGCGGGGTCGACGAGAAAGGCGGCCACCAGCTCGTCGTCGCGCATCGCGTTCTTCTTGGGGCCGACGAAGAACTCGCGGGCGGGCACGCGGCGAGTGCCGGAGGTCGAGGCGAGCTCGACCCAGCCTTGAGACGCGAGCAGCGGCGGATGCGCGTCGCCCGCCGGTGACGACGTGCCCAGGTTGCCGCCGACGGTGCCGCGGTTGCGGATCTGCGGCGAGCCCACGGTGCGCGACGCGATCGCCAGCCCCGGCACGTACTGGCCCATCTCCTCGATGATCCGGGTGTACGTCACGCCGGCGCCGACGCGCAGCAGCCCGCCGACGAAACCCCACTCCGTGAGCTCGCGCACGCGGTTCAGGTCCATCAACACGGCGGGCCGCCGGTGATCGAGGTTGATCTCGACCATCACGTCCGTCCCACCCGCGATCGGGGTCGCGTCGCGATGCTCGGCCTTCATCTCCAGCGCTTCGCGCCAGGTGGTGGGCTGCAGGAAGTCCATCACCACGCGTGGCCTGGTTCGGGGGCGTCGTCGCGCGTGACGGTGCCCTCGATCAGGCCGTACGGCCGGTCGGCCGCGTAGAAGACCTCGTTCTCGTTGGTGAGGCCGAAGGGCTCGAGGTCGACGGCGAAGTGGTGCTTGTTCGGCATCGAGAGCCGAACCTCGACGATCTCCGGTCGCGCTTCCAGCACCGCCTCGCCCATCGCATACAGCGTCTGCTGAAGGGCGAGGCTGTGCTTCACCGCGAAAGCCTCGAGCATCACGCTCCGCGCGTCCATGAACGCTTCGCCCCAGCTGACGCCGCTGCCCGCGTAGCGCCAGCGAGCGGTTACCGCCGTGGCGAGGATGCGATCGCTTGTCTCCTCGAGCGTGGTGTAGCGGTCACGCGGAAAGCCATGGAACTCAGAGCCCGTCGACTTCAACACGACCAGGTCGGTGATGCCGGCGACGACCCACTCGTCCTTTTTCGTGCACGTGACCGCCGCAAGCCTCCTCTCCGAGCCCGCGCGCACGAACGCGTGCGGGTGCGGCCGGCCGCCGGCCTCGATGCGCGCCCATGCAAACGATTCGATGCTCACGCGCGCTCGGGCCACGGCCTCGAACTCCCCGACAAAGTGGCGCGCGAGCCGCAGACCGAACTCTTCAGGCTCGCCTGGCGGATCCTTTGCAAACGCGAACACCGTGTTCTTCTGCGTGTCCGTCGGCACCACCTTGCTGTTGTCGCCGGTGAGATGGCTGGCGCCGAAGTCGCCCGCCAGCGCCACGCTGACGTTGTAGTCGGTGATCTCGTGCGTCGCACCCGACCGGGCCACGCGCACCACATGCGTCTCCGCCTTGCCGTACTGGTTGTCGCCGAGGACGATGCGCGAGGTCTTCATGTGCCCTTGTACGTGGTGTAGCCGAAAGCGCTCAGCAGCACCGGGATGTGCAGGTGACCGCTCGCGTCTTCGAGGTTGAAGACCACCAGCACCTCCGGATAGAACGCGTCCAGGCCGGAGCGCTGGAAGTACGGCCGGGTGTCGAACCTCAGCTGGTACTCGCCGGCATCGAGCTCGTCCTCGCTCAGCCGGCGCACGCGGCCGTCTGCGTCCGTCACCGATTCGCCGATGGATTTCCAGTCACCGTCGGGCTCGCGCCGGCTGAGGGTCACCGCCAGGCCGGCGGCCGGCGTCCCGCGCATGGTGTCGAGGACGTGGGTGGAGATGCTCATGACCCGAGCACGTTCCTCATCCGAAGGTGGGCGATCTTTCGCAGCTCGCCCTTCGCCTCGGCCAGCTCGGTGGCGGGGTCGTTACTCATGCGCCGCCGGAGCTCTGCCAGGATCTCCTCTCCGCTGCGGCCGCTCGCATGGATGAGAAACACGTGGCCGAAGCGCTCCTCATACCTTCGATTCTCGGCTGCCAGGGCGGCCTTCGTCGCGGCCGAGGATTCCATCGCCCGGCTCTGCTCGCGCTCCGAGCTCACCGGAGCGTCGCCGCCCCGCTCGCCGATGCGCGGATGCGCGCGCATGGCCTCGAGCCATTCCTCGTCGGTGAGCGCGTCCATGGCCTCGTCGGGATGCTGGCCGGAGGCGACGGCGCGGGCCCACCGGCGGCTGGCCAGGCAGCCGTAGAGGCGGCCCTCGAGGTCGGCCGGCTCGTCGCCTCGTGCGACAGCCTTCCAGCGTGCGTCGATGACGGTCAAGCTTAAGCGAATGAGTTCGAGCGATCGGCGGGTGGTGGTGCTGGCCGCCCTCGAGCAGGAGGCGGCCGCGCTCGAGTCGAGCGACCGGCTGGAGGTGATCGTCTGCGGCGTGGGCAAGGTGGCGGCGGCGATGGCGGCGCAGCGGGCGTGCGACGTGCTGGCGCCGCGCGCCCTCATCTCCATCGGGCTCGCGGGCGGAATCCGGAGCGAGACCCAGCCCGGAAGGCTGATCGTCGCCTCCGGCGCGGTGCAGCACGACTTCGACGCCCGGCCCCTCACCCCGGCTCGCGGCGGCCGGGTGTACGCCGCGAGTGACGACATCTCCGAACGCCTGGTTGCCGCCGCCCGCGGCGTGGTGGAGGACCAGGCCCTCGTGCGCACCGGGCTGATCCTCACGGGCGACCAGATCATCACCGCGCGGTCGGTCCGGGACGGCATCCTCAACGACTTTCCGGACGGCGCCTGCTTCGACATGGAGACGGCGGCCGTGGCGCAGGTCGCGCACGCCAACGTCGTGCCGTGGGGCGGCGTGCGCATCACGTCCGACTCCGCCGACGAGTCGTTCGACGTCGACGAGGTGCTGCGGTTCGGCGCCGGCAGCGCGAGCGAGCTGTTCGGCCGGATCGTGCGGGCGCTCGTCGCGCGCCGCTGAG
>DATGEO010000017.1:0-11510 GCA_035310015.1 Candidatus Dormiibacterota bacterium | reverse complement strand
AACGCCGGCGCCGGCGGCGTCTGCATCGACTTCTGGTTGTCAGCTGCGGGCATGTGCGTCTCTCCTGTGAAACGGGGCCGGCCGATAGAGGCCCGGCCCCGTCCTGGTGATCGCTCCGCTTCGCTTACGCGATGTCCGTGATCATGCCGAGCGCGAACGGCATGTAGTGCTCGAGCACCTCGTCGACGTAGACGCCGTACTGACGCTGCCGGGTCGTCACCGGCCAGGCGACGCTGTAGTACTCGCGCCGTGCCTTCACGCGCGCCGGGACGGTCACGTTCGCGATCGGATACTTGTCCGTGATCGTCTTCAGGTTGAGGAAGCACCAGCCGTCGGGCAGGTACGGATGGACGCGGATCGGCAGCGTGGTCGCGCCGCCGAGCGAGAACTTGTTGATGTACTGCGCGACCAGCGCACCGCCCGTCACGCGCTGCTGGCCGTTCTGCAGCTCGATGCGGTAGGTCGGCGCGGCCGACGTGACGATGCCGTTCGTCAGCTTCATCGCCTGGTAGGCCGACACCCAGACCTCGTCGACGTAGATCCGGTAGTTGTCCCACAGCCACCGGAGCGACGTGTCGAGCTCGTTGCAGGCGTTGCCCGTGAAGCTGAACGCCGCGGCCGCGAGCGACTTGTAATAAGCGCCGCCGGCCGCGGGGTTGCCGACGAGCCCGCCCATCGGCGTGAAGATGCCGCCCGTTCCCCAGCCGCTCGTCGCGAAGGCGAGCGTCGTGAGACCGGCGAACGCGACCGGCAGCATCGCCGAGCGATCGCTCGTCAGCGACACGGCCGTCGACGTCTGGTTCGTGTTTGACGGGATCTGCGTCCAGGTGATCGTCGGGATCGACGTGATGCCCGCGAGGTAGAGCGTCGCGCCGCCGTTCGGCGCGAGATACCAGGCGTAGGCCGCCGCGCCTTTCACGCCGGCGACCGTCGCGGTCACGTTGTGGCCCGCCGTCGGCGTCACGGTGCCCGTGGCCGACAGAATCGCGTGGCCGCCGTTCACGGTGTCCGTCGAGCCGTCCGCGTTGGTGCGGGTCTGCTGATCGACCAGCGCGTTCGAGATGACGAAGTTCGCCGTGCTGCCGGCGGGGACTGGGCCGCCCGCGATGATGAGGCCCCACGGGGTCAGGGCGGCGCACGCCACGGTCTGGACCGTGGCGGTGAAACCGGAACCCGAGCCGCCGGCGTCCGTGACGGTCGGCGTCGGCGTGGTGCCGAGCGCGATGCCGCCCGTGGACGGGTTGCCGAAGAGCAGCTGCAGCTCTTCCTGCACCATCACGGCCTGCAGCAGCGTCACCGTCGCGGTATCGAGGATGTCGTCGTAGCCGAGCGCGGCGTACTCCGCCTCGAAGTTGACGAACGACTCGAGGCCCAGCCCGCAGTACGTCGCGGAGAAGTCTTTCTCCTGGTACTGGATCTGGCCGCCGCGCTTGCCTTCCGACACGCCGGCGTAGACCTGCGTGTTCTGGATGTTGATGATGGAGCGCCAGTTGGCGAGCGTGCCGAAGCCGAGGCCGGTGAGGCCGACGCGCGGGATCTCGTTGCGCAGCGGCGCATGCGCCGGGAACAGGCGCTTCGCGATGCGCTCGAGATCGAACTCGACGAGGCCGGTGCCGGTCGTGAGGCCGGTCGTGGTCGCGGTTTTCCGCAGCCAGTCGGCCGGGCCGCCCGTCATGCCGGGGTAGAGCGCCCCGCCGCCGCCGTAGAGCAGGCGCCGGGCTTGCAGGATCGTGTCGATGCTCATGCCGCCGACCATGTCGGACTCCTTGAGCGGGGGACAAAAAAAGGGCCCGGAGCGCCAGTGGCACCCGGGCCCATCGCTTGCCTCAGTTGTGGTGCTGCGTGCTGCTTACAGCGTCTTCGTGTACGTCTGCGTGCCGATGATCAGCGCGCTGCCGCCGTCGGTGCGGAGGTTTTCCCCGACGTGCTTGCGCAGGGCGTCGGCGGGCACGCCGCCGCTCCGCACGCCGATGAGAATCCCGTTGCGACCTTCCGCGCGGGGTGCGGTCTGCAGCGCCTTCTGGAGCTCGTCTTCGGTCCACGCCTTCACGACGACCTTGCGGCCGGTCTTCGGGCTGACCGTGACGACCTCCGTGGGATCGACCCACTCGACGATGATCTGGCCTGGCGATGCGTACATCGGGACCTCCGGTTAGAGCGCGGCCGCGTAGCGCCGGCCGTTATCGGCCCCGCGCTCGCCGCCGCCTTGGTTGAGCTTCTCGAGCTTGCCCTTCGCGTCCTCGATGCTCTTGCGCAGCGCCTTCGCCTCGTCGGACTGGTTCTCGCCGGTCTTGCCCTCGTCGTCCGCGACCAGCCGGATCGGGCTCTCGCTCTCGGCCGCCTTCTCGACCTTCTTGTCGGGCAGCGGGCCCGAGCGGATCGCCTCGATCAGGCCGTTGACGATCGACTCGTTGGCCTTGGTGACCTCGTCCTTCGTCGGCCGATCGGCGACGGCGGCTTTGATCAGCCCGTCGACGTAGGCCTTCACGCCGACCTTGATCTTCGTGCCGTCGGCGATGCCGAAGGCTTTGCGGACGATCTTCTGGGCGCGCGCCTTGGCGAGCTTCTTCAACGCCTTCGCGAGCTGCTCGTCTTGGGAGACGTCTTTGGTCGTCATCGAGAACCTCGGGTTGGATTTGCGGAGGACAGTGGTGGCGAGCAGCGACGCGCGGAACGCCGCCTCTTCCGCCTCGGCTTCGATCGTCTCGGCCACGGGCGGCGCGAACTTCATCATCTTGGTGGCGCCATCGGCGCCGATCAGCTCGAACGTCGCGTCCTCGTTGGCGGGATCGTCCACGACCGAGATCTCGGTGGGCCGCGCGACGTAGCGCAGCACGCGCGGATCCTTGGCGTCGGGCACCGGATCGCCGACGTAGCTCCCGCCGATCGACACGCCGGTCAGGACACCCTCTTCGCATTTGCGCTTGGTGACGGGATCGACGATCCGGCCGCGGATGAGGATCTGCTTGTTCTTGTCGTCGAAGGTGATGGCCTTGAGGACGCCGACCGCTTCCGCCTTGTGCATCTCGCGCACGTTGCCGAGGCTCTTGCCCTGGGTGCGCTTGCGGAAGGTCTCGCTCCACTCCTTGAAGTACGGCTTCGACTTCTCGTAGTCGAACGATTCGCCGGCGCGGTCGACGCGCTCGCTGGCCGCGACGGCGGCGAACTCCCCGTTCGCCACGTTGTACTTGACGAGCGGCGCGAAGGCGATCGTGGTCAGCGTCTCGAGCTCGGGCAACTCGGACCTCCGGGCAACAAAAAAGCGCCCCGACCGCAGTGCGATCGAAGCGCTTCACTGGCCTCAGTTGTGTGGTCCTACCTCACGGGTGTGAATATGTGAATAACGATTTTCCTACGCAAGCCTGAGGTCGGGTGGGGCGGGTCGCTTCCCGTCGTCGGATCCCGCCGTGGCTGGCCGTGTCACAGCCCTTTGGACTCGGCACCTGGCGATCCGGCGTCTGCGCGCCGCTGCTGCGCTCACGTTGCCGTGAACCTCAACGCGCCCCCCACCCGTCGTCGGGTATATACCGATATATACCGCGCTAGAGTTGCGCGAGTGCAGCCGTCTGCAAAACCTTCTCCGCCTCGGCCAGCAGCTCGTCGACCGCGTTGACGTGCTCGCGGATGTAGAACAGCGCCCCCGCCGTCGTCGTGCGCTTGTCCTGGCCAGTGGTGCGGTTCGCAGCCAGCAGCAGCCGCTGGCGCGCGGCCTCCACGATCCCGAGCGCCTTCCGGATCTCAGGCGTCGCCATCGTCCTCGTGCAGCACCGGCACACAGACGCACGCGCAGGCCGGATGCGCCGGCGGCCCATCGTCCCCGCTCGGAAACAGTGCGTCGAGTGGGATCACGCCGGCGTCGGCGTTCTGGTCGCAGATGTCATCCTCGTCGTGATCGTTGCCGAGCAGCCACTGCTTGCCTTTCACCACACCCGAGCGGCGCCACGCCACCATGTTGCCTTGCGTATTCGCGGCCGCGAGCTCGAAACTCGCGATGCGCGCGGCCCGATCGGCGCTGAACCCGACCGAGTCCTGGATCGCTTGCGCCAACTGGTCGCCGCTCCAGCCGTCGACGAGCGCGGTCTCGATCAGCGCGCGGATCCCGTTCCTCGTCGTCGGCACGATGTCGTCGATCAAGTCCGCGGCCCGCGTCCGCGCGTAGTCGATCGCGTCGGCGCTGGCGAGCGCGAACGCTTCGTCATCGGCCACGCCCAGGTCCTGGAAGCCCTGGACCACGCCCTCGCTCGCCGCCTCGCCGAGCCCCGGCGCGATCAGCCGCGTCAGCGCGTCGAAGTCATCCCAGGCCACGGCGCGCAGGATCCGCTCGACGTCGTCGACGGGCGCGGCTTTCGCCATCCCGTCGTCGCCCTTCAGCGCCGTGCGCCCAAACCACGACAGCACGATCTCGGGCTTGCCGAAGCGCACGGCGTCGTGCTCGGGCGGGTCTTCGGGGTTCTTGGTGATGTCGGGCACGCCGGCGCCCGGCACCAGACTCGCCGCATAGGTGCGCTCGCTGATCTGGGTCCAGTCCTCGAGGTCCGCGAGGGTGTAGCCGGTCTCCTCGCGGAACTCGCGGAGCGCCGCCTGTTCGGGTGAGGCGTCGGTCGGCTCGATCGAGCCCTGCACCATCTCCCACTGGCCCACGCGGTGGCGGTGCGGGCCGCGCCGCAATGCCAGTAGCTCGCCTTTCGCGTTGAAGACGAAGATCCGGACCTTGTCCCACTTGAGTCGATGATTCGGTAGCTGGTCGAGCGCGCTCGTCGGGGGGTCGCCCTTGCGCACGCGCTTCGCCGCCCAGTTGTCGCAGGTGTCGTCGGGAGAGATGTCGCCGGCGATGAGCAGGCAGTAGCCCGAGGAGCGCGGCGAGCCGCGGTACTTCCAGCAGGTGCGGCAGGAGCGCGCGAGGTCGGTGGCGTCGCGGTAGTGGACGTCCGCCTTGGGCGTCTTCACAACTCCGCCAGGCGCTCGGCGGTGAGCGGACGGCCGAGCGCGGTGTCAAGCCGAAACCACATCAGCGGCCAGTTCGACACGAGCCAACGCTCGTTGACCATCATCCCGAAGAGATCTTCGGAGTGGGGCAGCTGCTCTTCCGCCCACCGCTCCGGCAGCGCGAGGACCGCGTCGTACAGCATCGCGTTGACCTTGACGGTGCCGCGGACCCGGACCCAGCCGAGGATCGGGTTGAAGGCCTTCGCCGGCGGTGCGGAGGCTTCGATCGGTGCGGCCGCGAGCGCGTCGATAATGAGGTCCGGGTCCACGGTGCCCGAGCTCCATTCGTAGCAGTGCGGCTCGTCGTGGAGGACGCGCCAGCGCAGGAACGGACCCAGCACCTCCGTCTCGCGATGGATCGGCTTGGCGCAGTAGGGGCAGGCGGCCGTCTCGCGATACGTGCCGGGCTGCATCAATCCATGCCCTCGAGGTAGTCGCGACTGTCCGGCCCGTGTTTCGACAGCGCGAGGAGCGCGCGCCAGGCGTGCGTGTGGTAGTGACCGCCGCCGTCCTGGAGGTCCTCAGCGACGTCGCGCAGGCTCGCCTTCCGATCGAACTTCGGCCGGAAGCCCTGCTTCGCCTCACGCGCCAGAAACCGCGCGGTGCGCGGGAAGGCATGCGCGCGGATCGCGGCCGCGACGCTGTGCTTCATCGTCCTGCGGTCCTTCTTGCGATCGGGGCCGCGGAGCGCAACCAGGACGTCCCAGACCGCGCGGCGCTGATCGAGCGGCACCTTCGGATCGGCGAGATAGGCGTCGATCACGTCGAGCAGCTTGCGGGGCGTCACTTGCGCAGCCCTTGATAGGCAGATGGCAGGCTGGCCTTGAGCGCCACGTCTTGCAGCTGGCGCTGCGATTCGACGTCGTGATAAGGTTGGGTGCGCTGAGAGATGAACTCGTGGAACGTTGTGCCGTCGCCGCTCGCGATCCACGCTTCCTCGCGGTCGAACGGGTCAACAGGCAGCGACGTCGTCACCGGCCAGACCACGCCATACAGATCGCCGCGAATGAGTTTCACGACGTCAGCGATGGGCATCGGCACGCAGATCACTTCTCTAGCTCCACGCCCGCTTCCTCGACGAAGCTCATCAGCTCGCCCGTCGTCGCCTTCGCTACGCGACGCTGGTCATAGGCCGGCGCGATCCGCGATGCTGTGCGCCGCGCTTGCTCCTGCAGGAAGCGCTCGAGCACGGACTGGAACTGGGCGGCCCGGCGCCGCTGCCGGCGACTCGCAAACGCATCCGCCGCGGTGACCTTCTGCACGTTGCCAGCCGGCTGATTCTTGCCGCCCGGGTTGTCGCCGCCGTCGCTCGGCTTGCCGGCTTGCCCCGCTTGCGCGTTCTGCTGCATCGCGTCGTTGCGGCCCTGCATGCCCTCGAGCAGGGTGTCGTCCTTCTCCTGTGAATTGGTGACGGGCACGTAGCCGGTCGCCGTCGCGAACCCGGGTTGATCGCCGCCCTCGACGGGATCGTCGCCATTCTCGGCGCGCGCCTCGTTCACCGCCTTGATGGCGTTGCGCACCTGCAGCGCCTGGCGCTGCGCCTTCTTTAGCTGGTCAAACTCTTCCTCGTTGGCGAACGAGAACTCGAAATCCGTCTCCCCGAGCCCGGTGTCCTTGTTCTGGATCAGGTCGGTGAAGGTGCCCTTGAGGAACTTGGTCCACGGCGCGATACCCTCGTTGCGCGATGCCTCCTGGCCCGCCTGCGCGGTGGCGCGGTTCATCTCGCGCACATACGGCTGCGGCGAGAGATCGAGTGCGTCGCGCACCACGCGCGCGAGCCACTCGTCCATGTCGTCCTTCAGCGTGTCCTGCTTCATCGGGATAACGGAGTCTTTGCCTGACACGCCCGGCAGGAAGAACGCGCGCCGGCGCACGTCGGGCTGGCCGGCGAGCAGCGAGTTGAACCACTCCGAGAAGGCGCGGATCTGGTCGAGGCCCCAGTCCGCCGGCAGCTGGATGAACGCCTCGGGGATGTTGCCCTCGGTGTAGTAGCTCATTTTGTAGATGGCGCGGCGGATCGCGAAGTTCACCGTCCAGGCGATCTGCTCGACGGGGCTCATGCCGTAGATCTTGTGCGGCCGCGGATTGCGCCGGCGATAGAACAGCTGGGCCTCGGTGTAGTTGCCCGCCGGGACGCCCTTGATGATCTGCTGGAACGCGACGCCGTCCTGCGCTTCGGGCGTGCGCCCCTTGACGTCGAGCAGCCGCTTGATCGTGCCGCCGTCGATGTACTCGAACGTCGTGCGCCCCGCGCGCTGGTCGCGCACGATCGCCATCGTGTCCATGACGATCAGGTCCTCGAGCACCGGCCGCAGCCAGGCGTCGAACTTGTCGATCCCGTTCGGGTGATCGAAGATCTGGCGGATCTGCTCGGCCTTGCCGGCGACGTCGTCCCGCTGCGCGCGCGCCTTGTAGTCGGCGGCGCTTTCGCCCAGCCCCTTCACCGGGCGGATCGTCCAGTCGAGCGCGCAGAGCTGGCTCTTCTTGCTCTCGATCGCGATGCGGAGCAGGTCCCACAGATCCGACAGCGAGCGCAGCTGGGCGTAGGTGAGATCCTCCTCGCTGCGGGGGACGTACATGATGTTGATGCCGACCGGGTAGTCGAGCGCGCGATACGGCGTCTCGGGCGGCGCTTGCGGCGCGACCGGCTGGCCCGGCGTGTACCAGGTGCTCGCGGCGATCGAGTTGATCCAGCCGCGGCCCGCGCTGCCGGCCGGGCCGCTGATCGTCATCGGGGCGCCCGTCAAGTCGCGGATGGCGGGCTGCGGCCGGCCCATCGACGGCACGGCGTTGGCTTTGCGGACGCCCCAGCCACTGCTCGTGCGTTCGCGTATTACGACTGCGTCAGCCATGTGTCGCCTCCGGTTGCGGCGCGACGGCGCGCGCCTTGGCCTCGAGCCGGTTCATCGTCTTCGCGAGAGCCTGCGCCTCCTTGTACGTCAGCGTTCCCGGCACGGCGCCGATCTGCCGGCCGACGAGGAGCTTGTCGTCCGGCTCACCCAGCACGACACGGAAGCCGCCGCCGAACTTCTCGGGCACCGGCCACGGCTGCCACGTAAGCGGCGGTGCGTCAGCCACCGAGCACCGACCCGACCGGGTCCTTGAGGAAATCCTGGCAGGGCGCGACGTGCTTGACGTCGACCATCGCGCGGCCGGTCGCGAACTGCGTCCCGTCCTGCGCCGAGCCCTCGACCACGCCGCCGAGCGGCGCGACCTTCAGCTCGATCTCGTTCCCGCAATGCGGACACTTCATCGGTTCCTCCGTCGCGACGCCTTCTCGCGTTTGCGTTTCGCTTTGGCCTTCGCCTTCCGCTTGCGCTCCGCCTTCGACAACTCGTACTGGCGGGGCCGCATCGTCCCGCCGCTGGGCGACGCCATCAGTGCCGCCAACGCGACCAATGCCGCGGTCATTGTGAACGACCTGGAGCAGACGTGGCCCCTGCCATGAGCCGGACCGGGATACGGTTTGTCGTCCCGACTGCGATCCGACCGCCAGCGGAGGCCGTCACTCCGCCCGAGGGAGCTTCGCCGTCATTTAAGCCACGCCCACCAAGGCTCGAGGCCTTGAGCGCCCAGGTCATCGCACACGCTCCTGGTTGGTGACCTTCCGACACTTCCTGCCCTTGCAGTAGCCGCGCTGATACGCGCCCTGCGATCGCAGCTCGAGCAGGTTCTCCGTCCCGCAGACCTCGCACGCAAACCGAGCACGACGCTCACCGTCGAAGGTGAACGTCGTGTTCGGCCCGCGGTAATCGCCTGCCCCCCAGATCGGCTTCCCCTTCTTCCCCTCGCGTTTCAGCGTCGCGAAGTCGGAGATGATCTTGCCGGGATAGGGGTGATACGTGTCGGTCACGCCGACCCACGCTCGAGACTGGCCAAGCGCGCCGACAACTCCGCGAGCTGCTTCTGCAGCAGCTCCTTCTCGCCCGCCGGCGGCGGCGTGATGTCCGCCGTCCCGCGCGGCACGATCTCCGCCCCGGGCGGCGTCGGGACCAGGATCTGCTCCGGCACCTCGCCCTCCGCTGCCTTCTCTGCGGCGTCCTCCGCAGAGTCGAAGACGTCGTACTCCTGCACGCCCGTCTCGCTCACGCCGGCCTTGATCCGCCAGGCAGGCTTCAGGTCCGCGGTGTGGACGTGACCGGTCGCCTCGTCGACGTAGACCCACACGCCGCCGACCTCACGCCGAAACTCCGGATGCTCGCCTTGGGCGGCATACTTCGCGGCCTCCTCGAACGACGGGTAGCTGCTCGAGGGGCCCTTGCTCCGCAGCCACCAGTCGTCGTAGTAGCGCGGGCGCTGTTCGAGCTTCCACATATCAGCTCACTCCTTGCTTGGGGGTTTGCGGCACCACGGTCGTGCGCCGCGTGGGAAAGCGCACCGTGAAGGAGCGCCGAAACACGAGCAGCCACTTCGTCAGGAGGCCGTGGTCGCGATGGAAGACGGTGATCGCCGCCCGGCACAGCGCGCTCAGGATCTCGAGCGCGAGCGGGATCGGCCACAGCGTCAGCCAGGTGACGATGATGCGCTTCCAGTTCTCCTCGGTGACGTCGTTGCTGCGGACGGAGAAGCCGAAGCCCAGCCAGCCGACGAACAGCCAGGCCAGGATGAATGCCACAAGGCCGGCCGGCGTGAACCACGTCATAGCGGGAGTCTCCCAATCGTTGCGTCGTCGTGAAGCCGCTTCGTCCGCGGCGACTGCTCGCGCGGATCGAAAGGCACATCGCGATAGGTGAACTGCGCGCCGCAGTTGTAGCACTGCATCTTCACGCCGGCGCGCTGCGGCGGGATCGCGCAGATCTGCCCCCACTCCTCAGGTCGATGCGCGACCTCGAGGCGGCCGCACTGGCACGGGTTGCCGGCGGCCGGCCGCTCATGCACGCCGCTGCAGCCTGGCGTCTCGCCCAAGACCTGGATCCGCACCCAGCGATCGCTCCTGCCGCAATCGGGGCAGGCCTTGTCGATCGCGAGCTCGGCCGGCGGCTGGCCGAAGAGCCGCAGCCCGTGCGCACGTTGCGCCTGCTCTTTGGCGAAGGCCGCCCAGTCGTTGCCGCTCATCCGCGCGTCCGGACCGTGCCGCGGGCCTTATTCGCGACGATCGCCGCGTCGCCCAGCACCTGGCTCTGCGTGAATTGCGTCCAGTTCGCCGCGCTCGCGGCGCCGGTCTTCATGCGGTGCAGCGCCTGCGTCGTCTGGTCGACCTGGTCGTCGTAGGCCGCGCCCGGGAACGCGCAGAGCTCGTGGACGTAAGCCCGCACCCAGGGGAACAGATCGTCATGCGGCAGGATCACGTTGCCGGCTTCGGCGAGCGGGGCGACGGCTTGCGCGCGCGACTCCTTGCCGCCTTCGGGCTCGACGGCGATCACGCCGGTCACGCGGGACTTCAGCGTGTCGATCACCGCGGTGCCGTTGGCCTTGTCCTCGATGAGCTTGGAGGTCGCGGCTTTCCAGAGATCGGCGTACTTGCCTTCGGGCTTGGCGATGCGCGCGCAGGTTTGCGTGAAGCTCAGATGCTCGCGCACCTGGTCGATGAGGTAGAACTTCGCGCCCACCCGGCCCCACAAGCCGCCGCACACGAAGTCGGCGTCCTTCGTCTCCTTGAAGGCGCAGTCCCACGACTGCACGAGCTCCTCAAAGCGCTCGGGCAGCACCGTCCAGCGGTCCTTGAACCAGATCTCTTTGAAGATCCCGCCACCGAGCGGCACGGGGCGCTGCTGGAACTGGCCGGCGTAGGCCCACGAGCCCATGATGGCGAGCTGCGCGTCGAGCACGGGCTTCGGAAACCGCGCGGGATCCAGCGCGTCGCCACGCTTGCGCTGCACCACGCGGCCCGAGAGCGGGAACACGATCGTCTCGTCCTCTTCCGCCTCGGCGCGCAGCGAGACGTGCGTCCACTGGCCGCGCTGGATCACGTGTCCAGTCAGATCGTCCTCATGCAGGCGCTGCATGATCACGACGATCACGCCGGTCGCCGGATTGTTGAGGCGCGTCGACAGCTGCTGATCGAACCAGCGCCCGGCCTCGAGGCGCTCGACATCCGACAGCACCTGCCGCGGGTTGTGCGGATCGTCGACGACGATGAAGTCCGCGCCCATGCCGAGCACCGTGCCACCGACCGAGGTCGAGAACATCGTGCCGCGGTTCAAGTTTTGGTACACGGTCTTGCGGTCCTGGTCGGCCGCGAATTCGACCCGGCTGCCCCAGAGGCGCTGATACCACTCGCTCTGCAGCACGGTGCGGCGATCGCGCGAGTGATCGGTCGACAGCTCGCTCGCGTAGCTGCCGAAGATCCAGTTGGTCTCGGGGTGGCGCGCCCACAGCCAACACGGCCACAGCACCGTCGCGAGGCGCGACTTGGTGAAGCGCGGCGGGATGTTGAGGATGAGTCGGCGGATCTGCCCCGCGGCCGCAAGCGTGAGGTATTCGGCCACGAGCTCGTGATGCCAGCTGACCAGGAACTGCGTGCTCGGCTCGAGCACCTGCCAGGCCTCCCGCGCGAAGGCCAGGTAGTCGCGCTCGTAGAAACG
>DATGEO010000016.1:0-5892 GCA_035310015.1 Candidatus Dormiibacterota bacterium | reverse complement strand
TCCTCGTGCACGGTTTTGCGTCGCACTACCGCCTCAACTGGGTCGGAACGCGCTGGCAGGAGACGCTCACGACCGCGGGCTTTCGGATCATCGGCATCGACTGCCGCGGCCACGGCGCGAGCGACAAGCCGCACGACACGGAGGCGTACGCCGGAGGGACGATGGCGGCCGACGTCGTCGGGCTGCTCGACCATCTCGGCGTCGAGCGCTGCGACTATCTCGGGTTCTCGATGGGCGCCAGCATCGGCCTGCAGGCGGTGCTCGACTTCCCCGACCGCTGGCGGAGCGCGGTCCTCGCTGGCCTGGGCACGCGCGGCGCGATGGACGACGCGGCTAGCATCGCGCGAGCTTTTCGAGGCGGCTCGGCCGACACGCCGGTCGCGCAGACCTTTCGGCAGTTCGCGGTCGCGCATCGCGTCAACGACCTCGAAGCGCTGGCCGCGTGCATCGAGGCGCCGCTGCCACCTCTGGACCCCGCGCGGCTCCGAGCGATCAAGACGCCGATCCTCATCGTGATCGGCGAGCGAGACGAGCTCGTCTCAGGAGCCGAGGACCTGGTCGAGCAGATTCCCACCGCCCGGCTCGTCACCGTGCCCGGGCGGGATCACCTCGGCACCGTCCCCGCCCGGGAGTTCAAGGAGGCGACCCTGGCGTTCCTGGAGGCGGAATAGCTAGTTCTGGCGCCGGTTGAAGCGGCCTCTACGCCTGGGCCGCGCCTTCGAGTCCTCCGCGATGATCGAGATCGACCCGTCCTCTTCGAGCACGGCCTTCTTCACGTCCTTCACGTCGTCGATCCCGTGCTCGCGCGCGGCCATCTCCACCTCCTCCTTCTGCACGCCTTCGCGCCGCATGGTGCGCAGCAGGTATTTGCCGTCCCTGACCACGATGGCCGGTGGCGCGCTGAAGAAGCGGTGCAGCCGGGGCACGTCGGCCAACCGTCCCACGCCGTAGTTGGTGAGCACCAGGGCCACGATGAGGATCAGCCCGCCGACCAGCGAGCTGTCAGGTCCGGTGATCGCCGGCTGCAGCGCGTTGGCGACCAGCAGGATGAACACGAGGTCGTACAGCGTGAACTGCCCCACCTCGCGTTTCCCGAAGAGGCGCAAGGCGATGAGCAGCGCCAGGTACACGGCCACGCCCCGGACCACCAGCTCCCACGCCGGGATGCTGGGAAGCAGGCCGAACGCTAAGGGTGCTACCGAGGCGCCATCAGGATCAAGGCGGCCGGCCCCAGCAGGATGATCCAGAGCGTCGGGAAGATGCAGCCGACCATCGGCAGCATCATCTTCAGCGTCGCCTGAGCGCCCAGCTCCTGGGCCCGCTGCCGGCGCTTGCGCCGCATCTCGTCCGCCTGGATGCGAAGGATCTTGCCGATGCCGGTGCCGAACTGCTCCGACTGGATGACGGCCTGGATGAAGTTGTGCAGGTCGTCCACACCGCTGCTCCGCCCCATCTCGTCCAGCGCCTCGAGGCGCGGCCGGCCGAGGCTGACCTCGCGCAGCACCTTGGCGAACTCGTCGGAGAGCGCGTTCTTGTACTTGTCGGTGACCCGCGCCAGGGCCGCGTCGAAGCCGAGGCCGGCGTCGACGGCGATGACCAGCAGGTCGAGGGCGTCGGGCAGGCCCTTGCGGATGTCCTTGCGCCGGGCGTCGACCTTCTGCCGCAGCCAGAGGACCGGGAGGTAGTAACCGAGCCCGGCGCCGAGCGCGAGCGCGATGACCGCGTACAGCGTGTTCTGGAGGAGCAGGCCGATCAGAAGGCCGATGGCGGCCATGACCGCGGCGGCGACCAGGCGCACGGCCCCGAAGTCCTCGGGCGTGAGGTTGCCCGGCCGCCCGGCGAGCTCGAGCTCGTTGAGGAGCTTCTTGCGCGCCTCCTGAGGGGCCGCGCGCGACAGCAGGCTGCCGAGCTTTTCGATCATCGGTCGAAGGGCGCGCTCGCTGAACGGCTTCTGCAGCTCGACCTCTTCGAGGGTCAGCGGCTTCTCGCCGCCGTACACCTGCAGGCGCTGGGCCACGATGTCGGCCGTGCTGGCCGCGTTCGCCGCGTTGCGCGAGAAGCCGAGGAAGATGATGAAGATCCCGACCGCGACGCCGAGGGCGAGGACTGATACAGGCATCTCTAAACCTCGATCGCCACGATGCGGCGGATGATCAGGTTGCCGACGAAGATCATGAATCCGCCGATCACCAGCAGGATCCAGCCGATGATGCTGCCGAACATCGGCCGGAAGTAGGTCGGTGTCACGAAGTACATGAACACCGCGAGGATGATCGGCAGGAAGGTGATCAGGGTGCCCGACGCGCGCGCCTGAGCGGTCAGCGTCGAGATCTCGCCCTTGATGCGGACGCGCTCACGAATCGTGTAGGCGATGTTGTCCAGGATCTCGGCCAGGTTGCCACCGACCGTTCGGTGGATCGAGTAGGCCGTCGACACCAGGTCGAAGTCGTTGCTGTTGACGCGCTTGGTGATGTTCGAGAGGGCCTCGTCGGGCGATCCGCCCAGGTTCATCTCGCGGACCGCGCGACCAAACTCGTCGCCGATCGGCGCGATGGCGTTCTTGGCCACGGTGTCGATGGCCTGCGCGAACGAGTAGCCGGCCTTGAGCGCGTTCGAGAGCAGCGTCAGGGTATCGCCGAGCTGGTTGTTGAACGCCTTCAGCCGCTGGCCGACGCGGTACTTCACGTAGATACCCGGGATGAGGTAGCCGATGACGGCCGCGACGATGGCCTGGATCGGGCCCCAGCGGAACCAGCCCACCAGGAAGAACAGGGCCGTGCTGGCGAGCTGGATCATGAAGTACTCCGACGTCCGGAGCTTGAGGTCGGCCCGCTGCAGCTGCTCGGCCACCGACGGCTTACCCTTCTTGACGTCGCCACGCCCGAACCGGTCGGCCGCGGGCTGGAACAGGTGGTTCAGGGTGTCGCGGAACCCGGCCGACGTCGGCTTCTGGGCCGCCCCGGCGGTGGTGCTCACGCCATACGCCGCCAGCCGCGCCTCGAAGTCCTCGGACCCGCCGGCCGAACGCCGCGCCTGGTTGAGGCCGAGGACGACCAGGAAAACTCCGGCAAAGGCGATGATCGCGAAGACCATCGGTACGGAAAGGCTCATCTAGTCCTCCAAAGGGTCAGTACAGCTTGTCGGGGGGTGGTTGCGGGGTCGGGGTGAAAATGCTCTCGGGAACCTCTTCGCCTTCCGCGCGAAGATGCTCCATGCGCATCGGGATGACGCCGGTCGCCGTGTGGTAGCCGACAGCCTTGCCGTCGGCGTTCACGCCGAGCTGCCGGAACGTGAAGATCTCCTGGAACTGGACCTCGCCGTCCTTGATCCCGATGACCTCGGCCACGCTCACGATCCGGCGCACGCCGCCGCGAAGGCGGGACTGCTGGACGATGAGGTGGATGGCGGCGCCGATGGTCTCGCGGATGGCGCGCGAGGGCAGGTCCTGCCCGGCCTGCAGCACCAGTGTCTCGAGACGCACCAGGCACTCGTGCGGGTTGTTGGCGTGGATCGTGGACATCGAGCCGTCGTGCCCGGTGTTCATGGCCTGGAGCATGTCCAGGGCCTCGCCGCCACGGCACTCCCCGACGATGATGCGGTCGGGGCGCATACGCAGGCAGCTCTTGACGAGCTCGCGGATGGGCACGGCGCCCTTGCCCTCGACGTTGGGCGGGCGGGACTCGAGCTGGATCCAGTGCGGCTGCTGCAGCTGCAGCTCGGCCGCGTCCTCGCAGGTGATGAGGCGCTCGGTCTCGGGGATGAACGACGACAGGATGTTCAGCAGCGTCGTCTTGCCGGAGCCGGTGCCGCCCGAGACCAGGATGTTGAACCGCGCCCGCACGCAGTGCTGCAGGAAGGTCATCAGCTCGGGGCTGGACGAGTGGAAGCGGTTCACGACGTCCGCCGGCCCCCACTTCTCTTTGGCGAACTTTCGGATCGTCAGGCAGGGACCCTTGAGCGCGATGGGCGGGATGACCACGTTGACACGGGACCCGTCCTTGAGGCGCGCGTCACAGATCGGCGTCGATTCGTCGACGCGCCGGCCGACGAGGCTGACGATGCGGTCGATGACCTGACGCATCTGGCGCTCCGACTCGAAGGTGACCGCCGACAGCGTCGGCTCGCCGCTCTTCTCGACGTAGATCTGCTTCGGGTGGTTGGCCATGATCTCGGTGATGCTCGGGTCCGCGAGCAGCGCTTCCAGCGGGCCGAGGCCCAGCACGTCGTCGAGGACCGACTCGACCAGCCGCTCGCGGTCGCTCTTGGTCATGGTCATCGCCGTCGTCCGGAAGTACTCGTCCGCGAGCTCCACGATCTTGGCCCGCACGCCGTCCTTGTTGCTCGAGTCGATCTGGTCCGCGAAGCGTTCGATCAGCTTGGAGTGGATCTGCACCTTGGCCGCCGTGAAGGCCGGCATCTGCTCGCCGCCGGCCGGGCGCGAGGCGGCGGGAGGCGCGGCGGTGGCCGCCGCGGCGGGCTGCGACGCGGGGCGGGCCACGGGGATCGCGGACGCGGTCGTGAAGCCCGTGCCCGCCGGCGGGCCGCCATTGCCCCCTGCCGCAGCCGCGGGAATCCCGGTCTGGTTCTGCTTGACCCGGTCGAGTAGTCCCATGTTCAGACTCGGCTAGGCGCGAGCCGAGAAGGCTTGCGCGGGCCCAAGACTAGCAGAGCCCGCGCCGCATCCCATCTCGTTGCCGCCAGCATCTCGCGCCGGGCCGGCTAGGTGGTCGAGAAGTGGTACCTGGCGTCGACACCCTTGTTGCTGACGCCCTGAGCTGCGACCACGCTCGGGCAGCTGGGGTCTGGCGCGCTAGGCGGTTGCTTCAGGTAGTCGTTGAAGGACTCGAGGGTGTAGCGCAGCTGGGTGTTGTTCAAGAACCACACCATGTACTCGGCGTCGCACTGGGTCAGCTCGATGGTGAGGCTGGAAGTCACGCCGCCCGTCGGCTGCTGGGTCGTGCTCGTCGTCGTGCCGCCCGCGGGCTGCACGTTGATCTGCGCCGGGCCCACGCCGATGATGCGCACGTTCGTGAACACCGTCTTGCTCACGACCTTGGGCGGACCCTGCTGCTGGCCGCTCGTCGCGAACACGGTCACGTTCGCGGAGGCGATGACCGTGATGTAGTCGCCGAGGGTGATGTGGCCGGCGACGCCCTGCTGCTCGCTGGTCGGGATGGTCATGGCCACGTAGCCGCTGGCCAGCGGCAGGTAGGCGGGCCCGGAGCCGGCGTTGATCTGGCCCAGGTCCCTGGCCAGCATGTCCGAAGTGATGATCGAGCCCGCCTTGATGTTGATCTCGGCGATCAGGTTCACCACGTCGCTCGGGCGCTGGTACGCGTTGACGGCGATGAAGGAGCCCGCCGCGCTGGCGGTGGTCAGGTCGGAGGAGGTGATCTGGTGGCGGAGCGGGATGTTCTGCTTCGCCACGACCACGGTCTGGCTCCCGCCGCTGATGTTGCCGCTGGTGGTGGTTCCGAGAAGGCCCGGCAGGAAGAAGACGCCGGCTCCGGCGAGAAGGGCCAGGAGCAGGCCCACAATGATGAAGAGCCGTCCGCCGCCTGGTCGCGGCCGTGCCGGTGCGGGTGCGGTTGCCAAGACTAAGTCACCTCCGAGTGTGCGGGTTCAAAAACTGCTGCGCCATTGTAGCCATGAGGAACGCGATCGGCTCCCCTTTTCTTGTGAGTGTTTGTGTACCTAAAAACGGGGAGGGCCCCTTGCGGGGCCCTCCGGTGAAGGTGCTACTACGGAAGATCGTTAGCCGAGAGCGGCTACGACGTTCGAGAACACGTTCTTGATCTGGTTACCCATCGTAAGAAGGATCACGATGACCACGATTGAAACGAGCACGAGGATCAGGGCGTACTCAACCATACCCTGGCCTTCCTGACGGGT
>DATGEO010000015.1:0-7474 GCA_035310015.1 Candidatus Dormiibacterota bacterium | reverse complement strand
CCCAGGAAGCCCGCGCCTCCGGTGATGAGCATCCGCCGCGGCGCCGGCGCCATCAGCCGGTCGCGATGCCCCTGAAGTAGGCGATGGCGACGACCCAGCATGCTCCTGCCAGGAGCACCGCCTCGCGCCGCTTCGATCCGCCCTGCGAGTAGATGTAGACGCCGGGAACGAAGAGCACCGCGAACGCGCCGTACACGAGATGCAGGATCTCGGTGGGCCGCTGCCCGGCGATGAACAGCACCGCGCCCACGATTCCCTGCAGGGCGGTGAGCGCGCCCAGGATCAGGTAGCTGGCGCGGAACCCGCCGTTGACCTCGGCCTTCCGGAAGTAGAGGTACGTCCCCCAGACGGCGATCACGACCGCGTACAAGAGCAGCGCCCGGGCCAGGACGCCGTGGACGGAGACGAAGGCACTCAAAGCTTCACCGGCGCGAGCCCGACACCTGCTCGCGGAAATAATCCACGGCGAGGCTCAGGCCCTCCTCGAGCGAGATGCGCGGCTCCCACCCCAGGTCGTTCTTCGCGCGCGCGTTGTCGAGCGCGATCCGGTAGACGTCGCCCCGGCGTCGCGGCCCGTGCCCGGGCTCGAGCTGGTAGTCCGTGAGGATCGCGAGCTTGCGAAAGAGCTCGTTCACGGAGACTGCCGCGCCGGTGCTCACGTGGTAGGTGCCGCCGTCACCGCGGTCGAGGGCGGCGATGTTCGCGGTCGCGACGTCGCCGACGTGAAGCATGTCGCGCGACTGGTCGCCGTCGCCGTCGATGGTGAGCGGGCGGCCCTCGAGCATGCGGCTGGCGAAGATCGCGACCACGCGCCCCTCCTCGCTCTGGAAGTCCTGCCTCGCGCCGTAGATGTTCGCGTAGCGCAGGACGGTGAACACGAGGCCGAACGTGCGGTGGAACGTCCCGAGATACTGCTCGAAGCAGTACTTGCTCGTGCCGTACGGCGACAGCGGGCGGACCGGATGGTCCTCGTCGGCCGGCACGACGTCGGGCTCGCCGTACAGCGCGCCACCGGTGGAGATGAAGATGAACTTCCGGACGTCGTGGTCGACCGAGGCCTTCAGCAGGTGGAGGCCGCCGATCAGGTTGACCGAGGCGTCGAAGGCGGGGTCGGCCACCGACTTCGGCACCTCCGCCTGCGCGGCGTGATGGTTGACGACCTCAGGGCGAAACGAGACGAAGGCGCGCTCGACCTCGGGCTGGTCGCGGACGTCGATCCGGAAAACGTGGGCCTGCGGGTTGAGGTTGGCATCGCTGCCGGTGCTGAAGTTGTCGATGACCGCCACCTCGTGTCCGGCGCTCAGGTAGGCGTCGACGACGTGCGAGCCGATGAAACCCGCGCCGCCAGTGACGAGAATTCTCATCGGCCGTGAATGTACTCGAAGCCGACGTCGTGAAGGCCGTGCCCTCCCCGGTGCGCCCGGCTTTCGTGCGCCAGGTGCTGAGCCGCGCCACGTCGCTTCCGGAGATCGCCGCGCGGCTGCCCGAGGGCACGAGCTCGATCGCGGTCCGGATCACCGACGACGCGGAGCTGCGCCGGCTGAACCGCACCTACGCCGGCGAGGACCACGCCACCGACGTGCTCTCGTTCGCGGGCGAGGGCGAGCATCTGGGCGACCTCGCGATCTCCTGGCCGGCGGTGGTCAGGCAGGCTCGGCGTTACCGCCACACCGAGGAGGCCGAGATCGCGCTGCTGTGCGTCCACGGCCTGCTGCACCTGCTGGACTGGGACCACGGCACCGCCGCCCAGACCCGGGAGATGACGCGCCTGACGCGCGCGGCGCTGGCGATCGCGGGTGTCCAGCCCGCTCCGCGTAGACTCTGACCCGGTCTGCGGCGCTCGCCGCGGGCCTCTTTGCGTCTACATGGAAGAGAAGCAAGACGTCCTGATCGTCGGGCTCGGGAACCCGGACTCCGAGTACGCGGACACCAGGCACAACCTGGGGTTCGCGTGCGTCCGCGCGCTCGCGTCGCGCTTCGACGTGAAGGTCGACCGCAAGCGCTGGCGCTCGCTGGTCGGCCGGTCCGAAGCAGGCGTCTGGTTCCTGCTCCCGCAGACGTACATGAACCTCTCCGGTGAGGCGGTCAAGGCCGCGGTGCGAGACACCGGCGTCGACGCGGCGCACGTGTGGGCGGTCCACGACGAGCTCGACCTCCCGCTGTGCCGCATGCGGATCAACCGCGGCGGGTCGGGCGCAGGCCACAACGGCGTGCTTTCGATCATCGGCGGGCTCGGTACGAAAGACTTCGTGCGCTTTCGCGTCGGCATCGGCAAGCCCTCGCGCAAGCCGGGCGTCCACTACGTGCTCGGCCGCTTCACCAAGGCCGAGGCCGAGCGCCTCGACCACGTGGTCGCGGGCGTCGCCGACGCGCTCGAGCTCGCGCTGACGTCGGGGCTCGACCGCGCGATGGAGAAGTACAACCGCGCCGGCGCGCTGGGCTGCGAGGAGCTCAAGTGACACGGCTCTGGCAGGCGACGGCCGGAGTAGTGCCCGCGTTCGAGCGGTGGCTCGAATCGCCGGCAACGAAGCTGAGAGTCGCGCGCCTGCCCCGGGCGGCGTGGCCGGTCGTGGCCGCGTCCGCCGGGCGAGTCCTCGACCGGGCCGGACGGCAGCTGGTCGTCCTCGTGACGTCGCCGGAGCGTTTCGCCGGCGAGCTGCGGACCTGGCTCGGGGGCACGCCGAGCGTGCACGTCTTCGCCGAGGTGTCGGTGTCGTTCCTCGACCGCCCGCCTGCCTTCGACGACGCGGTCAACCGCCGGCTCGAGGCCCTGGCCGCGCTCACCGCGCGCGAGGGCGTCGTGGTCGCTTCGCGGCGAGCCATCTCGCGGATGACCATCGCGCCGGCGGACCTGCGCGCGGGGACGGTCGAGCTGCGTCCGGGCGGCGGCCCGGATCCGATCTCGGTCGCGGCGCGGCTGGTGGAGCTCGGCTACTCGCGCGAGCCGCTGGTGGAGGAGCCCGGGCAGTTCTCGCTGCGCGGCGGCATCCTCGACGTGTTCCCGGCGGGCGCCGACGCGCCGGCGCGCGCCGAGTGGCTGGGCGACACCATCGACACGCTGCGGCTCTTCGACCCTGAGAACCAGCGCTCGGTGATGGGCATCGGCGCGATCGTCGTGCGCCCGGGCAAGGAGCTGCTCATCGGTCCCGAGCGCGGCGCGGCCGCGGCGGCGCTGATCCGCGGCAGCCTGGACCTCGGTGCGCTCCGGCCCGACGTCGCCGCCGAATGGGAAGACGACCTGACCCGCCTCGAAGCGGGCGCTTCGTACCCGGGCATCGAGTTCTTTTCGGCCTACATCGAGCGCAGCCGGCCGTCGCTCCTGGACCACCTTCCCCCCGGCGCGGTGATTCTGGACTTCGAGCCCGAGCGCCAGCTCGCGGATGCGCGCTCGGTGCACGAGGAGACGAGCATGCTCGCGGCCGCGGAGGCCTCCAACGGCGAGCTGCCGAAGGGATTCGTCCTGCCCGCGGTGGAGGTCGAACGGATGACGTTCGATGCTGGCTCGAGCGTCGTCGAGATCACGGTGGGAGAGTCGTCCGGCGATGCGATCGACATCGGCTGGACGGAGCCTGAGCCCATCGTCGGGCGCGCCGGCGCGCTCGCGGCCGCGGCGGCGGCGAGCGAATCGTCGGCGGTGGTGATCGCCACCGAGCAGGCGGAACGTCTCCACGACACGCTCGAGGCCGAACGGGTCCGGACCCGGCCTCGGGACATCGACCTCGACGTCGACCTCGAGCTCGAGGCAGGGCTGAAGCACGCGGACGTCGACCTGGCCGCGGGCGCGGCCAACACCCGGATCGGCTTTCAGCTGCTGACGGATGCGGAGCTCTTCGGCCGCGTGCGCAGGCCTTCCATCCGGCGCGGCGCGGCGCGCACGACCGCCGACGACCTCACTCGCGAGTTCACGCTGGAGTTCGCGCCCGGGGAGCTGGTGGTGCACGTCGACCACGGCATCGCGCGCTTCCACGGCATGGAGCTCCAGGAGTACGACGGCGCGCAGAGGGAGTACCTCGCCCTGGAGTACGCGGACGGCGACCGGCTGCTCGTGCCGGTCGAGAACCTCGACCGCGTGCAGAAGTATCTCGGCGGCGAAGGGCAGCCGACGCTGCACCGCCTGGGCACGAGCGACTGGAGCCGGGCGCGCAGCCGGGCGAAGAAGGTCGTGCAGGACGTGGCCGAGGACCTGCTGCGGATCTACTCGCAGCGCGAGGCGCGTCCCGGCATCGCCTTTGCGCAGGACACCGCGTGGCAGCAGGAGCTGGAGTCCTCCTTTCCTTACGAGGAGACGCCCGACCAGCTGTCGGCGCTGGCCGAGATCAAGGCCGACATGGAGTCGGACCGCCCGATGGACCGGCTGCTGTGCGGTGACGTCGGCTTCGGCAAGACCGAGCTGGCGCTGCGCGCGGCGTTCAAGGCGGCGATGAGCGGCAAGCAGACGGCGCTCCTCGCGCCGACGACGGTGCTCGCGCAGCAGCACTTCCATGTCTTTCGCGAACGGCTGAGCAAGTTCCCGGTGACCGTCGAGATGCTTTCGCGCTTCGTCGACGACGAGACGCAGGAGCGAACCATCGAAGGGCTGAAGGCCGGGCAGGTCGACATCGTCATCGGCACGCATCGCCTGCTGCAGAAGGACGTGCGCTTCAAGCGGCTCGGGCTGCTGGTCGTCGACGAGGAGCATCGCTTCGGCGTCATGCAGAAGGAGCGCCTGAAGAAGCTGCGCACGCAGCTCGACGTGCTGTCGCTTTCGGCCACCCCGATCCCGCGCACGCTGCACATGGCGGTCGGCGGCATCCGCGACATGAGCGTCATCCAGACACCGCCCGAGGAAAGGCAGCCCATCAAGACCTACGTCACCGCGGACGAGGACGAGATGGTGAAGGAGGTGATCACGCGCGAGCTGGAGCGGGGAGGCCAGGTGTACTACCTCCACAACCGTGTGCGCACGATCCAGAAGGCCGCCGACCGGGTGAAGCGCCTGGTGCCGGGCGCCCGCGTGATCGTTGGCCACGGGCAGATGGCGGAAGAGGAGCTGGCGCGGGTGATGGTGGACTTCGAGGCCGCGAAGTTCGACGTCCTCGTCTGCACCACCATCATCGAGTCGGGCCTCGACATCCCGAACGTGAACACCATCGTCGTCGAGCGGTCGGACCGGTTCGGCCTCGCGCAGCTCTACCAGCTGCGCGGCCGCGTCGGGCGGTCGGGGCGGCGGGCGTACGCCTACTTCCTGTACGACCCTCGGCGCTCGCTCACCGAGGGCGCGGACAAGCGGCTCGACGTGATCAGCGGCCTGCACGAGCTCGGCCAGGGATTCAAGATCGCGCTGCGCGACCTCGAGATCCGCGGCGCCGGCAACCTCCTGGGCACCGAGCAGCACGGCGCGATCGCCGCCGTCGGGTTCGAGATGTACCTGCAGATGTTGCAGAGCGCGGTCAACAAGCTGCGCACCGGGTCCGAGGAGGACGTGATCGGCGACGTGCTGTCGACCGCGGAGATGAACCTCGAGCTGCCGCTCGACCACTTCATCCCACGCTCGTACATCCGCGACGAGAAGCTGCGCCTCGGCGCCTACCGCCAGCTGGCCGGGGCAGAGGACGAGACGGAGCTCGACGCGGTGCTGCGGTCGCTGACCGATCGCTACGGCCCGGGCCCCGACCAGCTCGACAACCTCGTCTACTCGCTGAGGGTCAAGATTCGCGGCCAGCGCATCGGGCTGCGCGGCGTGGTCGCCGAAGGCCACGACATCGTCATCCGCGTCGATCCGCACCGGCTTCTGGACGTCGACGACCTCAACCGGCGCATGGCCGGGCGGCTGTCGATCGGCGTCAACCGCATCAAGATGCGGCGCCAGGGCGAAGGGTGGCAGAAGGACCTGCTCTACCTGCTCGACGAGATGGCTGACCTCTACCGATCGGCCACGTTGGCCGGTACAGTCCGCTAGACATGGCTGACGACAGGCCGTACCGTCCCGGCATCGAATCGCTCTTCGAGGTCGTGGCGCGGCTCCGTGCCCCGGACGGCTGTCCGTGGGACCGCGAGCAGACGCACGAATCGCTGCGCCCGTATCTCCTGGAAGAGACGTACGAGCTGCTGGAGGCGATCGATGCGGGCGACGACGCGAAGATGAAAGAGGAGCTCGGCGACGTGCTGCTGCAGGTGGCGATGCACGCGGAGATCGCCGCGCAGGAGGGCCGGTTCGACGCCGCGCAGGTGTCGGAGGCCGCGGCCGCGAAGATGGTCGCCCGCCACCCGCACGTCTTCGGCGACGTCGCCGTCGCGAACGCCGACGAGGTGCTGCGCAACTGGGAGCACGCGAAGGTCGACGAGGCCCGGCGCGCGGGTCGCGACGGTGAGTCGGTGGTCGATCGCGTGCCGGCCTCGCTGCCGGCCCTCGCGTGGACGCTTGGGCTGCAGAAGCGCGCGGCCCGCGTGGGATTCGACTACCGGTCGCCGCTCGACGCCGCCGGCAGCGTGGCCGAGGAGGCGCGCGAGCTGGCGGAGGCCAAAGATCCGGAAGAGGTGTTCGACGAGATGGGCGACCTTCTCTTCGCCGTGGTGGCACTCGCCCGCAAGCTGAAGGTCAACCCGGAGGACGCGCTGCGCGTCGCCGGCCGGCGGTTCCGCAAGCGCTTCGCCGCGCTGGAGTCGTCGATCGCGAAGGAAGGCATCGATTTCCGCAAGCTCGACGCGGCCGAGCTGTTGCTGCGCTGGGAGCGCACCGGCACGGAGTAAACCCGGTACCCCTTTGCTATAGTCGGCTTCCGCTCCTCCAGCGCGCGTCCCACCACACGATCCAGCAAACGACATGGCAATGAGATACGCAGCAGCGCTGACCCCTCCCGGCACGCCTCGCCCACGCACGATCGGGTGGCGCGGAATGGTGATCACGATCGTGGTCCTCGCCGCGACGGTCTGGGCGCTCTACGCCTACGCGCAGGAGGCGTACCTCGCCCACAAGCTGGCGCAGCAGGCGAGCGACCTGCGCCGGCAGAACGGGCTTCTCGCCGACCAGAACCAGGGCTATCACCGCGACATCCAGGCGATCAGCAACGGCACGGCCGACGAGGAAGAGGCTCGCCAGAACGGGTACTCGCGGCCGTACGAGAGGGTCTTCCTCGTGACCGACCCGCCGTCGCCGGCGCCCTCTCCATCGCCGTCCGCGAAGGCCTCGCCGTCGCCCTAGCCCCCGCCGGGGACTCCTCCAGGCCGGGGCTATAATCAAGCCGCGGAGTGGAGCAGCGGCAGCTCGTCGGGCTCATAACCCGAAGGTCCTTGGTTCGAATCCAAGCTCCGCAACCATCGCCCACCAACTGGAGCCGAGTTTTCTCCGCTCCTCTCGTATTCGGAGAATCACACTGAATAAAAGGAAGAGAGTCGCGCTGGCCAAGCGCCGCCTCAAGAAGCGCAAGCTGAAGGCGCGAGTGGCAGCCTCACGCTAGGATTCGGCGCGGCGCTTGCCGGTGCCGTAGCTCAGGTG
>DATGEO010000014.1:0-35530 GCA_035310015.1 Candidatus Dormiibacterota bacterium | reverse complement strand
CATCCACCCGAACAGCTCGAAGACGGTCGTCACCGGAATCGAGATGTTCCACAAGGACATGGACGAGTGCCAGGCCGGCGACAACGTCGGCGCCCTCCTGCGCGGCGTCAAGCGCGAGGACGTGGTGCGCGGCCAGGTGCTGGCCAAGCCCGGCTCGATCAAGCCGCACACGCAGTTCAAGGCGCAGGTCTACGTCCTCAGCAAGGAAGAGGGCGGCCGCCACACGCCGTTCCTCACCGGCTACCGCCCGCAGTTCTACATGCGGACCACCGACGTCACGGGCGAGGTCAAGCTCCCCGAGGGCGTAGAGATGGTGATGCCGGGCGACAACATCGTCATGGACATCACCCTCGGTGAGCCGATCGCCATCGAGCCCGGCCTCCGTTTCGCCATCCGCGAAGGCGGCAAGACCGTCGGCGCCGGCGTGGCCACAGAAGTAGTCAAGTAAGGCATAGGGGAGAGAGCTAGGCAGTGGCGCAGAAGATCCGGATCCGGCTCAAGGCCTACGACCATCGAGTCCTGGATCAGGCGGCCGACAAGATCGTCGACACGGCCCGCCGTACGAACGCGCGCACTGCCGGCCCGATCCCGCTTCCGACGGAGATCTCCAAGCTGACCGTGATTCGAAGCCCGTTCATCGACAAGGATTCCCGCGAGCAGTTCGAGATGCGCACTCACAAGCGCATCGTCGACATCCTCGACCCCAACCCGCGCGTCGTCGACGCGCTCATGCGCCTGAGCCTCCCGGCCGGCGTGAGCATCGAGATCAAGAGTTGAAAGGTTTACTCGCACGGAAGCTGGGCATGGCCCAGCTCTTCAACGAAGACGGCACCACCTCCGCGGTGACGGTGCTCGAGGCCGGTCCGTGCCGGGTCCTAGGCCTGCGCACCAAGGAGAGGGATGGCTACGAGGCAGCGCAGATCGCGTTCGAGCCGCTCGACGCCAAGAAGCTGACGCAGCCACAAGTTGGCATCTTCAAGAAGGCGAACGTCGAGCCGCACCGCCACGTGGTGGAGATTCGCGGCTACGACGGGCTCGAGCAGGGCCAGGAGCTGAAGGCCGAGATCTTCGCCGCCGGCGAGCTGGTCGACGTGACCAGCACGTCCAAGGGCAAGGGCTTCCAGGGCCTGGTCAAGCGCCACAAGTTCAGCCGCGGCCCGGAGTCGCACGGCTCGATGAACGTGCGCCAGCCGGGCGCCATCGGCGCCACCGACGCCGCCCGCGTGTTCAAGGGCGTGCGCATGTCGGGGCAGATGGGCAACGAGCGGGTCACCGCCCGGGCCTACAAGGTCGTCCGCGTCGACGCCGAGCGCAACCTCCTGCTCCTGAAGGGCGGCGTACCGGGCGCCAAGGGCGCGCTGGTCCTCGTCCGCCAGTCGACCAAGCCGGTGAAGGTGGCCAAGGGCCCCGCCGGCAAGCCGAACACGAGGAAGGTCTGATGGGCAAGAAGAAGACGGCCCCAAAGAAGGAGACCGACCACCTGCACGTGCCGCTGTTCGACCCCGCCGGCGGGGCCAAGGGCGACGTCGAGCTGCCGCGCGCGATCTTTGCCGAGACTCCGAACGTCGCGGTCATGCACCAGGCCTACCTGCGGCAGATGGCGAACGCCCGCCAGGGAACGGCCTCGACCAAGACCCGCGCCACGGTGTCCGGCGGCGGGGCCAAGCCCTACCGCCAGAAGGGCACCGGCCGCGCCCGCCACGGCTCGACACGAGAGCCGAGCATGAAAGGCGGCGCCGCGGTCTTCGGCCCGCGTCCGCGCAGCTACGACCAGCGCATGCCCAAGCAGATGCGGCGCCTCGCCCTGCGGAGCGCCCTCAGCCAGAAGGCGATAGATGGGCAGGTCAGGGTCATCGAGGCCTTCGGCTTCGAGGAGCCCAAGACCAAGCAGGCTGCCGATCTCATGGACGCGATGGGGTTCGACGGCACGACGCTCGTCGTGCTGCCGGCGCCGAACCTGGTCGTGAGCCGCAGCTTCGAGAACCTCTCGGGGTCGAAGATCATCCTCGCGCGCAACATGAACGTGCGCGACCTGCTGACCTACAACTACCTGCTCATCGCCAAAGACAGCCTCGAGCTCTTGCAGGAGAACTTCAGCAAGCCGGTGCGGCCGAAGGCCGGAGTCGCCGACGAAGACGAGGCGGGCATGTCATGACGACCCGCGCCCCGTCGGAGATCGTGATCGGCCCGGTCATCACCGAGCGCACCTACCAGCTCTACACGCAGGGGCGTTACACGTTCCGCGTCTCGCCGACCGCGTCCAAGACCGAGATCAAGAAGGCGCTCGAGGAGCAGTACGAGGGCCAGGGCATCAAGGTGCGCGACGTCAACACCCTGACCATGCGCGGCAAGAAGCGGCGCAGCATGCGCCGCATCGGCTCGATCGGCAAGACGTCCGACTGGAAGAAGGCCATCGTCACCCTCGGTCCCGGCCAGAAGATCGAAGGGCTGTTCGGGAGCGTCTGAGGAAATACATGCCGATTAGAAAGTTCAAGCCCACCAGCCCAGGCCGGCGCTTCATGTCGATCTCCGGCTTCGACGAGGTCACGACGGACAAGCCTGAGAAGAGCCTGGTCGAGTCGCTGCCCACGCACGCCGGCCGCAACAACCAGGGCCGCATCACCACGCGGCACCAGGGCGGCGGCTACCGCAAGCTCTACCGCAAGATCGACTTCAAGCGCGACAAGCACGGCATCCCGGGCAAGGTCGCGAGCATCGAGTACGACCCGAACCGCAGCGCCCGCATCGCGCTCATCCACTACAAGGACGGCGAGAAGCGCTACATCCTCGCGCCGCTCGGCCTCAAGGTCGGCGACCCGATCGAGAGCGGGGAGGAGGCTCCGGTGCGCATCGGCAACGCCATCCCCATCGCTCACATCCCGGTCGGCTCGACCATCCACAACATCGAGCTCACGCTCGGCCGCGGGGGCCAGCTCGTGCGCAGCGCCGGCACGTCCGCCCAGCTGCTCGCGAAGGAAGGCGACTACGCGGTCGTGAGGATGCCGAGCGGCGAGCTGCGCCGGATCCACGTGAGGTGCCAGGCCACCATCGGCCAGGTCGGTAACATCGAGCACGAAAACGAGTCGGGCGGCAAGGCGGGACGCAGCCGGTGGCTCGGCGTCAGGCCGACGGTGCGCGGCCCGACGATGAACCCCACCGATCACCCGCATGGTGGAGGCGAGGGGAAGACGGGCCCCGGAGGCAACCCGAAGACGCCTTGGGGCAAGCCTGCGCTCGGCTACCGCACGCGCAAGCCGAAGAAGGCGTCCCAGAAGCTGATCATTCGCCGCCGCGAGAAGAAAGGAAGAACTAAGTAGTGTCGAGATCGTCGAGAAAGGGGCCGTTCATCAGCGCCCCGCTGAAGGACAAGATCGAGAAGATGAACCAGATGCGCGAGAAGAAGGTGATCCGCACCTGGGCGCGCGCGTCCGTCATCTATCCCGACATGGTCGGGCACACCATCGCGGTCCACGACGGCCGCAAGCACGTGCCCGTGTTCATCAGCGAGAACATGGTCGGCCACCGGCTGGGCGAGTTCGCGCCGACGCGGCACTTCCGCGGTCACGGCACCCACACCGAAAAGTCGACGGCCCTGAAGTAGAAGTGGCGATGGAAGTAACAGCTGTCCAGAGGTTCGTCCGCCGTGCCCCGCGCAAAGCGCGCCTGGTCGCGGACTCCGTCACCGGGATGAAGGTGACGGACGCTCTGAACTACCTCGAGTTCTCGCCCAAGCACGCCGCGCGCGAGGTCGCCAAGGCGATCAAGTCCGCGGCCGCGAACGCCGAGCACAACTTCAACCTCAACCGCGAGGACCTGGTCGTGCGCCAGCTGCTCGTCGACGAGGGGCCGACCTACCGCCGCCGCCGGCCGGTCAGCCGCAGCATGGCGCACGAGTTCTTCCACCGCACCTGCCACATCACGGCGGTCGTCGAAGATCGCCCGCAAGGAGCTGAGCGTGGGGCATAAAGTCCACCCGAACGCATTCCGGCTAGGCGTGTTCCGCCCGTGGGAGGCGAACTGGTTCGCCAACCCCAAGGAGTACACGCGGATGCTGCACGAGGACCTCGAGATGCGCCGCGTCATCCTCGCGCGCCTGCGCAACGCGGGCATCGCGAAGATCGAGACCGAGCGGTCGTCCAACGCCCAGCTCACGGTCACGATCCACACCGCCAAGCCAGGCATCGTCATCGGCAAGGGCGGCTCGTCGGTCGACCAGCTGCGCGAGGACCTCGAGAAGCGCTTCGGCAACCGCGTGCGCATCTCCATCCAGGAGATCAAGCAGCCGGAGCTGGACGCGCAGCTCGTGGCCGAGAACATCGCTTCGCAGATCGAGCGCCGAATCTCCTACAAGCGCGCGATGAAGCAGGCGATCCTGCGCACGATGCGCTCCGGCGCGAAGGGCGTGCGCATCTACTGCGGCGGCCGCCTCCGCGGCGCCGAGATGGCGCGCCGCGAGTGGGACCGCGAGGGCCGCGTGCCGCTGCACACCCTGCGCGCCAACATCGACTTCGGCCGCGCCACCGCCAAGACCACCTTCGGCGCCATCGGCGTCAAGTGCTGGATCTACAAGGACATGATCTCGCCGCAGCAGCGCCGCCTCGCCGTCATCGGCGACGGCGCGCCGATCGGCGAGGCCATCGCGCCTCAGCCCGAGGTGGTCGAGGCGCCGCAGCCGGCTCCGGTGGCGGAGGTCGCGACCGCGGCCCCTGCGGCCGCGCCGGTCGAGGCCCCGGCCGAGAAGCCCGCGGCTCCGCGCCGCGCGCGCACGGCAGCTCGACCGAAGACCGCCGAAGCCGCGTCCGGTGAGGCGAAGCCCGCCCGCGCCCCACGCGCCGCCAAGCCGAAAGCCGCGAGCGAGCCCAAGAAACCCTCCACCAGGAAGAAGACGAGCTGATGTTGATCCCGAAGCGAGTCAAGTACCGCAAGATGCACCGCGGCCGCCGCCAGGGCATCGCCACGCGCGGCGCCACCGTGGCGTTCGGCGACTTCGGCCTGCAGGCGATGGAGGCGTGCTGGATGAGCAACCGCCAGATCGAGGCTGCCCGCCGGGCCATGACCCGCCACGTCAAGCGTGGCGGCCAGATCTGGATCCGAGTCTTCCCCGACAAGTCGATCACCAAGAAGCCGGCCGAGACGCGCATGGGCTCGGGCAAGGGCAACCCGGAAGGCTGGGTTGCGGTCGTGAAGCCCGGTCGCGTGCTCTTCGAGATGGGCGGCGTCACGCCCCAGGTCGCCAAGGAGGCGATGAAGCTGGCCGCGTCCAAGCTGCCGATCAAGACGCGCTTCGTGAGCGCGGAGACCGCCGGAGGCTCTTCTAGATGAAAGTCGACGAGCTGCGCGTCCTCGAGGAGGACGAGCTGGGCACCCGCCTGAAGACGGCGCGCCGCGAGCTCTACGAGCTCCGGTTCAAGCACGCCGTCGGCCAGCTCGAGAACTCGAGCCAGATCGCGAAGGTGCGCCACGACATCGCGCGCATCATGACCGTGCTCAACGAGCGCGAGCTCGGCATCAGCACGATCCAGGAGCCCGCGCCGCTGCTGGGCGAGGCGCCGGCGGCGCCGAAGAAGGCCAAGCCCAAGCGCGCCGAGTTCGTCGATGAAGAGGAGGAGGGCGTGGCCGACGCGGTCGAGACGGCCGAGCCCGCCGAGGCCGAGCCGGTCGCGGCCGAGGAACCCGCCAAGCCGAAGCGCGGACGGCGCGCCAAGCAGGAGACCGAAGGATGACCGACGCCACCACCACCGCAGTGAAGCCGTCAGAGACCGAGACCGGCGCCCGCGGCCAGCGCAAGGTCCGCCTGGGCACCGTGATCGCGGACAAGATGGACAAGACGGTCATCGTCCAGGTCGGCACGTCCAAGGCCCACCGCCTGTACCGCAAGACGGTGCAGCAGCGCACCAAGTTCAAGGTCCACGACGAGAAGAACGAGTGCGGCGTGGGCGACCTCGTCCGCATCACCGAAACGCGCCCCATCTCCAAGGAGAAGCGCTGGCGCGTCGTTGAGATCGTGGAAAAGGCCAAGTAATGACGCTCGATCAGGTCCGAGAGAATCTACTGACGGAACCGCAGCATGCTGCAGTTCCGGCGCGGGCGCTGGCGACGGCCAGCCGCCGCCAGCCGGACCTGATCTCGCTTCGCCGCGAAATTCGCACCCGTCACCGCAATTTCGCGGCGGAAAAGGAAGGGCCGATCAAGTAATGGTCCAGCAAGAGACCCGTCTCAAGGTCGCCGACAACTCAGGAGCCAAGGAGCTCCTGTGCATCCGCGTCGCGGGCGGTCACTACCGCCGGTACGCTTACGTCGGGGACATCATCACCGCGACCGTCAAGTCGGCTCAGCCGGGCGGCCAGGTGAAGAAGGGCGAGGTCGTCAAGGCCGTCGTCGTGCGCGTCAACAAGGAGTACAAGCGGCCCGACGGCTCGCTGATCCGGTTCGACGAGAACGCCGCCGTGCTGCTGGCCCAGGCCAACAACCCGCGCGGCACGCGCATCTTCGGGCCCGTCGCCCGCGAGCTGCGCGAGCGCAACTTCATGAAGATCATCAGCCTAGCCCCCGAGGTCCTGTAGGAAAACCATGCTGAAGAACAAGGCTCAACCCAAGCGCCGCTGGCTCGACCTGGCCCCGGGCGATCCAGTGATCGTCACCGCGGGCAAGGACAAGGGCAAGCAGGGCGAGGTGCTGCGCACCATCCCCGACAAGCACAAGATCGTGGTCAAGGGCGTCAACATCCTGAAGCGCCACAGCAAGGCCGGACAGCGCCGCGGCGGGACGCAGGTCGCGCAGGGCGGCATCGTGGACTTCGAGGCGCCGCTCGACTACTCCAACGTGATGCTCGTCTGCCCGTCGTGCGGTCGGCCGACGCGGACCAAGCACACCATCCTCGAGTCCGGCGCGCGCGCCATCGAGTGCCGCCACTGCGGCGAGCCCTACGAACGGGTCAGGAAGACCGAGGCGCAATGACCAAGCAGAAGACCCAGGCGCCCAACCGCCAGCAGCAGCGGCAGCAGGCGCGGAAGACCGAGGCCAAGCCGCAGGAGCCGGGCACGCGCTCGGAGGCGGCGCCGCGCATGCTCACGGTCTACCGCGACACCGTCGCGCCGCAGCTGACGAAGGAGTTCGACTACGCCAACGTGATGCAGATTCCGCGCATCTCGAAGGTCGTGGTCAACATCGGCATCGGCGAGGCGAAGGACAACGACAAGGCGCTCGACGCCGCGGTCGGCGACGTGGTGACCATCACGGGCCAGAAGCCGCAGCTCGTCAAGGCGCGCAAGTCCGTGGCCGCGTTCAAGCTGCGCGCGGGCCAGACCGTCGGTATCAAGACGACGCTGCGCGGCCGGCGCATGTGGTACTTCCTCGACAAGCTGCTGAACATCGCGCTGCCGAGGATCCGCGACTTTCGCGGGGTGAGCCCGGACGGCTTCGACGGCCGTGGCAACTATTCGCTCGGCCTGCGCGAGCAGGTCGTGTTCCCCGAGATCGACTACGACAAGATCGACAAACTCCGCGGGCTGGAAGTGTCGATCGTGACGACGGCCCGCACCGATGACGAGGCACGCAGCCTGCTAACCAGGCTGGGTATGCCATTCAGGAAGAGGTAGAGGAAAGCTTGGCCAAGAAATCATCACTCGAGCGCTGGAAGAGGGACGCGACGCATCCCAAGTACAAGGTGCGTTTCCACAACCGCTGCCGCATTTGCGGCCGGCCGCGTGCCTACCTGCGCAAGTTCGGCATGTGCCGCATCTGCTTCCGCACCAACGCCGCCGAGGGACGCATCCCCGGCGTGACCAAGAGCAGCTGGTGATGGCAACAGCAGTCGCCAAGCCGAACGTCAAGGTGCCGAAGAAGGCAGCCACCGGCGTGGTCAGCGACCCCATCGCCGACATGCTCACGCGCATTCGCAACGCGAGCGGCGCGCGCCACCCCGAGGTGCGGGTGCCGGCGTCGCGGCTGAAGCTCGAGATCGCGCGCGTGCTGAAGGACGAGGGCTACGTCGCGGGCTTCGAGGTCGAGGCCGACGGCGCCACACAGACGATGCGTATCATCTTCAAGTCCCGCCCCGATCGCGTTCGCGTGATCTCGGGCATCAAGAGGATCAGCCGCCCCGGACTGCGCGTCTACGCGCGCAAGACGGAGATTCCGCGAGTCCTCGGCGGGCTCGGCATCGCGATCCTGAGCACCAGCGAAGGGGTCATGAGTGGCCGCCAGGCGCTGCGCAAGGGCCTCGGCGGCGAAGTTCTGGCGTACGTCTGGTAGGAGATGAAAGGAAGATTGATCACCCTCACCCCGGCCCTCTCCCTGAAGGGAGAGGGGGAGTAAACAGTTGTCGCGCATTGGAAAGCTGCCAATCACGCTGCCGGACAAGGTCAAGGTGACGCTTGCCCCCGGCACGGTGAAGGTCGAAGGCCCGAAGGGCCAGCTCGAGCGCACCCTTCCGCGGGACATCACGGTCAAGCAGGAGGACGGCCACCTCGTGTTCGAGCGGCCGTCGGATGATTACAAGCACCGCGCGCTCCATGGCCTGGTCCGCAGCCTGGTCGCGAACATGGTCACCGGTGTGAATGAGGGCTTTACGAAGCACCTCGAGCTGGTGGGCGTCGGCTACCGGGTCGCCAAGCAGGGAGAAGAGGTCGTGCTGAGCCTCGGCTACTCGCACCCCATCCGCTTCAAGCCGCCCAAGGGCATCACGATCGACGTGCAGGACCAGACCAAGTTCTCGGTATCCGGCATCTCGATCGAGGACGTGGGCCAGGTCGCCGCCAACCTCCGCGGCCTGCGGCCGCCCGAGCCGTACAAGGGCAAGGGCGTCATGTACCGCGGGGAGAAGGTCCGCCGCAAGCCGGGCAAGGCCGGCAAGGGCGCGAAGGCGGCAGGATGATCAAGAAGATCGACCGCAAGGTCAACCGCCTGAAGAGGCACAGGCGCGTGCGCGTGCGCCTGGCAGGGACCGCGGAGCGCCCGCGGCTCTCGGTGTACCGCAGCCTGAACCACGTCTACGCTCAGGTCATCGACGACGCCGGCGGCCGCACGCTGGCGTCCGCGTCCACCGTCGACCTGAAGGCGAAGGGCAACGGGATGGCCGAGGCCGCGTCTGTGGGTCGCGCCATCGCGGAGAAGGCGAAGACCGCGGGCGTGAGCCAGGTCGTGTTCGACCGCGGGGGCTTTTTGTACCACGGCAGAATCAAGGCTTTGGCGGACGCCGCTCGCGAAGCCGGACTGGAGTTTTAGCCGTGACGATGGCGCCTGCCACCATTTGCCGGACGGGGGAGTTGGCCTGGCATAGCCAGTCCAACTGGCGCCATGGTCACTTCGCCCCCAAATTCGCACCCGTCACCGCAATTTCGGGGCGGAGAAGGAAGGAGTCGTTTAATTAGATGGGCTCGAGATATCCGCAGAGGCCTTATTCGGGCGGTGAGCGCTCCGAGCTCGCCGATCGCGTCGTGCGCGTCAACCGCGTGGCCAAGGTCGTCAAGGGTGGCCGCAAGTTCTCCTTCAGCGCGCTGATCGTCGTCGGCGACATGAACGGACGCGTCGGCGCCGGCATCGGCAAGGCGCGCGAGGTCACCGAGGCCATCCGCAAGGGGATGGAGGTCGCGAAGCGAAGCATGATCACGGTGCCGATGGTCGGCACCACGATCCCGCACGAGGTGAACCTCAAGTGGGGCCCGGCGCGGATCATGCTCAAGCCCGCCGCGCCCGGTACGGGCGTGATCTCCGGCGGCGCGATGCGCGCCGTCATCGAGACCGCCGGCATCAAGGACATCCTGACCAAGTCGCACGGGACCAACAACCCGATCAACACCGTGCGCGCGACGCTCGCCGCGCTGCAGCAGCTCAAGACCGCGCAGCAGATCGCCGACCTGCGCGGCAAGGACGTGGAGCAGATCGTCGGCAAGCGGCTCGCCAGCGCCTACCGGCGCGAAGAGAGCACGGCTGCCGCGGTGGGCACGCCCACCCCGGCGGAGGCGAAGTCGTGAGCCCCAAGGCGGAGGACAAAAGACTGAAGGCGACGCTGATGAAGAGCCCCATCGGGGCGATTCCGGCCGTTCGCGCCACCGTGCAGTCACTCGGCTTCCGGCGCATGAACCAGACCCGCGAGCTGCCGGACAACCCGGCGGTGCGCGGGATGCTGAAGGCCGTCAACCACCTGGTCGCGGTCGAGGGCGAGCCGTACGAGCGGCCCAAGCGGAGCCGCTACAAGATCTGGCGTGCCCGCTCGACCAAAAAGCACCAGAGGGGCAACTAGAAGTGCAGCTTCACGACCTCAAGTCGCCCGCGGGCTCGCGCGCGCGCCGCCAGCGCGTCGGCCGCGGCACCGGTTCGGGTCGGGGCAAGACCTCGGGTCGCGGCCAGAAGGGACAGAACGCGCGCAGCGAAGGCTTCCGCCTCGGCTTCGAGGGCGGCCAGATGCCTTTCGCCCAGCGCATTCCCAAGCTGCCCGGTTTCAAGAACCCGTTCAAGAAGACCTACGCGGTCGTGAACGTGTCCAAGCTTCGGCGCTTCGACGACGGCTCGACCGTCAACGCCGACGTCCTGGTCGCGGCCGGGCTCGTCCGGGCCGGAGAAGACATCAAGGTCCTCGGCACGGGCGAGCTCAAGCGCAAGCTGACGGTCGAGGCGCATGCGTTCAGCAGCACCGCCCGCGCGGCCATCGAGGCCGGAGGCGGCAGCGTCAAGGTCCTGGGTGAGCCGAGAAAGATCGGGGCGAGGCGCCTGGCGGCCAAGACCGGCAAGGGTCTGAAGGTCGGCGGCCAGGAGCAGGGCGCGGGTCGGCGCGAAGCGCCGGCTGAGCAAACGCAAGCTGAAGGGAGCGCTCCCACCACCGAGGCTTAGGCAGTGAATCTCCTCGAGGCGCTCGTCAACGCGATCCGGCTGCCCGAGCTCCGCAACAAGATCCTGTTCACCGGCGGAATCCTGATCATCTTCCGGCTGTTCGCCAACATCGCGCTGCCGCAAGCCAAGGCCTCGGCGCTCGCGGTCCTCTTCAACCAGCAGGCGCTGCTCGGACTGCTCGACCTCTTCTCCGGAGGCGGTCTGTCCAGGTTCAGCGTCGTCGCCATGGGCATGAACCCGTACATCAACGCCACGATCATCATGCAGCTCATGACGGTGATCTCCGAGCGCATCAAGGAGATCTCAAAAGAAGGCGAGATGGGCCGCCGGCGCATCCAGCGCTGGAGCCGCTACCTCACCGTCGCCCTCGGCGCGGGCCAGGCCTACGGCTTCACCGTCCTGTTCCAGAACACCAACCCGCCGATCCTTCCGGCCCTCGACTGGTTCCCGCGCCTGGAGATCATCCTGACCCTGACCGCCGGCACCGTGATGCTGATGTGGTTCGGCGAGCTGATCACCGAGTACGGCATCGGCAACGGCGTGTCGCTGATCATCTTCGCCGGCATCATCGGCCGCGGCCCGCAGGGCATCGCCTCGGTGTTCGCGGCGCACAGCACCGGCGGCGGCCTGGCCGACTACGTGCCGTTCATCGTGTTCGGCGCCGTCGCGCTGGTGATGACCGCGGTGATCATCGAGGTGCAGCAGGCGGTGAGGAAGATTCCCATCCAATCCGCCCAACGAGTGGCGGGCGGCCGCGAGGTGGGGCGGCGGGCGAGCTTCCTGCCGCTGCGCGTCAACCACGCGGGCGTGATCCCGATCATCTTCGCGATCTCGGTGATGTTCCTGCCGACGATCGTCGCGAACTACTTCACCGGCGCGCCCCCGGACACGTGGTACTACCGCGCGGCCAACTGGATCAAGGGCAACTTCGCGCCGGACACCCCCAACATCCCGATGGCGGTCACGTACAACGCCCTCTACTTCATGTTCACGTTCGCGTTCACGTACTTCTACACCGCGATCACGTTCGAGGTGAACGACGTGGCGGAGAACCTCAAACGCTATTCGAGCTTCATCCCCGGCATCCGTCCGGGCAAGCCGACGGCGGACTACCTCGCCGCGGTCATGAACCGCGTCACCTTCGCGGGCGCCTGCTTCCTCGGCTTCATCACCGTCATCCTGCCGATCGCCACCTCCGCCATATCCGGCATCCCGCACAACCAGATGTACCTGGGAGGCACGGCGATCCTCATCGTCGTGGGCGTAGCCCTGGACACCATGAAACAGCTGCAGACGCAGCTGGTGATGCGCCAGTACCGCGGCTTCATCCGTTGAGCGGCGACTTTCCCTCTCCCGCGAGCGGGAGAGGGACAGGGCGAGGGCTCAATTGAACCTGCTCCTCTACGGCCCTCCCGGAAGCGGCAAGGGCACCCAGGCGGAGATGCTGCATTCGCGCTTCCGCATCCCGCACATCGCGACGGGCGACATCCTCCGCGCGGAGGTGGCGAAGGCGACGCCGCTCGGGCTCAAGGCGCAGCCGATCATGGCCGCGGGCGGCTACGTGCCGGACGACATCATGATCGGCATCATCCGCAACCGGCTGGCCGAGCCGGACGCCCGCGACGGGTTCGTGATGGACGGCTTCCCGCGCACGATCCCGCAGGCCGAGGCGCTCGACGAGCTGCTGAACGAGCTGGGCAAGGGCTTCGACCGTGTGCTGTACCTCCGCGTCGACACGCCGGAGCTGGTCAAGCGGCTGGCCGGGCGCATGACCTGCCCGGTCGACCAGAAGACCTACCCGGCCGGGACGGCCACCTGCCCGGAGCACGGCGTCGCGCTGGCCCAGCGCGAGGATGACAAGCCCGAGGCGGTCAAGCAGCGCATCGACATCTACGTGGAAAAGACCCTGCCGCTGCTGGACCACTACCGGCGCCGGGGCCTGGTTTCCGAGATCGACGGGCTGGGCACAATCGAGGGGATATTCGCCCGCATCCTGTCCGTCGTGGGCCAGCGCGGCGAAGTCAAGGCATGATCACCTACAAGACCAAGTACGAGATCGATCTCATGGCCCGGGCGGGAAAGCTGCTGGCCTCGGTGCTGCCGCCGCTCGCGGCCGCCTGCGAGCCCGGCGTCAAGACGATCGAGCTCGACGCGATCGCCGACAAGCTCATTCGCGACGGCGGCGCCATCCCGGGCTTTCTCGGCTACAACGGCTTTCCGCGCTCCATCTGCACCTCCATCAACGACGAGGCGGTGCACGGCATCCCGGGCAACCGCAAGATCGCCGGCGGCGATCTCATCAGCCTCGACCTCGGCCTGGTGCTGGAGGGCTTCTGGGCGGACGTGGGCATCACCGTCGGCGTGGGCGACATCACGCCGGAGGCGGCGCGCCTGCTGAGGGTGACCGAGGAGGCCCTGTACGCGGGCATCGCCAAGGCCCGGCCCGGGGGCTGGCTCGGCGACATCTCGAGCGCCATCCAGAACCACGTCGAGGCCGCCGGCTTCTCGGTCATCCGCCAGTTCGTCGGCCACGGGATCGGCCGGAACATGCACGAGGATCCGCAGGTGCCGAACTTCGGCCGCCCGGGCACCCCGCCCCGGCTGAAGCCGGGCATGACCCTGGCGATCGAGCCCATGGTGAACGCCGGCTCGTACGAGGTCTACATGAAGCCGGACGGCTGGACGATCTGCACCGCCGACGGCTCGCTTTCGGCCTACTTCGAGCACACCGTCGCGATCACCGAGGGCGGCCCGCTCATCCTCACCGCCGGGGCCAGCTCGAACGGTCACGGGCCGGGCCGGTGAGGGTCCTTGCCCAGCGGTCCGTGGGAGTTCCCGCGGGTTTGGTACAATCGCCGTTCGTGCCCCCGCGTCCCTCACTCGTGAAGGGGGTCGTGCTGGAGCCTCTTCCCAACGGTGTATACCGGGTTGAGCTCGAGAACGGGGCCAAGGTCCTCGCTCACGTGGCCGATCGCGCCGGCACCCACTTCACGCGGCTTCTGGCCGGTGACAGGGTGGGGGTGGAGCTGGCGGAAAGCGATCGCTCGCGCGGGCGAATTCGAGAGATTTGGAGATGAAGGTTCGTCCGTCGGTCAGGAAGATGTGTCCGAGCTGCAGGGTGATCAAGCGCAAGGGTGTCGTGCGCGTGATCTGCTCGAAGACGCCCAAGCACAAGCAGAGGCAGGGCTGATGAAGGCCGAAAAGGGCAGCATTCCGGGGTCCCCGCGAAATCGCAGATTTCGTGGGGTGGAAGCACAAGCAGAGGCAGGGATAAGAGGGTAGATGGCAAGAATCGCAGGCGTCGACATTCCGCCGCAGAAGCGGTCGGTGATCGCGCTCACCTACATCCACGGCATCGGCGACACGACCGCGCAGAAGATCATCAAGACCGCGGGCATCAACCCCGACACGCGCACCAAAGACCTGAGCGAGGAAGAGGTGACGCGCCTGCGCCAGATCATCGACCGCATGGCCAGCGCCAAGGAGCTCCTCATCGAGGGTGACCTGCGGCGCGAGGTTGCGACCAACATCAAGCGCATGACCGAGATCGGCTCGTACCGGGGCTCACGGCACCGCCGCGGCCTGCCGGTGCGCGGCCAGCGCACGCGCACCAACGCCCGGGGCCGCCGCGGTCCCAAGCGCGCGGTCGCGGGCAAGAAGAAGGTCAAGGCGGGCAAGTAGTGGCCAAGAAAAAGGTCGTACGGACGCGCCGCCGCGAGCGCAAGAACGTGGTCAACGGGCAGGCTCATATCCAGTCGACGTTCAACAACACGATCATCTCGATCACCGACATCGACGGCAACGTCGTGTCCTGGGGCTCGGCGGGCGCGCAGGGCTTCAAGGGGAGCCGCAAGTCCACGCCGTTCGCCGCCCAGCAGACCGCTGAGGCGACCGCGAAGAAGGCGCTGGAGCACGGCATGCGCTCGATCGAGGTCTTCGTCCGCGGGCCGGGTGCCGGCCGCGAGGCGGCGATCCGCTCGCTGCAGGCGACGGGGCTCGAGGTGAGCGCGATCACCGACGTGACCCCGATCCCGCACAACGGCTGCCGGCCGCCCAAGCGGAGGCGTGTCTAGTGGCCAACTACAGCGGGCCGGTCTGCCGGTTCTGCCGCCGCGAGGGCGCCAAGCTCTACCTGAAGGGCGAGCGCTGCTACACGCCCAAGTGCGCGATCGAGCGCCGAGCGTTCGCGCCCGGCATGCACGGCCAGGCGCGCAAGCGCAAGACGTCTGACTACGGCGTCCAGCTGCGCGCGAAGCAGAAGGCGCGCCGCATCTACGGCCTGCTCGAGAAGCAGTTCCGCAACTATTTCGACCAGGCGACCAGGGAGCCAGGCGTGACCGGCGTCAACCTGCTGCGCCACCTGGAGCTGCGCCTGGACAACGTCGTCTACCGGCTTGGTTTGGGCACGTCGCGCAAGCAGGCGCGGCAGCTCGTGGGGCACCGGCATTTCGAGGTGAACGGCAAGACCGTGAACGTGCCGTCCTACCAGCTGAAGCCGGGCGACGTGCTCAAGGTGAAGCCCGCCAACGGGGTCATCGACGTGGCCCTGGAGGCGTCGAAGGTCCGGCCCGTGCCCTCCTGGCTCTCTTTCAACGGCGAGGACAAGACCGCGAAGGTCCTGGCCCGCCCGGAGAGGCCGGAGATGGAGTCGGGCGTGGAAGAGCAGTTGATCGTCGAGTTCTACTCCCGGTAAGGGATCGGAGGAAGAGAGTCGTTGGCCATTGACACCCAGATGCCCGTCGCGCCGCAGGTTCGCAAGCTCGAGACGAGCGCGAACTACGGCAAGTTCGACATCGAGCCGCTGGAGCCCGGTTTCGGCACCACGCTCGGCAACACGCTGCGCCGTGTGCTGCTGTCCTCGCTGTGGGGCGCAGCCGTCACGTCGATCCAGATCGACGGCGTGGCGCATGAGTTCACCGCCATTCCGCACGTCAAGGAAGACGTCACCGAGGTCATCCTCAACCTCAAGAAGCTCTGCCTGAAGAGCTTCACCGAGGACCCCGTGACCCTCCTGCTCGACGTCAAGGGCCCGGCCGAGGTGCGCGCGTCGCACATCCAGAGCTCGTCCGACGTCGAGATCGTGAACCCCGACCTGTACATCTGCACGCTGGCGGCCAAGGGCCACCTGCGCATGGAGCTCAACGTCGAGCGGGGCAAGGGCTACGTGCCGGCCGAGCGCAACAAGCGCGAGGGCCAGCCCATCGGCGTCATCCCCATCGACGCCATCTTCTCGCCGGTCGAGAAGGCCAACTTCACGGTCGAGAAGACCCGCGTGGGCCAGTCGACCGACTACGACCGCCTGATCATGGAGGTCTGGACGGACGGCACGATGTCGCCCGAGCAGGCCGTGAGCACGGCGGCGTCGCTGTTCACCGAGCACCTCAAGCTGTTCGTGCGCTTCCGTGACTCGATCGAGGAGCAGGAGGCGGAGCGGACCGGCGCCAAGGGCAGCCAGAACCGGCTGATGGACACTCCGATCGAGGAGCTCGACCTTTCGGTGCGGGCGTTCAACTGCCTGAAGGCGAACGAGATCCAGACCGTCGGCCAGCTGCTGCAGAAGAAGGAAGAGGAGCTGCTGGCTCTTCGCAACTTCGGCCGCAAGTCGCTGGACGAGATCAAGGAGAAGCTGGTCGAGAAGGGCTTCATCAAGCCCGAGGAGATGGGGACGGTCCTCCGGGGCTAACTCACCTCATGCGTCACCAGAAGAGCGGCCGCCGCTTCAACCGCAACACCGACCAGCGCAAGGCGCTGATGCGCAACCTGTGCACGTCGCTGCTCGAGAGCGGCCGCATCACGACCACCGAGGCGAAGGCCAAGGAGCTGCGGCGTTGGGTCGAGCGGCTGATCACGACCGCGAAGGGCCAGGACATCAGCGCCCGCCGCCGGGTGAGCGCCGAGGTGTCCAAGCCCGAGGTCGTGGAGCGGCTGTTCTCCAACCTGATGCCGCGCCTCGCCGACAGACCCGGCGGTTACACGCGGATCATCCGCAAGGGCCCGAGGCCCGGCGATTCGGCGCCGATGGTGATCATCGAGATAGTCGACTGAGGGGAGCATTTCCCTCTCCCGTTCGCGGGAGAGGGCAGGGTGAGGGCTTCTAAAAAGTGAATATCAAAGTCGTGCTGGAGTACGACGGCGCCGGCTTTGCCGGATGGCAGCAGCAGGCTCACGGCCGCACGGTCGAGGCCGAGCTGAAGCGAGCGCTGAGCGAGCTGACCGGCAAGGACCACGTGGTCCACGCCGCGGGGCGCACCGACGCCGGGGCGCACGCCGAAGGCCAGGTCGTGAACTTCGAATTTCACGGCCGCATCGCGCCTGACCGCCTGGTCGCCGCCCTCAACGCGAGGCTGCCCGAGGACGTCGCGGCGCTGAGCGCCGAGGTGGTGCCCGACGGGTTTCACGCCCGCTACTCCGCCCGCTGGCGCCGGTACCGCTACCGCTACCTCGACCGCCGGGGCCGGCCCGCCCTGCAGCGCAGGCGCTGCTGGCATGTCGCGGGGCCGCTGGACGTCGAGGCGATGGCCCGCGCGGCCAGGGCGCTGCTGGGAAGGCACGACTGGACGAGCTTCTGCTCGGCATCGGAGCCGCGGGACCAGCGGGTGCGCGAGATGCGCTCCGCGACGGTCACGAGACGCGGCGAGTACGTCGAGCTGGAGCTGGTCGCAGAAGGCTTCCTGCGCGGCCTGGCGAGGAGCATCGCCGGGGCGCTGGCCGAGGTCGGCCGGGGCCGGAAGCCGGCGCCGTGGGTGGGCGAAGTGCTCCGGGCACGCGATCGGCGCCTGGCCCCCAAGACCGCTCCGGCGGGGGGCCTGACGCTCGTGGAAGTGCTTTACTAGGCAACCGCAACCAAACCAAAAGAGGAAATGAGCAAACACAAGACCTGGACGGCGAAAACGGCGGAACTGAAGAGCGAGTGGTTCGTGGTCGATGCCACGGATCAGGTTCTCGGCCGCCTGGCGAGCAGCGTGGCGAAGCTGCTACGCGGCAAGCACAAGCCGACCTTCACGCCGCACCTGAACACCGGCGACCACGTGATCGTCATCAACGCCGCCAAGGTGAAGGTGACCGGCACCAAGTCGACGACCAAGCATTACACGCGGTACACCGGCTACCCGGGCGGACTGCGCACCCGCAATCTCGCCGAGGCGCAGGAGATCGACCCGACTTTCCCGATCACGAACGCGGTGCGCGGCATGCTGCAGCGCAACACGCTCGGCGCCGACATGCTGACGAGACTCCGCGTTTACGCGGGGCCGGACCACGGCCACGTGGCGCAGAAGCCCAGGAAGATCACGTTCGACGCGAAGGGGGACATCAACGTTGGCTGAAACCTTCAACCGAGGCACGGGCCGCCGGAAGAACGCGGTGGCGCGCGTGCGGATCCAGCCCGGCGAGGGCAGGGTCACGGTCAACGACAAGGACGCGCTCGCGTTCCTCGGGCGCCGCGTGCTCGAGCTGGCGGCGCTCGCGCCGCTGCGCGTGACGAGCACACAGCGCAAGTTCGACGTCAGCGTGCACGTGGCGGGGGGAGGCACGAGCGGGCAGGCCGGCGCGATCGCCCACGGCATCGCCCGGGCGCTGTGCAGCTACGACCCCGACTACCGTCCAGCGCTGAAGAAGGCCGGCCTCCTGACGCGGGACGCTCGCATGAAGGAGCGCAAGAAATACGGCCTGAAGAGGGCGCGCAAAGCCCCGCAGTACACGAAGCGGTAGCGGCCCCCGCGGGCTTTGCCCGCCGGCTCGACTGGCCCGACTGTCGCAACACGCGCGATCTCGGCGGCCTGCCCTGTGCGTCGGGGGTCACGCGCCACGGCGTCGTCATCCGTTCCGACAACGTGTCGGCGCTGAATGCCGAAGGCGTGCGCGCTATGTGGGAGTACGGCGTCAACACCGTGATCGACCTGCGCAGCGAGTCGGAGATCGCCAAGAATCCGAGCCCGTTTGCGCCGCCGGATTACGGGCCGCGGTATCTGCATCTGCCACTCATCGACGATGCGTTCGCGGCGGCGATCGCCGGCACGACCGGCATGGCCGAGCGCTACAAGCTCATGGTCGACCACCGCCGGCAGGCCTTCGGTCAGATCTTCACCGCGCTCGCCGGCGCCACCGGCCCGGCGGTCTTCCACTGCTTCGCGGGCAAGGACCGAACGGGACTGGTGGCCGCGATGCTGCTCTCGCTTGCGGGCGTCGAGGAAGCGGCCATCGCCGCCGACTATGCGGAGACCGACGAGCAGCTGGCCTCGCGCTACGCCGAGTGGCTCGCGGCAGCGCCTCCCGAGCGGCTGGAGGCGATGCGCGACGAGTTCCGCTGCCCGCCGGAGTGGATGCTCGGGGCGCTCGAGCACGTCAGCCAGGCGTGGGGGAGCGTGGAGGCTTACCTCGCGGCGGCCGGCGTGGAGCCGTCCGACATGGCGACACTGCAGGCAAAGCTGGCCGGCTGACCCCACCGATTCGACGCTCGCCACGCGCACTCCCTGTCAGTCCGGCGCGCGTGGCCGGCCGAAGGTGATCGTCGGAGCGACCGCCGCGATTTGTCCCTCGTCGGCTCTGATCAGCTGCCACCCGCCCTCATGCACCTTCCAGTGATGGCGCGTGCAGAGCAGCACCTGGTTTTCGATCTCGCCTCCCCCGCCGTGCAGCCAGTGGACGAGGTGATGGCCGTCGCACCATGACGCCGGCCGCTCGCAGTCCGGCCACCGGCAGTGCCGGTCGCGGGCGATCAGCGCCCGTCGGCGCGGTCCCTTGATCACTCGCTCCGCGCGGCCGACGTCGATCACCAGCGAGTCCTGCATCAGCACCCTGGTGAGGCTCGAGTCGCAGGCCCAGCGCTCCACCGTGCGAGCGGAGATGGGGAGGGTGAACTCGTTCTCGGCCCCGGGGGCGCCGAGCAGGCCGAGCAGAGTGTCAATCGAGCTCGTGACCTGCAGCTGCACGCTCTGCCTGCGGCCGCCCTTGGCCGCGAGCTCGACCAACGCGTCGGCGAAGCGCTGCTCGAGGTTCCGGTCATCGTGGGCGCCGGAGAGCCGGGCCAGGGGCTCGAGCGCGGTTCGAACCACCGCTCCGCCCACCGGGTCGAGGATGCCGGAGATCAGGAGGCAGCCATCTTCGGCCGTGCTCAGGCGCAGCCTCCGCTGTTCGACCAGCTGCGCCTGCTGGTCGGCATAGCCCTTGGCGTCGACGGCGTGCCGGAAATGCATGCACCGGTAGTGGAAGCGGCCGGGAGAGCTCTCCCTGGCCAGTTGCAGCAGCTGGGCTTCGTCGAAGGCCTTGCCGACCGCGCCCGCGGTCCGCGCCATCACGGTCACGTGGGCGAAGCCGATCTCGCCCTGCTCCATGGCCGCGCAGCTCTGGCCGAGCTCCGACAGGTGCCGCCCCACCGCGAGCCGGTCGGCGGCCGCGGTCGAGGTCATGCGGCAGTTGTGGCGGATCCAGTCGACGGCGCTGTTGGAGCCCTCGTCGTCCCAGTGCTCCGACTTGTCGAAGGCGACCGCCAGCCGCGCGAATCTCAGCTCCAGGCGGTCGATCTGCTGCCGCAGCTCGATCAGCCTTAGGGCGAGGCGCGAACCTTCGGTCGAATCCGGACCCATCGCAAGCATGCGCAGAGATTACGAACAGATGTTTGAGGAATCAACCCAGGCTGTTAATTCGCCGTCTGGTGCCCGACGGTGTCAAAGAACCTCTTAACAGGCTGGGTAGGCAGCAAGCCGGCGCGCTTCGAGAATCAACTCAGCGCCGCCAGCAGGCCTCACCAATCAAGGAGATCGCCCAGTGAAGAAGAAGACAGCCGTGCCCACGCAGTTGTACCGGCTCAACGTCGAGCCGCGAGTCATCGACCACCTCGCCAAGCTCGCCGCGCGCACCGGCGAGCCCAAGACGCGCCTGGCGCGCCGCCTGTTCACCGACGCCGTGATGGGTACGAAGGTGCCCGGCGGCCGCGCCGCGGCGAAGCCTTAGCTAGGCGGCTCCGCTCGTTTCGCGCTCGGGATCGACCGAATGGCCGCCTGGCGGGTCTGCGTACATGGCCTCGATCTGAGGCTTGTACTTGGCCTCGATGACCCGCCGCTTGAGCTTCATGGTCGGAGTCAGCTCCTCCGACTCGGGCGTCCATTCCGTGTGCAGCACCGTGAACCGCTTGAACTGCTCGACGCGCGAGAGATGCGAGTTGGCGACCCTCAAAGCGCGCCGGATCTCCTCGATGACCGCCGGATGCTCGGCAAGCTCTTCGATCGAGGCGGCCTCGATGCCCTGCCGCTTGGCCCACAGCGGCGCCACCTGAGGATCGAGCACGAGCAGCACGGAGATGAAGTTGCGGCCATCACCGATGGCGACGGCCTGGCCGATGATCGGGCTCGATTTGGCCACGGCTTCCAGGTTCGCGGGCGAGATGTTCTTGCCGGCCGAGGTGATGATCAGCTCCTTCTTGCGGTCGATGATCCGGAACTGGCCGTCGTCGCCCATCTCGGCGATGTCGCCGCTGTGGACCCAGCCGTCCTCGTCGATGGTGTCGGCCGTCTTCACCGGGTCGCGGTAGTAGCCGACCATCACGTTGCCGCCGCGGACGAGGAGCTCGCCGTCCTCGCCCAGCCGCGCCTCGACACCGGGGAGCGCGCTGCCGATCGAGGGCGCCTTGTGCGCTTCCGGCGGCACCGCGGTCGCGGGCCCGGTCAGCTCGCTCATGCCCCAGACCTCGAACAGCGGCAGTCCGATCCCGGCCCAGAACTCGTGCACCTCGGGTCGGCACGGCGCGGTGCTCGTGATCGCGAGCCGGCACCGGTCGAGCCCGACCTTGGAACGCAGCAGCGCCAACAGCGGCTGCGCCTTCTCGACGCCGGCCGCGAGCTCGGCGGGCACGTCTTGGCCGTCCCGACGCAGCTTGTACGCCTGGATGGCGGCGCCGATCGCGCCTTGCGCCATCTGCCGCTTGGCCTCGTCGGGCTCGGCGGCGACCCCCGCCTGGAGCCCGGCCATGAGCTTCTCCCAGACCCTCGGCACGCCCACGAACACGGTCGGCCTCGCCTCCACCAGGTAGGCCCCGAGCTCGTTCGGATCGGGGCAGAAGTACACCTCCTGACCGGCGTAGATGCCGTTCCACTGCGACGTGAATCGCTCGGCGACGTGGGCGAGGGGGAGGTAGCTGACGAGCACATCGTTCGCGAACTTCAAGCGGCGGCGGCTCGCCTCCGCCGTCCAGAGGATGTTGTAGTGGGAGTACGTCACGCCCTTCGGCGGCCCCGTCGTGCCCGAGGTGTAGATCAGGCTCACGATGTCCTCAGGGCCGACGCCGCGCCACGACGCCTCGAAGGCCTTGCCGTTCGTCTCGAGCTCGGCCTTCCCCTGGCGCATGAGCTCTTGCCACGACAGGATCCCGTCGGTCGTGCCGCCGTTCATGAGCACGATGTGCTTGAGGTTCGGGGTCGAAGACCGAATGGCGAGGAACTTGGAAAGGAACGCCTCGTCCTCGACGAACGCGATCGTCGCCTCCGAATGCTCGGCTACGTACTCGATCTGCTCCGGCGCCAGGGTGTTGTAGACGCTGATGGCGGAGCCTCCGGCGTGGACGATGGCCAGGTCGGCGATGACGTGCTCGGGGACGTTGCGGGCCATGATCAGCCCGAACTGGCCGGAGCCGAAGCCCAGGCTCCGGATGGCCAGGGTCATCGCGGCGACCTCGTCGCGGTACTCCTTCCAGGTCAGCTGGCGCCATTCGCCGTCCCGGCGCCAGCGCAGCGCGGCCCGGTCGGGCCAGGTGCGAACGGCGTCGGCGAAGATCGTGCAGACGGTCTTTCCGGACACGACGGCGTCGATATCGGCTCGCTCAGCCGTTACATCCATGTCACTCCTCCTGATATGCCCATCATGCCGTCTGCCGGCCAGCCAGGTCAGTTCACTCGTGCGGTCCTACACTACTTCGAGGTGGGGCGGGATTGATTTACGTCCGCTCGCGCCGGCCCATTGTCACCGCCGGCGGTGTAGGTCTGGCGTGCGCCTGCGCTTTCGCCCTCCTGGCCGTCGGCGCGCTGCAGCTTCCGGCCGGCGCCGTGGCGGCGGTCGCCCTTGGATGCGGGGCCGCCGGGGGCCTTGCCGTCATGGCCTGGGCAGCCTGGCGGCTGATGCGGTGGCCTGACGGCAAGCTCGCGCTGTTCCGAGACCGCCTGCTCGTGATCCACGACCGTCACGAGATGCGGGCGCTGTGGGATTCGATGGCCACCGTCACGCTGGCCGACCCGGAATCGTGGCCCGACTTCAAGATGACCGACAAGGTCACGATCACCTTCCGCAACGAGTCACCAGTCCGTTTCAAGCCGGCTCAGTTCGGCCTCGACTGCGTCGCCTGCCGGGACATGATCCTCAGGCTGCGCGACGAGCTCGAGCTTCGGCAGCGGCTTCCCGAATTCGATTCCGCCCGCGACCTGGCAGCCTCGCCGGTGGTCGCGGGAGAGAGGTTCGAACCGGGGTTCTAATCCCAGCGGCAGGGGGATCATGATCTCTGCTGTGATCGGGCTGGCAGGCAGGGGTTTCCTGGGCAACCGGCTTTACGCGCAGATGGCGCTGATGGCCGCCCTCTTCGGAGCAAGCTTGTGATCCAGCTTCAGCAGTTCCTCGTTCAGCTCACCGACGTCCTCCGGCACCTGGGGTGGGTCGAGGTCATCGATGTGCTCGTGGTCGCGTTCGTGCTCTACCAGGCGCTGCGCCTGCTGCGGGGTACCCAGGGTTTGCAGGTGCTGGTGGGGCTGGTCCTGCTGGCCGTCATCGGAGTGATTGCGAACCAGTTCAACCTCGTGCTGCTCGGGTGGCTCTTCCGAAATGCGGCATTCTTCATCGTCATCGCCGTGCTGATCATGTTTCAGCCCGAGCTGCGACGGGCGCTCGACCAGGTCGGGCGATTGGGTCGCCTGACACCATTTGGCCGGCCGCTTGCCGGCTACAACCCCGGCCTCTACAACCAGGCGATGTCGGAGGCGATCCGAGCCGCCGAGCGCTTGAGCTCGAAGAAGACAGGCGCCCTCATCGCCTTCGAGCGTGGCGTGGGCCTCGAGGACTACGCGGCCACGGGCGTCCGTATAAATGGAGAGATCTCTGCCGAGATGCTGCAGTCGATCTTCTATCCGAACTCGCCTCTGCATGACGGCGCCGTGATTGTGCGGGGCAACAAAGTGCTTGCCGCCGGCTGCCTTCTTCCACTGCCTGAGGAGGGCATCGTGCGCGAGCGCCTGGGCACTCGCCACCGGGCGGCGCTGGGCCTGTCGCTGGCCTCGGACGCGCTCGTGATGGTGGTGTCGGAGGAGACGGGCTCGATCAGCGTCATCGAGGAAGGCAAGATCACTCGCAACCTGGACGGCGACAGCCTGCGCCGGCGCGTAAGCGCCAAGGTCGCGCGCAGCAACGGGTTCTTCAAGTGAGCTGGCTCACCGAGGACTGGCGTCTCAAGCTGCTCGCGCTGGGGCTGGCGATCCTGATGCTGGGCGCGGTCGCCTTTGCCCAGAACCCGCCGACGACGAAGACGCTGAAGAGGCAGATCAGCTACAAGCCGTCGGCCACCCTGGTGGCGATCAATCCGCCTCCTTCGGTCAGCGTGACGGTGACGGGCCTGTCGGACGCGATCGAGAACGTCACCGCTGACAATCTTTTCGCCACGGTCGATCTGTCCCATGCGAGCGCCGGCCAAGCCGTAAAGCTCAACGTAACGGTCACGACGACGGCCCCCGTCACCATCCAGCCTCCCCCGCCGATCGTCGTCCACATGGACACCATCCAGGAGAAGGACCTCCCGGTCCAGGTGGTCGCGCACCCTGCGCCGGGCTGGGTCGTGACCAAGACCTCGTCCATCCCGGACACGGTCCACTTCACCGGCCCGGCTTCCTGGGCAGAGAACCTCGTGGCGTTCGTGAACTACGCCAGTCCTGTCCAGAGCACGACCAACACCCAGCTCAACCAGCTGATTCAGCTCCAGAACAACAACGGCGCCCTTAATCTCGAACCGTGCACCACCGTGCCGTGTGCAAACCTCGATGTGCAGACCGCGACCATCACGATCGAAGCTCAGACCGGCTCGAGCAGCAGCACGGTGCCACTGGTGGCCGCGCCCCCCTCACGTCCACCGCCGGCAAATTATGAGGTGACCGGTGTCACCATCAGCCCCTTGACCGTGATCATCACGGGAGATCCGACGACGCTCGGGAAGATTCAGCGCATCATCCTGCCCGCGGTCGACTTGAGCAGCTACACCTCCACCGCGCAGTTCAGGGTCAACATTCCCTTCCCTGACGGGGTCAACCCGGTCGGGAGCGTCACCACGGCGACCATCACCTACACGATTCAGCGCAACCCGACGGTGAGCTCGAGCCCCAGCCCCTAGGCGTAACCTAGGCCGAGCCCGGTCCGTTCAGACTCGATACTGGTCCAACCACCCGTCTTAGGAGTTATTTACAGAGGAATGTGCGGGATCATCGGCTACCTGGGCGATCGGGAAGCGACGCCGGTCCTCATGGACAGCCTCAAGCGACTCGAGTACCGCGGCTACGACTCGGCCGGGGTGGCCGTGCTGGAGGCTCCTGAGCCGGGTTCGACCCGGCGCACCAGCGTCACGAAATCCGAGAAGAAGGTCGACGAGCTGATCGCCAAGCTCAACCAGGCGATGCCTTCGGGGCACCTGGGCATCGGCCACACGCGCTGGGCGACCCACGGCCGTCCGACCTACATCAACGCCCACCCGCACACGGACTGCCTTGGCCGGATCTTCGTGGTCCACAACGGGATCATCGAGAACTTCGCCGAGCTCCGCGCCGAGCTCCAGGCGGCTGGCCATGAGTTCGTCTCCGAGACCGACACCGAGGTCGTGCCGCACCTGATCGAGGCCAACTACAAGGGCGATTTCCTCGGTGCGGTGCGCGCGGCTTTGAAGAGGATTCGCGGCGCGTACGCGCTGGCGATGTTCTCCACCGACGACCCGGAGCTGCTGGTCGGCGCGAGGCTCAATGCGCCGCTGGTCGTCGGTCTTGGAGAGGGCGAGTACTACGTGGCCTCCGACATCACGGCGATCATTCCGTACACCAAGCGCGTGCTCGTCCTCGGCGAAGGCGAGGTCGCCGCGATCACGCCGCTGGGCGCGGAGGTCTCGACGCTGGACGGAGTGACCGTCCAACCCAAGCTCGTGCACGTCGACTGGGATGTCAGCCAGGCGCAGAAGGGCGGCTACGCGCACTTCATGCTGAAGGAGATTCACGAAGCGCCCGAAGCGGTCGCCAACGCGATGCGGGGGAGACTTACCGACGACGGGACGGTCACCTTCCGGGAGTTCACGTCTTCGGACGAAGAGCTGCGGCGGATCCGCGAGGTCCTCCTGCTCGGCATGGGAACCTCGCGGCACGCGGCGCTCGCCGGCGAGATGCTCATCGAAGACTGGGCCGGCATACCCGCGCGCGCCGTCGACGCCGCGGAGTTTCGCTATCGCCGCCCGACTTTCGGCAAGGACGCGCTGGCGGTGGTCATCACCCAGTCGGGGGAGACGGCGGACACGATGGTCGGCCTGCACCAGGCAAAGGAGCGCGGAGCGCTCACCGTGGCCGTGACCAACGTGTTCGCGAGCTCAGCCGCGCGCGACGCCGACGGGGCGATCTACCTGCACTCCGGTCCCGAGATCGGCGTCGCCTCGACGAAGACTTTCCTCGCCCACCTGATCAGTCTCTGCCTGCTCGCCATGCGGCTCGCCACGGTCAACGGGCGCGTGTCGCCTGAGCGCCGGGCCGAGATCGCGGCGGCTTTGAAGGCGCTGCCCGACCAGGTTCGCGACCTCCTCACGAGAGAGAAGGAGATCGCGGAGCTCGCGCACCGCTACAGCCGCTACCGGAACTACCTTTACACCGGCCGGGGGCTAGGCTACGCGGTCGCGCTCGAGGGAGCCCTGAAGCTAAAGGAGATCTCGTACGTCCACGCCGAGGGCGTGACCGGTGGAGAGCTGAAGCATGGGCCGATCGCTCTCCTCGACGCCGAGTTCCCGGTGGTCGCCATCTGCACCGCCTCGCCGACGAGCGAAAAGATGGTCAGCAACGTCCACGAGATCGTCGCCCGGGACGCGCCCGTGCTCGCGCTCGTGACCAAAGGCGATAAGTCGCTCGACGGCGTCGCGACGGACGTGTTCGAGATGCCGGCGGCCGAGGAGGCGGCGAGCGCCATCCTGAACTCGGTGATGCTGCAGCTGTTGGCATACCACGTGGCGGTCGAGCTCGGCCGCGACGTCGACCAGCCGCGGAACCTGGCGAAGAGCGTCACCGTCGAATAGCCGCCCCTTTCGCGGGCCCTCCCTCTCCCAGCCGGTCCCTCCCCCGCCGGCACGCCTTCGGTGAAGCCTCCTGCAAATTTGCAGCGAGGGGAACCCTGCCTGTTAAGGCTCAGCTGCGCGGGAACTCGCTACCTTAGTTGCCAATGCAGCGCATCGGCGTCGACGCCGTCTCGGTCGAACGCATCGCGCTTGCCGTCACGCGCTCGGGTCGCGGCTTTCTGGCCAAGGTCTACACGCCGGCCGAGATCGCGTACTGCGCCGGCAGCGCCGAGCGCCTCGCCGGCCGGTGGGCGGCCAAGGAGGCCGTGATCAAGTGCTTCGACGGCACCGGCATCTGCTTCCCGCGCCGCCGCATCGAGGTCCTGCCCGGTCCGATGGGCGCCCCCCGTGTCCGCCTGCTCGGTGACGAGCGCGGCGCGCGCGTCGAGGTGAGCATCACGCATCACAGCGGGCTCGCGATCGCGACGTCGCAGCTGCGGATGCCCGAGGCGATGGCCGAGCTGCTGCAGGCGCCTGACGCGGTCGTCCTGCCCGCCCGCCCGAAGGACGCGCACAAGGGAACCTTCGGCACGGTCGTCGTGCTCGCGGGCAGCCTCGGCTTCACCGGCGCCGCGTTCCTGACCTCGACGGCCGCCGCGCGGAGCGGCGCCGGACTGGTGCGGCTGCTCGTGGGCGACACGATCTACCCCATCCTCGCCGCCAAGGTCACCGAGGTGATGGCCACGCCCGTGCCCGAGGTCGCGCCCGGCGTCGTCGGCCACGCCGCCCACGACTCGGTCCTCCGGCACCTCGCCGACGCGGACGCGTGCGTCATCGGCCCCGGCCTCGGCCGGGACCGCTCCACGTGGCGACTCGTCGTCGACCTCGCGCTCCACGCCGAGTGCCCGCTCGTCATCGACGCCGACGGTCTCAACGCCCTGGCCGACTCGCCGCGCAGCAAGCGCAAGCTCGGGCCGCGCCGAGTGCTCACACCGCATCCCGGCGAGATGGCCCGGCTCACCGGCAAGTCCACCGACGCCATCAACCAGGACCGCCTCGGGTCCGCGCGCCGCGCGGCCAAGGAGTGGGGGGCGATCGTCGTGCTCAAGGGCGCGCACACGGTGGTCGCGCACCCCGACGGCCGCGTCAGCGAGGACCCGCACGAGGTTCCCGCGCTCGCGTCGGGCGGTACCGGCGACGTGCTCGCCGGCGTCATCGGCGCGCTGATGGGACAGGGATCCGACCCCTTCAGCGCCGCGGTCACCGGCGTCTACGTCCACGCCGCCGCCGGCCGCCGGCTCGCGCAGAGGCTGGGCGACTCCGGGGTGCTCGCCAGCGACCTGCTCACCGAGATCCCGGTGGTCATGAACGTGCTCCGGCAGGGCGGCCTCTGACCTCGCTTCGCTGGGCGGAGATCGACCTGGGCGCCATCCGCGCCAACGCCGCCCGCATCATCGAGCACCTGCCGAAGGGGACCAAGCTGTTCGCGGTCGTGAAGGCCGGCGGCTACGGCCACGGCGCCATCCGCGCGGCGCGCGCCGCGCTCGACGGGGGCGCGACGCACCTTGCAGTGGCAACGCTCGCCGAGGCACGCGAGCTCGGCGGCCTCGTCCCCGCCGAGCACATTCTCGTCATGGGCGGTCTCACCCTTGCCGACGCGCCGGCCGCCGCGACGAGCGGCTGCTCGATCGCCGTCTCGCGGCTCGATTTCGCCAGGGCGCTGGGGGAGTCGAGCGAGGTCGTGCCCGTGCACCTGAAGATCGACACGGGCATGGGGCGCTTCGGCTGCGCGCCAGAGGAAGCGCCTGCCCTGGCGCGCTTCATCGACGAATCGGCGGGCCTCCGGTTGGCGGGCACCTGGACTCACTTCGCGTGCGCAGACACCGACGCCGCCATGACCCGCCTGCAGTTCGAACGCTTCACCAACGCTCTGGCGACACTCGACATCGAGCCGGGCCTCAAGCACGTCTGCAACTCCGCCGGCGCGCGGCACTTTCCCGAGTACGCGCTCGACGCGGTGCGGTGCGGCATCGCGCTCTACGGCTGCGAGTGGACCGGCAGCGCGCCCGCGCTGGCGCTCAAGTCGGTGATCACACACCTCAAAACCGTCGAGAGGGGAGCGACCGTCGGCTACGGCTCGACCTGGCGCGCCCGCGACCGCGCCCGCGTGGCGACCGTCGCCATCGGCTACGCCGACGGCGTCCACCGCATGCGCTCCAATCGCGGCCATGTGCTCGTGCGCGGCCGCCGCGCACCGCTGATCGGCACCGTGAGCATGGACGCCATCACCGTGGACGTCAGTGACATCGACGGCGTCGAGCTCGGCGACGTCGTGACCCTGATCGGCCAGGACGGTGAAGAAAAGATCAGCGCCGAGGAGGTCGGGCGCTGGTCCGGCACGATCTCTTACGAGGTCCTGACCTCGCTTGGACGGCGCGTGGAGATCGTCTACAGGAACAGCTGATCCCGGCGGCCACGTTTGAGATGGCTCCTGGCAGGTGAAACTAAACTGGCTGTACTGATGGCCGAGAGGCAAACCCAAACTACCTTCGCCGAAGAAGCGCTGTCGCACCTCGACACCCTCTACCGCGGCGCGCTCCGGCTGACACGCGATCCCGACCAGGCGCAGGACCTGGTCCAGGAGGCGTACCTGCGCGCGCTGCGCTACCAGCACAGCTATCAGCAGGGCACGAATATGAAGGCGTGGCTGTTCGCGATCATGCGCAACCTCTTCTGGGACCGCTTCAAGGGGTCGCGCAAGGAAGACGTCAGCCTCGACGACGTCGGTGAGTTCGTCCTCTACGACAAGCTGCGCGATGAGGGCGCCAAGCCCGAGGCGGACGTGCTCGACAAGCTGGCGGCCTCAGAGGTCGTCGCGGCGGTCGAGAAGCTGCCGCCGCTGCACCGAGAGGTCGTGCTCCTGGTCGACGTCGAAGGCTTCTCCTACAAGGACGCCGCCCAGACCCTGGGGGTCCCCATCGGTACCGTCATGTCCAGGCTTCACCGGGCCCGCCAGCAGCTTCAAAAATCCCTCTTTGACTACGCCGTGGAATCGGGTATCGTGCGCGGAAGTTCGAATCAGGTGTCACCCCAATGAACTGTCCCGACTGTAAAGAGAAACTCGACCGCTACGTCGACCGCGAGCTGAGCACCACCGAGCAGCTGGAGGTCCAGCTCCACCTCGAGGGCTGCCCCGACTGCAGTGACGAGTACGAGTTCCAGACCCACCTCAAGCGCCTGGTCAAGAGCTCGTGCGACTGCGACAAGGCGCCCGCGGCCTTTCGCGAGAAGCTCCGCCAGATCCTCACATAGCTCGCGCCAGGCTGGCCGCGCGCCTCGGCGGCGCGCGCCTCTACTTCATCACCCCCGACGCGCCTCCCGCCCGCGTGCTGGAGCTCGCCGAGGCCGCGTTCGCGGGTGGGGCGGACGTAGTGCAGCTGCGCCACAAGACCCTGTCCCGTGGCGAGCTTCTGGCGCTGGCGCGCCGCGTCCGCCAGGTGGCCGTTAAGGGCGAGCGCTTGTTCGTCGTTAACGACCACCTCGACATCGCCCTGCTGAGCGAGGCGGACGGCGTCCATCTCGGCCCCGACGACATCACGATCGAGTCGGCGCGCCGCGTGGCCGGCGATCGCCTGCTCGTCGGCGCCTCGGCCTCGACACCGCAGGACGCGACGGCCGCCGTGAACGCCGGCGCCGACTACCTCGGCACCGGCCCGGCGTTTGAGACCCCGATCAAGACGCAGAAGCGCGTCATCGGGCCCGGCGGAGTCGCGGCGGTGGTGGCCGCGGCCGGCCCGGCCATCCCCGTCTTTGCCATCGGCGGCATCGACGAGTCCAACGTCGGCGCTTTGATCGCGAAAGGGGTGCGGCGCGTGTGCGTGATCCGAGCGATCGGCGACGCGGCCGACCCGGAATCGGCCGCCCGGCGCCTGCGTGCAATGCTGGACGCGTGAGGACGATCGCCGGCGTCGGCGAGTCGAGAATGCTGGCGCTGATCAGGCCATACCTGTCGACGCAGGCCGGTGGCGACGACGCCGCGGTGGTCGATCCGGTCGACCTGTACGAGGTCCTCAGCACGGACATGGCGGTCGAGGGCGTGCACTTCGACCTTTCGTGGATGACCGCCGAGGACGCCGGATGGCGGGCGCTCGCGCTCGCGCTGGGCGACCTGGCCGCGAAGGGCGCCGCACCGGCCTGGGCCCTCACGTCGGTTGCGGTTCCGCGGCATTGGAACGTCGACGACTTCGTCGGGCTCTTCAAGGGCATGCACAGGCTCGCTTCGAAGGTCGCGATGACGATCGAAGGTGGCGACATGAGCGCGATCGACGGCCCCGCGGTCCTGTCCCTGACCGTCGCGGGCTACACCGACACCAGGCCGCTTCCACGCAGCGCGGCGCGGCCGGGATGGGCCGTGGCCGTGACCGGCCCGCTCGGAGCCTCGGCCGTCGCCCTCCGCGCGCGTCGCGTGCTGCGCCCGGAGCCGCTGCTCGACGAAGGTCGCCGCCTCAACGAGCTCGGGCTCTGCTGCGGCGACATCTCTGACGGGCTCGTCCGGGAGATGGAAAAGTTCGCCCAGATGGCCGACATCGGATTCTGGCTGGACGCATCGAAGATCCCCATCACCGAAGGCGCGTCGCTGGAGGACGCCCTGACCAGCGGGGAAGAGGTGCAGCTGGTGTGCGTCGGCCCGGAGGATGTGGTGCGCTCCGCGGGGTTGGAGCCGATCGGCTCGATGCAGGAACGCGGCTTCGGCATCCAGGGCGTTGCCGACGTGCCGCGCGGCTACGACCACTTTGCGTGAGCTGATCACCAACGGCCCGGGCGAGACCGAGGCGGAAGGCGAACGTCTCGGGGTGACGCTGCAGCCGGGCGATCTCGTCCTTCTCGCCGGGCCGCTGGGGGCGGGTAAGACGACCTTCGTCCGCGGCCTCGCCCGCGGCGTCGGCTCGCCGGCTCACGTCGCGAGCCCGACCTTTCAGCTCGTGCGGGTCTACCCCGGTCGCATCGCGCTGGCCCACGTCGACCTCTACCGGCTCGAGGCCTCCGCCGAGCTGGCCGGCCTCGGCCTCGAGGAGCTGCTCGACCAGGGCGCCGTCGTGGTGGAGTGGGGAGATCGCCTGACGGGCGAGCACGGCCGGCGCATCACGTTCGAGGTGCTGGAAGGCGACCGGCGCCGGATCAGGATCGGCGATTGATCCTGTTCATCGACACCTCGGCACGCGAATCCGTCATCGGCACGATCGGCGAGCGGCGGAACGAAATGTCGTTTGCCCCGCGAAGCCCCGAGCTGGTTCCCGCTCTGCGGCGCCTGGCTCGTCACGGCGAGGTCACGAAAGTCGCCGTTGCCACCGGACCTGGGTCCTTCACCGGCCTGCGCGTCGGCGTCTCGTTCGGGCTGGGGCTGGCGATGGGGCTGAGGATTCCGATCGTCCCGCTCTCCTCGTTCGAGCTTCAATCCCGACGGGCGGACGTCCCTGTCGTCGCCGTCATCGAGGCGGGCCGAGGCCGCTTCTACTACCGACTTCCGGACGGGACGGCCGGACTGGGAGATCCGGGCGAGATCCCGAAGGGCGTGGCGCTGGCGGGCAGGCTGGCGCCGGAGGTGCAGGACGCGCTCCGCGGGGCCGGCCACCAGGTGAGGTCGGAAGGGCAGCTTGCGCCGGAGATCGACGCGGCGGCCAGACTGCTCGAAACGGCGCCCGAAGTGGCCTATGGTAGTCTCGAACTCGAATACATGCAGACGTTTTCGGCCGGCGCGTGATGGTTCAAATCAGGCAGTCGCTGTCCCTCGATCTGATGCGGGAGGGCGACGTCGCGACGGTGCAGGAGATCGAACGCGAGATCTTTGCCACGCCGTGGCCGCGCAACGCTTACTACCGCGAGCTCGCTTCACGCGCCAGCGCGCACTACGTCGTCCTGCGGCAGGAAGGCGTGGAGGCGCCGCCGCGCTTCACCGCGCCGGACATGGACCGTACGATCATCGGCTACGGTGGCATGTGGCGGATGTACGACGAAGCGCACGTGACCACCATCGGCGTGCGCCGCGACCTGCACCACCATGGGTACGGCCGCATCCTCTTCGCGGGGCTGGTGCAGGCCGCGTATGACATGGGCGCGAAGTGGGTGACGCTGGAGGTCCGGACCACCAACGACAACGCGATGAAGATGTACGAGGGGTTCGGGTTCAAGGTCATCGGCCGGCGCAAGGGCTATTACACGGACAACGGCGAGGACGCGATCGTGATGTGGTCGGACTCCATTCACTCGCCGCGCTTCCGCCGCGCGTATGAGACGAACCTCGAGCGCATCGAGGCCGACGTCCACGGCCTGCGCCGCGACCTGCTGACACGGGACAACTAACCCTCGGGATCGAGACCAGCTGCGACGAGACGTCGGTCGCGGTGGTCGACGGCGATCGCAGAATCCTGAGCAACGTCATCCACTCCCAGGTCGACGTGCACCAGAGGTTCGGCGGCGTCGTTCCCGAGCTCGCGGCCCGCGACCACCTCGAGCGCCTGCCTCGCCTCCTCGACCAGGCGCTCGAAGAGGCCGGCGCGCAGCCTTCGGACCTCTCGCTGATCGCCGTGACCCGCGGCCCCGGGCTCGCGGGCTGCCTGCTCGTCGGCACCGGCGTGGCCGAGGGACTGTCCGCGGCCTGGTCGGTTGCGCTCACCGGCGTCAACCACCTGTGGGGACACATCTACGCCGCGATGCTCACGCAGCCCGACCTCGAGCCGCCGCTGATCGCACTCGTCGTGAGCGGCGCCCACTCCGACCTCGTCCGCATGCCCGCGCATGGTCATTTCGAGGTCATCGGCCGCACGCGCGACGACGCCGCCGGCGAGGCTTTCGACAAGGCCGCGCGCATGCTCGGCCTCGGCTATCCGGGCGGCCCGGCGCTGGACCGGCTGGCCCGCACCGGCAATCCCCGCCGCCAGGCGCTGCCGCGGCCGTCGCTGCCCGGTCTCGAGTACAGCTTCAGCGGCGTCAAGACCGCGCTGCTCTACCGCCTGCGCGAGCTCGGCGAGCCGGACCAGCAGACCCGAGCCGACCTGGCGGCCGCCTTCGAAGCGTCGGTCGTCGAGTCGCTGCTGGAGAAGCTGGAGATCGCTCTGGACGCCGAGCCCGCCCGCGAGGTCGTCGTCTGCGGCGGCGTGGCCGCCAACACGCTGCTCCGGCGGCGGGCGGCGGAGGTGGTCGCCGGCCGGGCGCGGCTCACCATCCCCTCGATGGCGCTGTGCACCGACAACGCGGCCATGATCGCCGCTGCGGGCATGCACGCCGGGCTGCGCCCCGCCACGGTCGACCCGTCACTAGGATGGACGGCGTGACCGTCAAGGGCTGGGAGGTCGTGTTCAAGGGTGAGCGGCTGCAGGCCGACCTGGTCGCGGCCGTGCTCGAAGCCAACGGGATCAAGGTCGAGGTGTTCGGCGACACCGCCTACTCGGTGGCCATCAACTTCACCGAGGCCCGGGTGTTCGTCCCCGAGGACTCCGCCGAGGCCGCCAAAGAGCTCATCCGGCGGGCCGAAACCTGAGCCTGGGCGCCGTCCGCGTTTAGCGGCCGGGCCATGGTGGGATATAGAATTGGCACTCACCTCCCCTGAGTGCTAAGCGCTCGCGTCGGGGGAGTGCCAACACAATCCAATTTTCTGGTGAGGAGGGCGACTACATGAATCTGAGGCCGTTGGGCGACCGCGTAGTGGTCAAGCCGGTCGACAAGGAAGAGAAGACCAAGTCTGGGATCTTGCTTCCGGACACCGCCAAGGAGAAGCCCCAGGAGGGCATCGTCGAGGCCGTGGGCACCGGAAGGATCCTCGACAACGGCACCAAGGTGCCGATGGAGTTGAAGGTCGGCGACAAGGTGCTTTACGCGAAGTACGCCGGCAACGAGTTCAAGCTCGACGAGGTCGAGTACCTGATCGTGTCCGAGAAGGATGTGCTGGCCGTGGTCGGCACGAACGGCAAGACCAAGAAGTAATCCAAGGCTAAGAGGGAAAGGTATATGGCAAAGACAGTCACATTCGACGTAGAGGCGCGACAGGCCCTCAAGAAGGGCATCGACATCGTCGCTTCGTCCGTACGCATCACACTCGGCCCCAAGGGCCGCAACGTCGTCCTCGAGAAGAAGTTCGGCGCACCGACCGTCACCAACGACGGGGTCACGATCGTGCGCGAGATCGACCTCAAGGACGCGATGGAGAACACCGGCGCGCAGCTGCTGCGCGAGGTCGCGACCAAGACCAACGACGTGGCCGGTGACGGTACCACCACGGCGACGATCCTGGCGCAGACCATGATCAACGAGGGCTTCCGCAACGTCACCGCGGGCGCCAACCCCATGCAGCTCAAGATCGGGATCGAGAAGGCCGTCGAGGCCATCGTCGAGGAGATCAAGAAGCTTGCGGTGCCCGTCGCCGACAAGAGCGAGGACGTAGCTCACGTC
>DATGEO010000013.1:0-11967 GCA_035310015.1 Candidatus Dormiibacterota bacterium | reverse complement strand
CACCGTCCGTTACCCGGAGGCAGCGTAACCATGCGAAGAAGACCATCGGCGAGCCGTGTGCTGGAAAACTGCTTGCACGGTTCGAAAGGGGAATGCGGAAACGGGCTCGCCGGGCGAGCACCGCGCCGCTGACTACCAATGAGATTGGCCGACCTGGCCGCCGGCGTCCCCGGCGCGTCGCTCGAGGGCGACGGCGGCGTCGAGGTGACCGGCGTGCAGTACGACTCGCGGCGCGTCCAGCCCGGCGACCTGTTCGTCGCCGTGACCGGTCTCCACCAGGACGGCCACGTGTTCGCGCGCGAGGCGGTCAAGGCCGGCGCCGCCGCCGTGGCCCTGCAGGGGGACGCCGCCGCGCCCGGCGGCGTCCCGGTCGTGAGGCTCGCGTCGACGCGAACCGGTCTGGCGGAGCTTGCGGCCGAGTTCTTCGGGCGGCCGTCGCGGCGCCTGAAGGTGGCGGGCATCACCGGCACCGACGGCAAGACGACGACCACGCACATGGCCGAGCACGTGCTGCAGGCGAGCGGCATCGTCGCCGGCGCGATGAGCACGGTCGCCTTTCGCGTGCGCGGCGAGGAGATGGACAACGTCAGCGGCCAGACCACCACCGAGGCGCCGCAGATCCAGGCCTGGCTGCGCCGGATGCTCGACGCCGGCGTGACCTGCGCGGTGATCGAGACGACCTCGCACGCGCTGGTGCAGGAGCGCGTTGCCGCGTGCGACTTCGACGTGGCCGCGTACACGAACGTCGGCCACGACCACCTCGACTACCACGCGACGTGGGAGGACTACCTCGAGGCCAAGGCACGGCTCATCGAGCTGACGGCGCACAGCGCGGACAAGGGCATCGAGAAGACCGCGATCCTGAACCGCGACGACGTGAGCTACGAGCGGCTGTCCGCGCGGCCCGTCTCGCGCCGGTGGACTTACGGCTTCAAGAGCGGCGCCGACCTGCAGCCGCTCGACGTTTCGATGAACTCCGGCGGTTCGAGCTTCCGGCTGAAGACGCCGGCCGGCGAGACGTACGTGACGCTGCACGTGCCCGCGCGCTTCAACATCTACAACGCGCTGTGCGCGGCCGGAGTGTGCCTGGCGCTCGACGTCCCGATCGAGGCGATCGGCGCCGGCCTCGCGACGTTCGAGGGCGTGCGCGGGCGGCTCGAGCGCGTCGACCTCGGCCAGGAGTTCAGCGTGTTCATCGACTTCGCGCACAGCGCCGGCGCGCTGGCGAGCGCGCTCGCCGAGCTGCGGCCGTTCACGAAGGGCCGGCTCATCGTGGTCTTCGGCTCGACCGCGCGCTCGGACCACGATCGCCCCGGCATGGGCCGCTCAGCTGCGCAGTTCTCGGACTTCTTCGTCATCACCACCGACGACCCGCTGTCCGAGGACCCGATCGAGATCGCTCGCGAGGTGCAGTCGGGCGCGGAGGGCAAGGCGCCGGGCCATGACTTCGAGGTGGTGATCGACAGGCGCGCGGCGATCCGGCGCGCCATCGAGGTCGCTCGACCCGGGGACACGGTGCTGCTCGCGGGCAAGGGCCACGAGCACACGATGCAGATGGCCGGCGGCCCGGAGCCCTGGGACGAGCGGGCCGAAGCCGAGTCTGCGATCAAAGAGAGGCTCGCGGCGGCCAGGTAGCGGCCGCGACCCACAGATGCCCCCGCTGGTCATCGTCTCCGGACCGCCCGCTGCGGGCAAGACGGCCCTTGCTCAACGGTTGAGTCACGACCTCGAGCTGCCCGTGATCTCGAAGGACCTGCTGAAGGAGGCGATGATGGATCACCTCGGCGGGGCGCCGGAGGTTGGCCGCGCCGCCTTCGCGGTGCAGTTCGCCGTCGCGAAATCGCTCCTGGAGTCGGGCGATGGCCTGGTGCTCGAGGGTGCTTTCTTCGTCAACCAGACCGAGATCGCCGGGCTGGCGGCCCTTGGTGCCGCGGTGAGCGTCAACCTTTCGTGTGCCATCGCCGAGCTGGAACGGCGCTACTCGGAGCGGCACTCGGCCGGACACCGGCATCCGTCCCACCGCGGCCTCGAAGCGCTGACCGACCTGCGCGAGCGCGTGGCCTCCGGAGCCTATGGGATCCCTGACCTGGGCCGCCCGCGCCTGGAGGTGGACACCACCGCCGGCTTCGAGCCGTCGCTCGACGAGATCGTGAGCTGGGTGAGGTCGAACCTCCTCTAGCCGCCGCCGACCATCCTCACGATCTCGACCACGTCGCCAGCTTGCAGCACCGTCCGCGCGAACGCGTCGCGCTCGAGGATGACCCCGTTGTGCTCGACCGCGACCGCGCGTGGGTCGACGCCGAGCTTTGCGATGTAGTCGAGCAGCGGCATGGGCGCTTCGAGCTCGACGCGCCTGCCGTTGACCTCGAGCGCGATCACCGGAACATGGTGATCGACGCGTAGCCGGCCGCCCCGGCTTCGAGCACCTCCGCGACGCGCTTGGCCGTCACTCCGCCGATCGCGATGACCGGGATGTCGCTGCGGCGAACGATCCCCTTCAATGCCTCCAGGCCGTGAGCGGGCCGGCCAGGATGGCTGGCGGTCGGCCACACGGGACCGAAGATCACGTAGCCGGCGCCCGCGGCTTCGGCGTCGGGCGAGTGAACCGAGCGGCTGATCCAGCGCGAGCCGAGCAGCCGGCGAGCGTCGGCGACGGAGATGTCGTTTTCGGGCAGGTTCACGCCGTCGAGGCCGGCGGCCAGGGCGATGTCGCAGCGCGCGCTAACGATCACGGGGAGCTTCGATTCGGCCTTCAGGCGCACGGCCTCGCGCTCCACGTCGCGCGCGGTCTTGTCCGGCGCCCGGAGCTGGATCATCGTCGCGCCCTGAGCGGCGGCCCGCAGGCCGGCCTCGGCGCTCTCGACGATCGCCATCGCTATCGCGGTCGCGACACGCCCTCGGTCGGCGAGCTCGGGGTCGCCTCGGCGCGCCGAGGGATGCGACCGGCGAGGAACGCCTTCCGCCCGGCCTCGACTCCGCCCCGGATCGCCTCGGCCATCAGCGGCGGATCCTTCGCCAGCGCGATCGCGGTGTTGACGAGCACGCAGTCGGCGCCCAGCTCCATCGCCAGCGCCGCGTCCGAGGGAGCACCGATGCCGGCATCGACGACGACCGGCACGCGCGCCTGCTCGATGATGATCCGGATCTGCTCCAGCGTCTGGAGGCCCTGGCCGGACCCGATGGCCGAGCCCAGCGGCATCACCGTCACCGTGCCCGCCTCTTCGAGCTTCTTCGCCAGCACCGGGTCGGCGTTGATGTACGGCAGCACCTTGAATCCTTCGCCGACGAGGATTCGCGCGGCCTTCAGCGTCTCCTCCGGGTCGGGCAGGAGGTAGCGCGGGTCGGGGATGACCTCGAGCTTGATCCAGTCCGACAGCCCCATCGAGCGCGCCAGGCGCGCGATGCGGATCGCCTCCTCGGCGGTGGGGCAGCCGGCGGTGTTGGGCAGGATGCGGTAGCGCTTCCAGTCGATCGCGTCGAGGATCGTCTTCTTGCTCGGGTTGTCGAGGTCGAGCCGGCGCAGCGCCACCGTCACCACCTCGCAGGCCGAAGCCTCGAGCGCCGCGACCATCGCCTCGTCGGTGGCGTACTTGCCCGTACCCACGAAGAGGCGTGAGCGCAGCTCGACCCCGGCGATGACGAGCGGGTCTCTGGTCGCGACCGTCTGCACGATCGCTAGCTTACCGGCGCGTCTGGGTTCAGGCGTCGCCCCCTTCGGCGCGGCGCTTCGCGCGGCGCCACCTCCCCAACGGTGGGGAGGGAAGGCTAGGGCAGGTCCTGCTGCAGGAGGAGCGTCTTGTCGCGCACGTAGGTCAGCCGCTTGATCGCGTCCGGCACCGAGAGCCACAGCATGCGGTCGACCTCGCCGCCCGCGCGGAACCTGCCGCTCAGCACCTGCATGACCCAGTAGCACGCGACCTTGTTGCGTCCGCGGCGGTCGACGTAAGCGGTGCATCCGAGTGGGCGGAGGAGCTCGCACTTGTAGCCGGTCTCCTCGCGCACCTCACGGAGCGCGCACTCTTCGGCCGTCTCGTCGGGGTCGACCTTGCCCTTGGGCAGAGTCCAGTCGTCGTAGGCGGGGCGGTGAACGACCACGATCTGAGTCTTGCCCGAACCGTTGGTCCGGCAGACGACCCCTCCGGCCGCCTTGATGACGTTGACGTCGGTTACTTCCAGGATCTTTGTTGCCACCCTTGCTCCTTCAACTGCTGCGGCGTGGTGCTGCGTCTCGAGTTTCATCAAGCGGGTGGCGGCCCGGCCTGACGCTTGAGGAGTTTAACCCGTGGGGCTCGATTAGAGCTGTCCCGCAAGCCGGATCTGCCGGCGCAAGACGTAGCGGCTCACGAGGTTGATGATCAGCACGAGGATCACGAGCACCAGCGCCGCGCCCCACGCCTGCTCCTGCAGCGATGGATAGGGAAGGAGGGCGAAGTGATACACGATCAGCGGCAGCGCGGCCATCGGCTGTGTGGGATCGAAGCGCAGGAACGGATTGCCAAACCCCGTGAAGAGCAGCGGCGCCGTCTCCCCGGAGGCTCGCGCGACCGAGAGCAGCGCCCCGGTGACGACGCCGGGCGCGGCCGCGGGGAGGATGAGCTGCAGTGACACGCGCCATCGCGCCAGGCCGAGCGCCAGCCCCGACTCGCGCAGGCCGCCCGGGATGAGACTCACGGCGCTCTCTGTCGTGCGCATGACGATTGGAAGCATCAGCACCGCGAGCGCGGCCGAGCCGGAGAGGCCGCTGAAGTGGTGGAACGGCGCCACGAGAAGCGCGTAGGCGAACAGGCCGATGGCGATCGACGGAGTCCCGATGAGGACGTCGCAGCCGAGGCGAATGCCGTCCGCGATGCGGTTGGTGCCGTACTCGGCGAGGTAGATGCCTCCGAGGACGCCGATCGGGATCGCCGCGACCGAGGCGATGCCGACGAGGATCAGCGTGCCCACGATGGCGTGCGCCACGCCGGCGCCGGGGACGCCGACAGGCCGCTCGACATTGGTGAAGAACTCCGTATGGCTGATCGCCGGCAACCCTCGAGATGCGGTGTAGAACAGGACCAGCGCGAGCGGTATCAGCGCCACGCCGGTGAGCGCATAGGCGCCGCTGAAGGCGAGGCGGTCGGTGAACCTGCGCCGAAGGTTGCGCGTCATATGGCCGCCCTCGCGGCGGTCGAGCGCACGAGCAGAAGGGCGACGATGTTGACCACGAGAGTGACCAGGATCAGCACCAGGCCGAGCTCGACCAGCGCCGCCGGGTAGAGAGCTCCCGTCGCCTCGGTGAACTCGTTCGCGATCACGCTCGCGAGGGTGTAGGCGGGCGAGAAGATCGACGGAGGGATCTGATAGTTGTTGCCGATCACCATCGTGACGGCGATGGTCTCGCCCAGCGCGCGGCCGAGCGCGAGGATGGTGGCTCCGAAGATGCCCGAGCGCGCGGCGGGGAGGATGACCTGCCAGGTCGTCTCCCACCAGGTGGCGCCGAGCGCGACCGAGTTCTCCTTCATGCCGCGCGGCACGGCCCGGATCACGTCCCGCGAGACGGCCGTCAGCGTGGGCAGGATCATCACCGCCAGGATCAGGCCGGCGGTGAACAGGCTTCGCGGCGAGGCCTGCGCGAGCCAGCCGACGTTGCTGAAGCGATCGGACACGGGCGACTCGATGTGCTCGAAGGTCCACGGCCCGAGCACGTACAGCGCCCAGATGCCGTAGACGACGCTCGGGATCGCGGCCAGCAGCTCGATGCCGGTTCCGACGAAGCCGCGAACCCGCTCGTGGCCCTGCTCGGCAAGCACCAGCGCCGCCGCGACGCCCACGGGAAGCGCCAGGGCGAGCGCGAGCAGGCTTGTCGTGACGGTGCCGAAGATCCCGGGCAGGGCGCCGAAGTCGAGCGTCACCGGGTTCCAGTCGGTCCCGACCAGGAAGTGCAGGCCGAAATGCGTCACCGACGCCCACGCCTGCTGGAACAGGATGTAAACGATCACGATCAGGGCCACCGGCGCGGTGAGGGCGACGATCAGCGTGACCAGCCGGTAGCGATCCGGTGGGCTGGGGTTGGAAGTCACGCGAAGAGGGGCCCCGGCCTCGGCTCGAGCGGCCATTCTTCTAGCGCGCGGGTTCCGGCGCGGGCTTGCGGTCGAGCCGGTAGCCGATGCCGCGCACGGTCACGATCTCGAAGGGCGCGCGGCCCGCGAACTTCTCGCGGAGCCAGCGCACGTGCACGTCAACCGTCTTGCGGTCGCCCGAGAACTCATGGCCCCAGACGTTCTCCAGCAGGACGTCGCGCGTATGCACGCGGCCGGGGTGGGCCAGCAGGTAGGAGAGAAGGTCGAACTCGCGGGCGGTCACCCTGACGTCCCCGCCGTTCAGGACCACGCGACGCGCGGCGCGGTCGATGCTGAAGTCGCCGATGGTGTCCCGCTCGGGCACCGCCTTCGGATCGTTGGCCTCGGGCTGCGCGCGCCGGAGCACGGCGTTGACGCGAGCCAGGACCTCGCGGATGGAGAACGGCTTGGTGATGTAGTCGTCGGCGCCGAGCTCGAGGCCGACGATCTTGTCGATCTCCGCGTCCTTGGCCGTGATCATGATGATCGGCACCCGGCTCGTCTTACGCAGCGCGCGCGTGAAGTCGAAGCCGCTCATGCCCGGCAGCATGAGGTCGAGCAGGATCAGATCCGGGCGCGAGGTGCGGGCTGTGCGCAGTCCCGACGCGCCGTCGCTCGCCTCCTGCACCGCGAAGCCGGCGGTGGAAAGGTTGTACTTCAGCATCTCGCGGATGCCTTCGTCGTCTTCGACCACGAGCACGCGCCCGGCGCTGCCGTTGTGGCCGGAGCGCGTCATCCCAGCTCCACCACCTGGCCGGACTGGAGAAAGATGATGTCCTCGGCCACGTTCGTGACGCGGTCGGAGATGCGCTCGAGGTTGTGCGCGACGAGCAGCAGCGTGATCGCGCGCAGCGCGCCGTCGCTATCGGTGTGGCCGTTGCCCATCTCCTCGACCTGGTCTTCGAACACGCGATGCCACAGGCGGTCGATCTCGTTGTCGCGGCTCGCGACCTCCCGTGCGCGCTCCTCGTTCTCGCTGATGAGCGCCTCCAGGATGTCGTGCACCTGCCCGATCGCGAGCTCGGCCATGAGCCCGAACTCGGCGCGCAGCGGCTTGTCGGGCAGCGCCACGAGCGTGCTCGTCATGCGGGCGATGCGCACCGCGTAGTCGCCCATGCGCTCCAGCTCGGTGGCGATGTACTGGATGCCCATGAGGTTGCGGAGGTCTCGCGCCACCGGCTGCTGCGTCGAGATGACCATGAAGACCTGCTCCCGGATCTGGCGGAACAGCTCGTTCAGGTACTGGTCCTGCGTGCGCACCTTCTCGGCGGCCGCCCCGTCGCGGCGGCGGAGGGCGTCGAGCGCGGACTCGATCTGCGACTCGACCAGAGTGCCCATCCGGACCAACGACTCGCGCAGGCTCGCGAGCTCTTTTTCGAAGGTGAGCCTCGGCATTCAGCAGACCACTACCCGAACCGCCCGGTGATGTAGGCCTCTGTCCGCTGGTCTTGCGGAGAGTTGAAGAGGTCCGCGGTGGATGCGAACTCGATGAGCTCGCCGAACCGGCCCTCGGGGTTCATGAGCATGAAGGCCGTGAAGTCCGACACGCGCGCGGCCTGCTGCATGTTGTGGGTGACGATCACGATCGTGAAGTCGGCGGTCAGCGTCGCCATCAGGTCCTCGATCTTCAGCGTCGCCACCGGGTCGAGGGCCGAGCAGGGCTCATCCATGAGGATCACCTGCGGGCGCACCGCAATGCAGCGCGCGATCGCCAGGCGCTGCTGCTGGCCCCCGGAGAGCGAGGCCGCGGGCTCGTGCAGGCGATCCTTCACCTCGTCGAGGAGGGCGGCGCGCTCGAGGCTTTCCTCGACCGCAGCCTTGACCCGCGCCGCGGGCCAGCCCAGGAGCCGAGGCGCGAATGCGACGTTGTCCCGGATCGACATCGGGAAGGGGCTCGGACGCTGGAAGACCATCCCGACCTTCTGTCGCAGCTCGAGCAGGCGCCGGGTGCTGACGATGTCTTCGCCGTCGAGCATCACCCTGCCCTCGGCGTGAGCGCCCGGCACCAGGTCGTACATCCGGTTGAGGACCCGAAGCAGGGTGCTCTTGCCGCACCCGGACGGGCCGATGATGGCGGTGATCTTCTTCTCGGGGATGTCGAACTCGACATCCTTCAGCGCCCGCGTCTTGCCGTAGAAGAAGGAGAGCTTTTCCACGTTCACCTTGGCAGGCAAGGCTCCCGGCACGGTTCTAAGCTCTGGCCTCCCTGCTGCGGTCACCGGCTGGACGAGAGGTCTGCGATCAGCCACCCGGCACTCAGGATAGGCACGCCAGGGTTAAGCCCGCTTTATGCGCTGATTAAGACCTGTCGAGGGAGCGCGATGTAGAAGACCTGCCCCCCCTCGCGCGCGGTCTCCGTCCAGATCCGCCCGCCGAGGATCTGGACGAGGTGCTTGGTGATCGCCAGGCCGAGGCCGAAGCCCCCCGACTCGCGGGGCCGGGCCCGGTCGACCTTGTAGAAGCGCTCGAACACCCGGCTCCAGTGCTCCGGCGAGATGCCGGGGCCGCGGTCGCGGACGCTGATCACGACCTCGCCCCCGGTCTGGACCGCGATGTCGATGGCGCTCCCGGGAGGCGAGAACTTGGCGGCGTTGTCGAGCAGGTTGCCGAGGGCCTGAGCCAGCTTGGTGCGGTCGGTGAGGACGGCCAGCTCGTCCGGGACGTGGATGTCGATCGGCCTGTCCACGCCCAGCCGGACGATGCTGTCGTCGATCAGCTCGCGCAAGTCGAAGCGCGACATGTCGATCGTCATCGAACCGGTCTCGATGTCCCCGAGCTGCCGCAGGTTGTCGATGATCTTGCTCATCAGGTCGGCTTCGTTGACGAGGCGCTCGGCAAAGCGCCGGCGGTCTTTGGGCAGAGGGTCGCCGAGCAGGCTCTCGGCCGTGAGCCGAAGGGAGGTGATCGGCGTTTTCAGCTCGTGGACCAGGTTGGCGACGAACTCCTGGCGCACGCGCGCCAGGTGGCGCAGCTCCGTCACGTCGTTGAGGAAGAGCAGCGACTCGCCCTCGCGCCGGCCCTGCACCAGCCTGGTGAGGACCGTGCGCCGGTGGTGGACCAGCTGGACCTCGGCCTCGGGATGCCCTGAGTTGACGACGTCGAGGAGCCGCGACTCGAGCGTGACCTCGACGAGGCTCGCCGGCAGACGGGTGGAGTCGATGTCGAAGAAGGCGCGCGCGGCCTCGTTGGCGGCCACGACCCGGAAACCGGCGTCGAGCAGCAGCACGACGATCGGGGCATGCTCCAGCAGGTCGGCGAAGAGATCGTGAGGCGCGCTCGGCCGCCCCACCGGCTCCGCCGGCCGGCGACGATCCCAGATCACGGCCGGAGTATAGGAGCGGTCAGGTACCGTCCAGCGCTTCGCTCCAGGACTTAAGTGCCGATTAACCCGGTCTTAAACGCCTGTCCATAACGTGGAGGCCGTCTGGTCAGGTGTAACCACTCGAGGAGGGTATCGATGCGTTCTGTCAACTCCACCGTTCGGGCTCTGGTCGCGGGCATCGCCGCGTCCTTGCTCGCGGTCGCCTGTGGGTCGTCGTCGAACCCGCCGTCGCAGGCCGACGTCGGCAGCGGCGCGCTGACCGGCGCCGGCTCCACGTTCGATCAGCCGCTGTTCTCCAAGGCGTTCTTCGACTACAACGCCAAATACCCGCAGGTCTCGGTCAACTACCAGGCCGTGGGTTCCGGCGCGGGCATCCAGCAGTTCATCAAGAAGACCGTCGACTTCGGCGCCACCGACGTCCCGATGGGCAGCACCGACATCACCACGGCGGGCGGGCCGGACACGCTGACTCAGATCCCGGTGACCCTCGGCGCTGTCGCCGTCGCCTACAACGTCAGCGGCGTGAGCAGCCTCAACCTCGACGGTCCCACGCTCGCGGGCATCTACCTCGGCACGATCAAGAAGTGGAACGACCCCGCGATCGCCGCTCTCAACTCGGGCGTGAACCTGCCCAGCTCGAACATCAACGTGGTGCACCGCTCGGACGGCAGCGGCACGACCTACATCTTCACCGACTACCTGAGCAAGATCTCGGACACGTGGAAGTCGTCGGTCGGCAGGGCCAAGTCGGTCAAGTGGCCGACCGGCATCGGCGCCAGCGGCACCCAGGCCGTGGCCCAGGCGATCACCAGCACCGCCGGCGCCATCGGCTACGTCGAGCTCGCGTACGCGGTGCAGACCAACATGTCGATGGCGTTGATGAAGAACGCGAACGGCAAGTTCGTGAAGCCCTCCGTCGATGGCGCGACGGCCGCCGCGGCCCAGAACACGAGCGTCAGCCCGACCAACGCTTCGATCGTCAACGAGCCCGGTGACACGACCTATCCGATCGCCGGGTTCAGCTGGGTGATCCTCTACACGTCCTACAGCGACGCGGCGAAGGGGAAGGCGGTGGTCTACCTCTTCAAATGGCTGGTCACCGACGGCCAGTCCGAGGGCGCGTCGCTCCAGTACGCGCCGCTGCCGACCTCGGTGGCGCAGCTGGCGATCACGAACCTCAAGCTGATCAAGGCCGGAGGCAGCGCGGTCCTCAGCTAACGAGCACTCTCCGGTTGGGTTGAAACGGCGCGGGCGGGTCCCGCGCCGTTTTCGGTTCACAGGGGCTTGCGGGCGGGAAGCCCAGGCCGGCGGGGATAGGCGTCCGGCGTGGGCCGCAGCTTTTCGACGATCACCACCGTCCCGGAAGCCCGTCGCGCCGACGGCGCCGGCATCACCGCCGGCGGCCCGCCGCCCATGACCTCGATCGCGCGCTCGCCCGCGGTCACGTCCTCGGCCGCGGTCTTCTGCGCGAGCAGCCGCCCGCCGACACGTACGAACCCGAGGCACAGCTCCGCCAGCACCGGGAGGGGCGCGAGCGCCCGGGCCACCGCGACGTCGAACGATTCGCGCAGGCGCGCATCGTGCGCCGCCTCCTCGGCGCGCCGCGCCACAACCTCGACGCCGGTCAGTCCGAGAGCCGCGCAGGCGTGCACGAGGAAGGCGGCCTTGCTCTCGTCGGCCTCGACCAGCACGACCTCCAGCTCGGGCCGCGCGATCTTCAGCGGCAGGCCCGGCAGCCCGCCGCCCGTGCCAACGTCGACCACGCGTCTCGCGTCGCCGAGGTGATCCAGCAGCACCAGGCTGTCGTGCACCAGCGGCGCCACCGGGCCGCTCACCAGCCCGGGCCAGCCGTCGATCAGCCGCGTCAGCTCGTCCAGCTTAGAATCGTGCATTGAGATGCCCATCTACGAGTATCGGTGCGAGAGCTGCTCGGAGAGGTTCGAGGTGCTGACCCGGTTCGCGGAGCGGGACGCCGCCCAGGTGTGCCCGGCGTGCGAGTCGACCAAGACCCGCGTGCTGGTGTCGAGCTTCGCGTTTGCCGGCGGCGGCTCGCTCGAGGCGATGGATTTCGCCGGCGGCGAATCCGCGGGCGAATCAGCCGGCGGATGCTGCGGCGGCTCGTGCGGCTCCTGCGGCTCAGGCCCCAACTAGCGAGATAGAGGCCCGGCCGAAAGGGTGCCGACGGACCTGCGTCGCCTAGGCGGCCGGGCGGCTACGCCGCTGAAGCCTGCGTCAGGGGGCCCGGCGCTACCACGCTGCCCCCGCGACCACGACGCGGGGACCCCGCAGGGTGCGCTCCTCGTCGCGCCACCCCTTCCTTGGCTCCGGCCGCCGATGCGCCGCAGCTCTCGCCGGACCTTTCGGCCGGGCCTCTAGTTGCTTTTCCCGGTTTCTTACCGGGTCAACGCGGCCGGCCACATGGAGATCGGCGGCTGCGACCTGATCGAGCTCGCGCGCGAGCACGGCACGCCGCTCTACGTGTACGACGAGGCGACCGTTCGGCAGCGCAGCGCCGAGTACGTGGCGGCGATGGGTGCGGCCGGCCAG
>DATGEO010000012.1:0-22843 GCA_035310015.1 Candidatus Dormiibacterota bacterium | reverse complement strand
GAGGCGATCCGCACCGCGGTGCGCAACAACGGCGGCGGCCACCTGAACCACTCGATGTTCTGGCAGATCATGACGCCCAAGGGCGGCGGCGCGCCGACCGGCGCGATTGCCGACGCGATCAACAGCTCGTTCGGCAGCTTCGACAAGCTGAAGGAGCAGTTCAAGGCGGCGGCCGTCGGACGGTTCGGTAGCGGCTGGGCGTGGGTCATCGACAACGGCTCCAAGCTCGTCGTCGAGAGCACGCCGAACCAGGACAACCCGCTGATGGACGGCGACGACGTGCCGCTCCTCGGCATCGACGTCTGGGAGCACGCCTACTACCTCAAGTACCAGAACCGGCGCCCTGACTACGTCGCCGCCTGGTTCAACACCATCAACTGGGATGCCGTCAACAAGCGGTACAAGTAGAATTCCCGCGTTCTAGATGAAACAGGTCGCCAATGCGCTCGTCATCATCGAGGTCGTCCTGGCCGTCCTGCTGATGGCCGGGGTCCTCGTCCAGACGCCCAAAGCCTCAGGCCTCGGCGGCACGATCGGGGGCGGTGACAGCGGCATCGGCGGCGGGTACCGCACGCGCCGCGGCCTCGAGCGCCAGATCTACTGGACCACCTGGGTCTTGGTCGTCGCGTTCCTGATCAGCTCCGTCGCCAACATCTGGGTGACTACGCATAGCTAGATTCCGATCCCTTGGCAGCCTGGCTGCTGGGGTCTCGGCGGCGCTCGTCGCCGCGCTCGGCGTGGCCGCGTGCCAGCCGCTCGCGACCCCGCCCAAGCCGGCCAGGGGCGGCACGGCGGTCGAGGCGCTGGTCGGTACGCCCGGCGCCCTGAACCCGTTGTTCGAGCAGGACGACACCACGCGCGACGTCGACAGCGTGATCTACCAGGGCCTGACCACGGTCGACGGCAACCAGCAGGTCGTCGGCCTCCTGGCCTCTGGCTGGGCGATCTCTCCAGACCACCTGACCTACACCTTCAACATCCGCACCGATGTGAAGTGGGCGGACGGCTTTCCGTTCTCGGCCGACGACGTGCTGTTCACGTTCCATGTCCTGCAGGACCAGGAGTACCAGCAGCCGGGCGCGGACTTCTGGCGCCAGATCGGCGTGGCTCCCGGCGGCCCGAACCAGGTCGTGTTCACCCTCAAGTCGCCCAGCGCGTCGTTTCCCCTGGTGCTTCGGGTCGGCATCATCGCCAAGCACCTCTTCGACGGGCTTTCACCGGGCCAGATCGAGGCCAGCCAGTACAGCGGGATCAAAGCGATCGGCACGGGGCCGTTCAGGGTTGCGGCCATCGACTCGCGCGCGATCACTCTCGACCGCAACCCCTTCGCTTCTCCGCAGCCCTTCCTGGACCACCTCGTCATGCGCACGTACCCCGCGAACAACCCGCAAGCCGCGATCCTCGCCGTGCAGTCCGGCGCGGCGGACCTCGTCGGCGGCATCGATCCGCAGGAGCTGACGACCCTCGAGAACGTCGCGAACGTCAACATCCTCGACGTCCTTACCTACACGAACGCTTTCGTGACCATGAACGCCGACGGCGACGGCAAGACGTTCTTCGGAGATGTGAAGGTGCGCGAGGCCCTGGTGCAGGCCGTCGACCGCGATGCCCTGATCCGCGACGTGCTGGGCGGCCACGGCGAGGCGGATCCGACGCCGATTCCGGCGGGCGACTGGGCCTACGCCGGCTCGGCCGCGCGCAAGTACACCTACGACCCGCAGGCCGCCGCGCGCGCCCTGGACGCCGCGGGTTGGACGCTTACGCCGGGGGCCAATGTGCGCTCCAACAAGTCGGGCGTGCAGTTCCAGGTGCAGATGGTCGTGACCGAGTCCTATCCCAACCTCCAGATCGCGCAGGAGGTGGCGCACCAGCTTTCGAGCATCGGGGTGATGGTCAGCGTCAGGGCGGTCGCGCCCTCGGACCTGGTCCAGAACCACCTCCTCACGCGCAGCTACCAGATGGCGCTGGTGGTCTTCGACGTCGGGTCCGACCCGGACCTCTACTCGCTGTGGCACTCCGGCGCGGACCCCGGCACCCTCAACTTCGCCTACACGAAGGGCTGGGGCCTTATCGACAAGGACCTGGAGGACGGGCGCGCGGCCATCGACCAGCCGTCACGCCTGGCCGCGTACACGGACTTCCAGGCCCTGATCGCGGACCAGGCGCCGGCGATCTTCCTCTACTCGGCGAACTACGACTACGCGGTGTCGCAGCGCGTGCGGGGCGTGCACGTGAACCGCGTGATCGAGCCGGAGGACCGCTTCCAGTACGTGACCGACTGGTACGTGAACACCGGCACGGGCTGATCGGCTCATACCCTGAATTCCGCACGTTTTGCGCAAAACGCGCCTTTCATCTGCCTCTGATACGCACGTCTTGTGCAAGACGCGCGGAATGACCCGACTGGATACGATTCGGGCATGACCGTCCGTTTCGCGGAACGCATGTCGCGGCTGGGCACCGAAGGCGCGTTCGAGGTGCTGGCCAAGGCGCGGCGGCTGGAGGCGGACGGCAAGCGGATCGTCCACCTCGAGATCGGCGAGCCGGACTTCGCGACGCCGGACAACATCATCGAGTCCGCGATCTCGGCCCTCCAGGGCGGCTACACGCACTACACGCCGGCGAGCGGGATCATGGAGGCGCGGCAGGCGGTCGCCGAGTTCGTCTCGCGCATGCTCAAGACCGAGGTCGAGGCTCAGGACGTCGTGCTCGTGCCGGGCTCGAAGAACGTGCTCCTGTTCACCCTGCTCGCGTGCATCGAGCCGGGCGACGAGGTGATCCTGCCCGACCCGGGCTATCCCGCCTATCACTCGCAGGTCAACTTCATCGGCGCCATCCCGCGCATGGTCACGCTCCGCGAGGAGACGGGTTTTCGCCTGGACCTCGACGAGCTCGAGTCGCTGGTCACGCCGAAGACACGGATGATCATCATCAACACGCCGCAGAACCCCACGGGCGGCGTGCTCACGCTCGACGACGTCGAGTTCGTCTGCGAGCTCGCACAGAAGCACGACCTGATGCTCGTTTCGGATGAGATCTACAGCCAGCTCGTGTACGGGTTCGAGCACGTGTCCCCGCTCTCGCAGCCGGGCATGCGCGAGCGGACGGTGCTGATGGACGGTCTCTCGAAGTCCTACGCGATGACGGGCTGGCGGCTGGGCTACGCCGTGGCACCCCGGGCGCTCGCGGCCAAGCTCGACACTCTGATGATCAACTCCTCGTCGTGCGCCGCGGCGTTCACGCAGATCGCGGCCATCGAAGCCCTGACCACTCCGGAGTCGGCCCATGCGGTGACGCGGATGGTCAAGGTCTTCGAGCACCGCCGGGACCTCGTCGTCGATGGCCTCAACGAGATGCCCGGCGTGCATTGCGAGCGGCCGCAGGGCGCCTTCTACGCGTTCCCGAACATCAGCGGCACCGGCTTCGACGACCGCGAGCTCGCCGACCGGCTGCTCACCGAGGCCGGCGTGGCCGTGCTGCCCGGGACCGCGTTCGGCGCGGCGGGGAAGGGGTTCATCCGGCTCGCCTACACGCAGTCCGAGGACGAGCTGAAGCACGGGCTCGCCTCGATCCGCGGCTTCCTGGAGACGAACTCGAAGCACAGGGGTTAGATTTCCCTTTGGTGGACCGCGAACTGGAGCGTCTGACCGGGCCGCTCGTGCGGGACGGCGGCCGACTTCGCCCGGCGAGCTGGGAAGAGGCCATCGACCGCGCCGCCGCCGGCTTCGCCAAGGCCCGCGCCCAGGGCCCGAACGCCTTCGGCATGTTCAGCTGCTCCAAAACCACGAACGAGATGAACTTCATCGCCCAGAAGTTCACGCGCGCCGTCATGGGCAGCAACAACGTCGACAGCTGCAACCGGACTTGACACGCCCCCTCAGTCGTCGGTCTGGCGACAGCGTTCGGAGCCGGGGGAGGAACCTCTTCCTACCGCGAGGCTGAGGAGACCGACCTCATCGTCCTTTGGGGCTCCAACGCGAGGGAGACGCACCCGATCTTCTTCCACCACGTGCTCAAGGGTGTGCGCAACGGCGCGCGGCTCATCGCGGTCGACCCGCGGCGCACGACGTCGGCGGAGTTTGCCGACCTGTGGCTCGGTCTCGACGTCGGCAGTGACATCGCGCTCGCCAACGCCATGGCGCGCGAGATCATTCACGCCGGCCTCGCGGACATGGAGTTCATCCACCGCGCCACCACCGGTTACGAGGACTACGCGCGCTGCGTCGAGGCCTACCCGCTCGAGCGCGCGGAGCGCGAGACCGGCGTGCCGGCCGACGCCATCAAGGAGGTCGCGCACGCGTACGCGCGCGCGGACCGCGGGATGATCTGCTGGACGCTCGGCATCACCGAGCACCACAACGCGGTCGACAACGTCCTCGCGCTCATCAACCTCGGCCTGCTGGTGGGCAAGGTCGGGCGCTACGGCTGCGGCCTCAACCCGCTGCGCGGGCAGAACAACGTCCAGGGCGGCGGCGACATGGGCGCGATCCCCAACAAGCTGCCGGGCTTCCAGGACGTCGAGGACGCATCGCTCCGGGCGAAGTTCGAGAAGGCGTGGGGCGTGACCATCCAGCCCAAGCGGGGCTATCACCTGAGCCAGATGTTCGAGGCGATGGAGCACGGCGAGATGAAGGCCGTGTACATAGTCGGCGAGAACCCGGCGCGGTCGGAGGCCGACCAGACGCGCGCCGTGCGCCTCCTGAGCGCGCTCGATCACCTGGTCGTGCAGGACATCTTCCTCACCCAGACGGCCGAGCTCGCCCACGTGGTCCTGCCCGCGGCCGCGGGCTGGGCCGAGTCGGAAGGCACCGTCACCAACAGCGAGCGGCGCGTGCAGCGCGTGCGCCGGGCGCTCGAACCGCCGGCCGGCGCCCGCGACGACATCGAGATCATCTCCGACATCGCGCGCCGCCTCGGCTGCGACTGGGGCACGCCGACCGCCGAGCAGGTCTGGGACGAGTGCCGCAGCCTTTCGCCGATGCACGCGGGCATGGCCTACCACCGGCTCGACGAGCTCGGCGGCATCCAGTGGCCGTGCCCCGACGAGTCGCATCCCGGCACGCAGTTCCTGCACGCGCGGCTGTGGAAGGACCCGGTCGAGGGACCGCGCGCGCCTTTCAGCGTCGTGGAGCAGGACCCGCCGGTCGACCAGCTGTCGGACGAGTTTCCGATCCGGCTCACGACCGGCCGCCGGCTCGACTCGTTCAACACCGGAGTGCAGACAGGCCTGTACACGTCGCCCCTGCGCGAGCGCGAGGCCCTGCTGCTTTCACCGGCCGACGCCACCCGGCTCGGCGTGGCCGACGGCGAGGTGGTGCGCGTGAGCTCGCGCCGCGGCTCCATCGAGGCGCCGGTCAAGCTCGACGCGTCGCTGCGCCCGGGCCTCGCGTTCATGTCGTTGCACTTCCCGGACCAGGCGTCCACCAACGTGCTGACCATCGATGCGACCGACCCCAAGTCGGGCACGGCGGAGTTCAAGGCGAGCGCGATCCGCGTCGACAAGCTCGCCGCCCCGGTTCCCGGCTGATGCAGATACGGACCACGGGAGGGCCCGCCACCGCCGAGGAGATGGAGGCGGTCGACGCGGTGCTTGGAGCTCCTTCGTCGCTGTGGGACGGAGGCGCGCGCCAGCCGCTCGACGATCACCTCGCGCGCGGGGGGCGCGAGGCGCGCTCGCACCGTCACCTCCTGCTGCCGGTCCTCCACGCGCTGCAGGACCGCGCCGGCTGGGTGAGCCGCGGCGGGATGGAGTACGCGTGCCGGCGGCTGTCGATCCCGCCGGCCGACGCCTTCGGCGTCGTCACCTTCTACGACCGCTTCGCGACGGACAAGCGTCCGCCGCTGGCCGTGCACGTGTGCGACGACGTCGCCTGCAAGTGCGCGGGCGCGGACGAGCTGTGCGCGGCGCTGGAGGAATCGTTCGGGCCGTCGGGCGCGACCGGCTCGCACAGCGGCGCCGCCTGGTACCGCAGCCCGTGTCTCGGCCTGTGCGACCAGTCGCCCGCCGTGCTGGTCGAGCGTGCCGGCATGCGGCACGAGGAGGGGCGGATCGCCCACGCGTCCGCGGCCGATGTCACCGGCGTCCTCGGCGGAGGCGACTGGCCGGTCGAGTCGTCGCCGGCGCCGCTGCAGCCGCGCCCCGACCTCAGGCTGCTCCGCCGCGTGGGCGCGATCGACCCGTCGAGCTTCGACGCTTACCGTGCCGCCGGTGGCTACTCCGCCCTGAGGCGGGCGATCGAGCTCGGACCCGAGGGCGTGATCCGCGAGCTCACCGACGCGAAGCTCCTGGGGCGCGGGGGCGCCGCGTTCCCGACCGGGCGCAAGTGGGACGCCGTGGCCCGCACGCCCGCGCGCCCGCACCACCTGGTCTGCAACGCCGACGAATCCGAGCCGGGGACGTTCAAGGACCGCGTCCTGATGGAAGGCGACCCGCATGCGATCGTCGAGGCGATGACCATCGCAGCGCTGGCGACCGGCTGCGAGCACGGCTACCTCTACGTCCGGGGCGAGTATCCGCTTGCCCGGCGCCGGATCGAGCACGCGGTGGGCGAGGCTCGCGAGCACGGCCTGCTCGGCGACGACGTCGCGGGAACCGGTGCGCATTTCGACATCGAGGTTCGGCGCGGAGCCGGCGCGTACATCTGCGGCGAGGAGACCGCGCTGTTCAACTCGATCGAGGGCAAGCGCGGCGAGCCGCGCAACAAGCCGCCCTTCCCGGTGCAGGCCGGCCTCTTCGGCAAACCGACGCTCGTCAACAACGTGGAGACGTTGATGAACGTGCTCGAGATCCTCACCGGCGGGGCGGCCGCCTTTGGCGCGACCGGCACGCCGGAGTCGGCGGGTACGCGACTGTTCTGCGTGTCCGGGCACGTCAAGAGCCCTGGCGTGTACGAGGTGCCGATGGGCACGCCGCTGCGCGCACTGATCGACCTCGCCGGCGGCCTGCCCGACGGCCGCACGCTGCAGGCCGTGCTACTCGGCGGAGCCGCCGGATCGTTCGTCACCGAGGCCAATCTCGACGTGCCGCTGAGCTTCGAGGGGACGCGCGCGATCGGCGCGACGCTCGGCTCGGGCGCGGTGATCGTGCTCGACGACACCGCCGACCTGGGCGCGATGCTCATGCGCATCGCCAGCTTTTTCGGCCACGAGTCGTGCGGCCAGTGCGTGCCGTGCCGCGTGGGCACGAAGCGGCAGGAGGAGATCCTGGGACGGATCCTCGCCGCGAGCGGCCAGAATGGCACCGCGGCCGACATCACGCTGCTCGCCGACGTGGCGCAGGCGATGCGCGACGCGTCGATCTGCGGCCTGGGCCAGACCGCCGCCAACGCGATCCAGTCCGCAATCCCGCTCCTGGGAGGGAGCTGATGGCCACTGCAACCTTCGTCGGCCTGCCGAAGCGAATGCTCACGGTTAACGTCGACGGCCAGGAGGTCGACGTCCCCGAGGGCACGACCATCCTCCAGGCCTGCCGCGGCCTGCGCATCGACACGCCGACGCTCTGCTACCTCGAGACGCTCACGCCGGTGAACGTGTGCCGCGTGTGCGTGGTCGAGGTCGAAGGGTCGCGCGTGCTCGTCCCCGCGTGCTCGCGCAAGGTCGAGCGCGGCATGAAGATCCTCACCGACTCCGAGCGCGTGCGCCAGAGCCGCCGCGTCGTGCTGGAGCTGCTCGCGTCCTCCGTGGACATGGCGCTCACGGCGCCCGAGGTGCATGGATGGATGGAGCGCTACGGTGTCAAGGCCGACCGCTTCGGTCCGGCGGCGGCCACCGTCGAGCAGCCGGTCAAGGTCGACAACGAGCTCTACGTGCGCGACTACTCGCGCTGCATCCTCTGCTACAAGTGCGTGGAGGCTTGCGGCGTCGACGCACAGAACACGTTTGCGCTGGGCGTAGCGGGCCGCGGCTTCGACGCTCACATCTCGACCGAGTTCGAGGCGCCGCTCCCGGATTCGGCCTGTGTCTACTGCGGGAACTGCATCGGGGTGTGCCCGACGGGCGCCCTGATGTTCAAGAGCGAGCACGACATGAGGCGCGCGGGGACGTGGGACGAGGGGCGGCAGGCGGTGACCGAGACCGTGTGCCCGTACTGCGGCGTCGGCTGCATGCTCGAGCTGCACGTGCAGGACAACTCGATCGTCAAGGTGACTTCGCCGCTCGACTCGAGCGTCACGTCCGGCCACCTCTGCGTGAAGGGCCGGTTCGGGTTTCAGTTCGTGCAGAAGAGGGCGAAGGAGTAGCCGCGATGCCGATCGTCTGGACCGACAACGAAGAGGCCAACAAGCTGCTCGACACCGACCCGCTGGCGCTGCTCATCGGGATGGTGCTCGACCAGCAGGTGAAGATGGAGAAGGCCTTCAGCGGGCCGTATGAGCTCAAGAAGCGGCTTGGCGACCTGGACGCGACGAAGATCGCGCGCATGGACCCGGAGCGGCTGGATCGGGTGTTCCGCGAGCGGCCGGCGCTGCATCGCTTTCCCGGCAACATGGCCAGGCGGGTGCAGGCCATGACTCAGGCCTTGGTCAAGGACTACGGCGGCGACGCCGGCGCCGTCTGGCGTGACGCCAAGGACGGCGACGACCTCGCGGCGAGGATCTCGAAGCTGCCCGGCTTCGGGGAGATGAAGACCAGGATCCTCATCTCGGTGCTGGCCAAGAAGTTCAACGTCAAGCCCAAGGGCTGGGACAAGCACGCGGCCACGTGGCACTCGGTGGCCGACGTCGACTCGCCCGAGTCGATGGCTCAGGCGCGGGCGGTCAAGCGGGAGATGAAAGAGGCAAAACTCAAGGCTTAGCTGATAAGGTTTGACATCCGGCCGGCCGCAAGGGAGCCGGCGGGGACCTAGAAAGCCAAAGTCGGAGATGAGATGAGTTCGAGAGAGCTGACCCCCACGCGGGAGCAGGCCCAGGCGCTGGCGAAAGAGCACGCCCTGATCCCGCTCTACCGCGAGGTCCTGGCCGACATGCTGACCCCGGTCCGCGCGTACACGCTGCTCTGCCCCGCCGACGAGCCCGGCTTCCTGCTGGAGAGCGTGGAGGGAGGCGAGCGGCTGGCCCGCTTCTCCTTCATCGGCGCCCGGCCGCGGTCGATCGACATGGGTCGCGGCAGCCCGCTGCCGGCCCTGCAGAGCGTGGCCGCGGAAACCACGGCGCCCGTTCCCGGGGTGCCGCGCTTCCACGGCGGCGCGGTCGGCTACCTCGGCTACGAGACGGCGCGCCACTTCGAGCGCCTGCCGGCCGCGGACGGCCCGGCGCCGGCGATGCCGGAAAGCGCCTTCCTGCAGGCCGACGATCTCGCGATCTTCGACCACGTGACGCGGCGGCTGAAGCTGCTCACGATCTTCCGGCCGGATCGCGAGGACTACGTCGACGCGGCCGCGCGCATCGACGCGATGGAGAAGACGCTCGCGGAGGATTCGGCGCCGGTCTTGCCCAAGGCCATGAACGGCGTGGCCTGGGAGCCCAACATGACGCCCGGCCGATTTCACGCGATGGTGGACGCCGCGCGCGAGCACATCCTTGCCGGCGATGCCTTCCAGGTGGTCGTGTCCCAGCGCTTCCGCAAGAGGCTCGGCGCGCGCCCCTTCGACATCTATCGCTGCCTGCGGGCGATCAACCCGTCGCCGTACATGTTCTTCCTGTCGCTCGGCGGCGGCCGCCAGGTCGTCGGGACGTCGCCCGAGAAGCTGGTCCAGGTCGAGGGCAGGCGCGTCGAGACGCGGCCGCTTGCCGGCACGCGCCGCCGCGGCGCCGATCCCGCCGAGGACCTCGCCCTCGAGAAGGAGCTGCTCTCGGATCTCAAGGAGCGCGCGGAGCACGTGATGCTGGTCGACCTCGGTCGCAACGACGTCGGCCGCGTCGCCGAGCCCGGCACCGTGAGCGTCGACCGGCTGATGGAGGTCGAGCGCTACTCGCACGTGATGCACATCTCGTCGACTGTCAGCGGCCGTCTGCGCGACGGCTGCACGTCTCTCGATGCCCTGCGTGCGGCGTTTCCGGCCGGCACCGTGTCGGGCGCCCCGAAGATTCGAGCGATGGAGATCATCGCCGCCCTCGAGCCCGAGCAGCGCGGGGTGTACGCGGGCTCGCTCGGATACGTCGGCTTCGGCGGCAACATGGACATGGCGATCACGCTGCGCACGCTCGTGGTCACCGGCGGCGAGGTCTTCGTCCAGGCCGGCGCCGGCGTCGTCGCCGACTCCAGGCCGGAGCGCGAGTTCGAAGAGACTCTCGAGAAGGCGGGCGCGATGTTCAAGGCCGTGGAGATGGCGGAGGGCATGTAGTGACCTGCACCGCGACGGGAGCCCGCATCCGGCGCCCCAGGACGGCCGGGACGCCTTCGGCGTCTGATGCCGGCGTCTGGGGGCCCGGCATTCGTCGTCACCCATCTACCGATGGGCTCCTCCTCTTGCCACGCCATCCTTGGCACTGTCCATCCGGATGGCTCCGGGCTGCGGGCCCCCGCGCGGGTGCAGGTCACTGATGGCGGACAGCGAGGCCCGCGTCGCCGTCGTCGACAACTACGACTCGTTCACCTACAACCTCGTGCAGTACCTCGCCGAGCTTGGCGCCAGGCCCGAGGTGTTTCGCAACGACGAGGTCACGGTCGACGAGCTGGGCAAGTTCAGCGGGGTCGTCATCTCGCCGGGTCCGGGCGCGCCCTCCGACGCCGGCGTGTCGACGCAGGCGATTCGCGAGCTCACCGGCAGGGTCGCGATCCTCGGCGTCTGCCTCGGCCACCAGTGCCTGGGCGAGGCATTCGGCGCAAGCGTCGTGCGCAACGAGCCGGCGCACGGCAAGACGGCGTGGATCCGGCACGACAACTCGGGCGTCCTGGCGGGCGTCGCCGACCCGTTCGAGGCGACGCGCTACCACTCGCTGATCGTCGAGCGCTCGACGATTCCCGAGGTGCTTGTCGTCACGGCCTGGACCGTCGACGGAACGGTGATGGGACTGCGCCACGCCCGCCATCCGACCTACGGCGTCCAGTTTCATCCCGAGTCGGTCCTGACCAGGGAAGGCAAGAAGATCCTCGGCAACTTCGTCCGCCGGGCGGCGAGGATGGCGGCGTGATCGACGCGATCGCAAAGCTCGTCCGGTGTGAATCGCTCACCGAAGCGGAGGCGAGCGCGGCCTTCGAAACGATCATGCGCGGCGACGCGACGCCGGTCCAGATCGCGGGCTTCATCGTCGCCCTGCGGATGAAGGGCGAGACGGTCGACGAGCTGACGGGTTTCGCCCGTACGGCGCGCCAGATGTCGACGCCGATCGCCGTCGACGCCGACTTGCTGGACACGTGTGGAACGGGCGGCGACGGGCTCGCGACCTTCAACATCTCCACGCTCGCGGCCATCGTCGCGGCGGCGTGTGGCGCGAAGGTCGCGAAGCACGGCAACCGCGCGGCCTCTTCGATGTGCGGCTCGGCCGACGTGCTCGAGCAGCTCGGCGTCAAGGTCGACCTCCAGCCCGAAGGGGTTGCCCGCTGCATCGACGAGGCGGGCATCGGTTTTCTGTTCGCTCCGATCTTTCACCCGTCGTTCCGGTTCGCCGGCGTGCCGCGGAAGGAGCTGGGGGTGCGCACGGTTTTCAACGTGCTCGGCCCGCTGTGCAACCCCGCGGCCGCGCGCTATCAATCGCTGGGCGTCGCCGACGGCGCGATGGCGGGAAAGATGGCCGAGGTCCTCATGAGGCTTGGGGTCGAGCGCGCCATCGTTTTCCACTCCGACGACGGGATGGACGAGCTGTCGGTGTCCTCGCCGTCGCACGTGATCGAGATCGACGGTCGCCGCCACGAATACGAGCTCGACCCGGCGGAGCTCGGCATCAAGAGGGCCCCGCTCGAGGCGGTGAAAGGCGGCGGCCCCGAAGAGAACGCGAGGCTCGCGCGCGAGGTCCTCGGGGGCGCGAAGGGCCCGCGCCGCGACGTCGTGCTGCTCAACGCCGCCGCCGCCCTGCGCGCCGCCGGCGTGGCGCGCGAGTGGAAGGACGGCATCCGAGCGGCGGCGGAGGCGATCGACTCCGGCCGCGCGAGCGGCGTGCTGGACCGTTGGGCGGCGGTCTCGCGCGCGTGAGCGTGGCGACCGGACTGCTCGAACGCCTCGTCGCCGAGTCGACCTCGGAGATGGAGAGTCGCCGCGCTCTCGTGTCTGACGCCGAGCTCGAAGACAGGGCGGAGCGCTACGCGCCGAAGGATTTCGCCCGCGCCCTCAGGCGGACCAATCTCGCCGTCATCGCCGAGATGAAGCAGCGCACACCGAGCATGGGCGTGCTGGCCGATGCCTACCGGCCCGAGCATCTGGCCCGCGTCTACTCGGCCGGCGGCGCCGCCGCGCTGTCGGTGCTGACGCAGGAGGCATCGTTTGGCGGAACGCTTGCGCATCTCGAAGCCGCGAGAGCGGCCTCTTCGCTGCCGATCTTGCGGAAGGATTTCATCACGGACCCCCGCCAGGTGCTGGAAGCGCGTGCCGCCGGCGCCGACGCGGTGCTGCTGATCGTCGCCGCGCTGCCGGTCGAAGGGCTGGCCAGGCTCATGGATGCGGCCGCCGCCCGCGGGCTCGCGTCGCTGGTCGAGGTGCACGACGAGGCCGAGGCCGTGGCCGCGGTCGACGCGGGCGCGTACATCATCGGCGTGAACCACCGCGACCTGCGCACGTTCGAGGTCGACCTGGGCCTGACCGAGCGCCTGCGCGACCTGGTCCCGGCCGACCGCATCCTCGTCGCGGAGAGCGGCATCCACGGTGCCGCAGACGCGCGGCGCATGCGGGCGGCCGGCGTGGACGCGATCCTGGTCGGCGAGCTGCTGATGCGGTCGCCCGACCCCGCGGCGTGCATCGAGGACCTCGCCGCCGTCCGGTAGGCACCATGGTCCGGATCAAGATCTGTGGGATCTGCGACGCCGCGGCCGCCACCTCGGCTGGGGAAGCCGGCGCCGACCTGCTCGGCTTCCACTTCTGCTCGTCGCCGCGCCGCATCACGCCGGAGGAGGCGAAGGCGATCATCGAGGCGATCGACGTCCGGCCGAAGATCGTCGGCGTCTTCATCGACCAGGACCCGAGCGAGGTGCGCGACATCGCCGCTTTCGTCGGCCTCGACCTGCTGCAGCTGCACGGCTCGGAGCCGGTCGGTTTCGAAGCCGGTCGCCCGGTTATGAAGGTGATCAAGGTCCGCGACGGCGTCGTGCCCGACGCGCGGGCGGCGGGCGGCTGGCCCGACCCGATCATGCTCGACTCCTGGTCGCGCGACCAGCGCGGCGGCACGGGAAGGACGTGGCCGTGGGAGGCGGCGCGCGAGCTCATCGCGCAGCGGCGGGTGTTCATCGCCGGCGGACTCGAACCGGGTAACGTGGGCACGGTCGTGCGCGAGCTCAAGCCCTATGGGGTGGACGTGTCGAGCGGGGTCGAGTCCGCGATGCGCGTGAAGGACCCGGAGAAGGTGCGCGCCTTCATTCACGCCGTCCGTTCCGCGGAAGTCGCTTGAACCACCCGGTCCGTGGGCGCTTCGGCCCGTTCGGCGGGCAGTACGTGCCCGAGACTCTGATGGGCGCGCTGCAGGAGCTGGAGGACGTGTGGCACGAGGCGAAGGCCGATGCGCAGTTCCAGCTCGAGCTGGCCGGCCATCGCCACGCTTTCGTCGGCCGCCCAACGCCGCTGTACGCCGCGACTCGCCTCGGCGAGCATTTCGGCGGCGCGCACATCCACCTGAAGCGAGAGGACCTCTGCCACACGGGCGCGCACAAGCTGAACAACGCGGTCGGCCAGGCGCTCATCGCCATGCGGATGGGCAAGCGGCGAGTCATCGCCGAGACCGGCGCCGGCCAGCACGGCGTCGCGGTGGCGACGGTGGCCGCGCGGTTTGGCCTCGAATGCGCCGTCTACATGGGCACCGAGGACATGCACCGCCAGTCGATGAACGTCCGACGCATGAAGCTGCTCGGCGCCGAGGTGCGCGAGGTGACAGCCGGCTCCAAGACACTGAAAGACGCGACGTCGGAGGCGATCCGCGACTGGGTCACCAACGTGCGGACGACGCACTACATCATCGGCTCGGTCGTCGGCCCGCACCCCTATCCCGAGCTGGTGCGCGACCTGCAGCGGGTCATCGGCGACGAGGCGCGCGAGCAGTACCTGTTCGCCGACGGCAAGCTCCCGGACGCGGTGGTGGCGTGCGTCGGCGGAGGCTCGAACGCCATCGGGATGTTCACCGCCTTCCTCGACGACAAGGACGTGATGCTCGTCGGCGTCGAGGCCGCGGGCGCGGGCATCAAGTCGGGCAAGCACGCGGCCTCGCTGGTCGCCGGGCGTCCGGGCGTGCTGCACGGCGCGTTCTCGTACCTGCTCCAGGACGGCGACGGGCAGGTTCTGCCCACGCACTCCGTGAGCGCCGGCCTCGACTATCCGGGCGTGGGGCCCGAGCACTCGTTCCTCCGCGAGACGGAGCGCGTCGAGTACGTCGCGGTGACGGACAAGGATGCCGTGGCCGCGTTCAAGCTCTGCACGCGGCTCGAGGGCATCATGCCGGCGCTCGAGCCGTCGCACGCGCTTCACCACGCGGGTGTGCTGGCGAAACGGTTCGGGCCAGGCGGCCGCATCCTCGTCTGCCTCTCCGGGCGCGGCGACAAGGACATGGACTCCGTTGAAGGCAGCTGAGTCCAGGCTCGAGGCGGCGGTGCGGGCGGACGGGGACCTGAAGCTGATCCCCTACGTGATGGCGGGCCACCCCAACCGCAGGAAGTCGCAAGAGGTGGCGAAGCGGCTTGCGGCCTCCGGCGTCGCGGCCATCGAGCTCGGCATCCCGCACTCGGACCCGCTGGCAGACGGCCCCGTGATCCAGAAGGCCGGCCAGGCGGCGCTCGCGCACGGCATGACGGTCGGGGCGAGCCTGGAGCTGGCCGCGGTGATCGCTGCCGAAGGCGCGCCGGTGGTTCTCATGACCTACCTGAACCCCGTCCTCGCCTACGACCCGCGCCGCTTCGCCGCCGAGGCCGCCCAGGCCGGCGTGGCAGGCGTGATCGTGCCCGACATGCCGGTGGAGGAGGCCGAACCGGTCGCGGGCTGGCTGCGCGCCGCGGCCCTCGACACGGTTTTCATGGTCGCGCCCACGACCACGCCCAGCCGCATGGGCACGATCTGCGAGCGCTCGAGCGGCTTTGTCTACTGCGTCACGCTGACCGGCATCACCGGCGTGCGCAGGGACCTGCCCGCCGGTCTCGAGGACGTCATCGCAAGCGTGCGCAAGCACACGCCGCTGCCCGTGGCGGCCGGCTTCGGCATCTCGCGGCCCGAGCACATGCGCTCGCTGCGGGGCGTCGCCGATGCCGCGGTCGTCGGCAGCGCGGTCGTGGCCGAGATCGAAGCGGGCAAGGATCCGACGAGGCTCGTGAAGTCACTATTACGCGCATGCCGGTGAGGGGGATTCGCGGCGCCACGACGGCGACCGCGAACACGGCGGAGGCCATCACCGAGGCGACGGACGAGCTGCTGCGCGAGCTCATCGAGGGCAACGGCCTGGACGTGGCCGAGGTCGGATTCGCCTACTTCACGACCACCAAAGACCTCAACGTCGAGTTCCCCGCGCTCGCCGCGCGACGTCTGGGCTGGGTCGACGTGCCGCTCCTCTGCGGCAACGAGATGGACATCGACGGCCCCAACCCCCGAGGCGTGCCGATGTGCATCCGTATCCTTCTGCTCTACAACACGGACAGGCCGCAGGCGGCCATGCGGGCCGTCTACCTTCGCGGCGCGACGGCGATCAAGGCCGACCTGGATTTCATGAGGAGCTCTTCGACGAAGTGATCATCGTCATGGCCCACACCGCCTCCGAGGGCGAGGTGAAAGCCGTCGTCGACCGCGTGCACGAGATCGGTCTCAAGACCGAGCTGTCGCGGGGCGAGGAGCGCACGCTCGTCGGCGTCATCGGCGCCAACGCCTACGCCTACCGCGAGGCCTTCTCCCATCTCAGCGGCATCCACGAGATCATCCCGATCACCAAGCCGTTCAAGCTCGCGAGCCGGGAGTTCAGGCCTCACGACACGGTGGTCGACGTCGGCGGCGTGAAGATCGGCGGCGACGAGGTCGTGATGATGGCCGGCCCATGCTCGGTCGAGGGCGAGGAGATGCTGCTCGAGACCGCGCGCCACGTGGCGGCCCAAGGGGCAAAGGTCCTGCGCGGGGGAGCGTTCAAGCCGCGCACCTCGCCGTACTCGTTCCAGGGCCTGGGCGAAGCGGGACTGAAGATGATGGCCGCCGCGCGCGACGAGACCGGCCTGAAGGTCGTGACGGAGGTCGTCTCGCCGCAGGACGTCGACCTGGTGGCGCGCTACGCGGACATCCTTCAGCTCGGCACGCGGAACATGCAGAACTACGCGCTGCTGCAGGAGGCCGGGCGCTCGGGCAAGCCCGTGCTGCTCAAGCGCGGAATGTCATCGACCATCGAGGAGTGGCTGCTCGCGGCGGAGTACGTGCTCTCGCAGGGCAACCGGGACGTGATCCTCTGCGAACGCGGCATCCGCACGTTCGAGACCGCTACCCGGTTCACGCTCGACCTCAACGCGGTGCCGCTGGCGCGGGAGCTGTCGCACCTGCCGATCGTGGTCGACCCGTCACAGGCCACCGGTAAGTGGTCGCTCGTGCGGCCAATGTCGCTCGCGGCCGTGGCAGGCGGTGCGCACGGTCTGATCGTGGAGGTCCACCCGACGCCGAACCAGGCGCTGTCGGACGGCGCGCAGTCCCTGGACTTCGCCGCGTTCGACCGGCTCATGAGCGACCTGCGCCGCCTGCTCGGCGCCATGGCCAAGCAGCTCGCATAGCGATGACCACCGTGGCGGTGGTCGGGCTCGGGCTGATGGGTTCGTCGTTCGCCCTCGCGCTCAAGCAAGCCCGGCCGGACGTCGTGCTCGTCGGCAGCGACCCCGACCCCGCGGCCGTCCGCAAGGCGGTCGACCGGCACATCGTGGAGGCGGCCCACTCCGACCTCAGCATGGTCGACATCGCGGACGTGATCGTCATCGCCGCTCCCATCCGCTCTCTCCGCGACGTCTTCGGCAAGCTCTCCGGCAAGACCTCGGCCAAGACCGTCACCGACATGGCGAGCACCAAGGTTGCGGTCATGGACTGGGCTTCGTCCGCCGGCATCGACCTGGTCGGCGGTCATCCGATGTGCGGCAAGGAGCTGTCGGGGATCGACGCCGCCGACCCCGCCATCTTCAAGGGCGCCCCCTGGATCGTCACCAGGCGCGACCCGCAGGTCGTGGAGATGATCGAGGCCGCCGGCTCGCATCCCGTGGTCATGAGCGCGGCCGTCCACGACCGCCTCGTCGCCGGCGTCAGCCACGCGGCATTTCTCCTGTCGATCGGATATGTGCTGGCGCTCGCGCGGCGCTCCGACTGGCCTGAGGCGTCGGAGGTGGCGGGGTCCGGATTTCGGGATATGAGCCGCCTGGCGGATGGGGACCCCGAGCTCTACGCCGGCGTGGCGCAGACCAACCGCGCGAACATGGTGGAGATGCTCGACGCGGTGAGCGCCGAGCTGGCCCGGCTGCGCCGGCATCTCGAGGCCGATGACCCGCGGCTCGTGGAGCTGTTCGAAGAAGCTCGCGCCGTGCGCGAGAAGTGGAGCAGGAAGAACCGTTGATCGCAACCGTGCGCCGAGCGAAGCAGCTGCAGGGCGAGATCGTGCTGCCGGGGGACAAGTCCATCTCCCACCGCGCGCTGATTCTCGGGGCGATCGCCGGCGGCGGCAGCACCATCCGTGGCCTCTCCAGGGGTGCGGACGTGGGTTCGACCGCGGCCTGCCTGCGGGCCCTGGGCGTGGAAATCGGAGACGGCGAGGTCGCGGGCGTAGGCATGAGCGGCCTGCGGGCGCCGTCGGGGCCGCTCGACTGCGGCAACTCGGGCACGACCATGCGCCTTCTTGCCGGCCTGCTGGCCGCGCAGGACTTCGAGAGCGAGCTGACAGGGGACGATTCGCTCAAGAGGCGGCCGATGGACCGCGTGGTCGAGCCGCTCCGGCAGATGGGCGCGCGCGCGGAATGGCCGCCGCTGCGCATCGGCGGCAGCGCCGGGCTGCACGGCATCGAGTACCGCAGCCCGGTCGCCAGCGCGCAGGTGAAATCGGCGCTGCTGCTCGCCGGCCTGTTCGCCGAGGGCGCGACCGAGGTGGTGGAGCCTTCGCCGACGCGGGACCACACCGAGCGCATGCTGCGGGCGATGGGCGCGGAGGTCACCGTAAATGCGGGCCGGTCTCGGGTCGAGCGAACGAAGAAGCTCGAGCCGCTCGACCTCGACGTCCCCGGGGACCTGAGCGCGGCGAGCTTCTGGCTGGTGGCCGCGGGCCTCGTGCCCGGCTCGCGCGTGCGGATGGCCGGCGTCGGCCTGAACCCGACGCGCACCGCCTTCCTCGAGCTGCTCCGGCGTGCCGGCTTCGCGATCTCGATCGCGGCGGCGGGGGAGGCGGGCGGCGAGCCCATCGGCACGGTGGAGGTCGGCGGCGCCGGCGAGCTGCGACCGCTCACCGTCGAAGGCCCGACCGCGGCCGCGATGATCGACGAGCTGCCCGTGCTGGCCGTCGCCGCCACCCAGCTGCCGGGCACGAGCCGCATCAGCGGAGCGAGGGAGCTGCGAGTCAAGGAATCCGACCGCATCGCCGCCATGGCGGAGGCGCTGACCGCCATGGGCGCCGACATCACCGCGACGGAGGACGGCTGGATCATCAACGGCCCCCGGCACCTCGAAGGCGCCCGCGTGGACTCGCTCGGCGATCACCGGGTCGCGATGGCGATGGCGGTGGCCGGGATGATCGCGGACGGTGACACCACCGTCGACGACGCCGCCTGCGTGGACATCTCGTACCCGGGCTTCTTCGACCAGCTCGATTCGCTGCGGCGGGCCGCCGGGTGACGGTGAAGGTCCGCTCGGAGGTCGACCTGGACTTCGTCGCCCTCGAGCTGCACGAGCTCGAGGTGACGGAGCCGCGCGAGGACTTCGAGCTGGAGGTGAAGCGCGCCACCCAGGCGGCGCGCGCCGGGACGACCGGCGATCCCGCACGTGCGCGCGCCCTCTACCGGCGCTTCGGCATCGACCCGACCCGCGTGCGCCCGTCCTCGGAGGCGCTGCTGCGGCGCTTGAAAAAGGGCGACCCGCTGCCGCGCGTGAACTCGCTCGTGGACGTGGCCAACGCGCTGTCCGTGCAGCTGCAGGTGCCGGTCGGGCTCTACGACATGGACAAGGCGAGCGGCGATGAGCTCGTGATCCGGCTGGGCGCCGACGGCGAGGGCTACACGGGCATCCGCAAGGAGCACGTCAACGTGGCCGGGCGGCTCTGCGTCGCCGACGCCGAGGGGCCGCTCGGCAACCCCAGCGCCGACTCGGCGAGGACGATGATCACCACCGACACGCAGCGCGCCGCCTGGATCTACTTCCTTCCGGTCAGTGACGAGGACATCGACCGCACGGCCGAGCTCGTCACCGTGTTCGGCCGCGGACTGGTGCGCATGGCGTGACGACGCGCGTGTCCGAGGAGGTGCTGTGCGTTCGGAGCGAGGACATCTTCCCCGACGGGGCGTGGCACGGCTTCGTGACCGAGGGCCTCGACCGCTACCGCACGGTGATCCGCGAGCGCCACTTCTTCATGCCCCGCGCCGAGGTGGAGGAGGACGCGAGCTACCAGCAGATCATCCCGTACGTCGTCTTCCACCACGGCGACCGGTACTTTCTCACGCATCGCCTGCGGGCCTCGGCCGAGCGCCGGCTGCGCCGCCAGTACTCGCTCGGGATCGGCGGCCACATCAACCGCGGCGACCTGAGCGGTGGCGACCCGATCCTCGACGGCATGCGGCGCGAGTGGGCGGAGGAGGTCGTCTACGACGGGACGTTCGACGCCAAGCTGCTCGGCCTGCTCAACGACGACTCGGCGCCGGTGTCGAAGGTGCACCTCGGCGTGGTCTTCCTGATCGAGGGCGACAGCCCGCGGATCGCGATCCGCGAGACCGACAAGCTCGCGGGCGAGCTGCTCACGCTCAACGAGATGCGCATCTACTACCTGGGCATGGAGTCCTGGTCGCAGATCGTGTACGACCGCCTCGTCGGCGAGAGGTGAAGTACGTCGAGGCGGGCGGCGCGCGCCTGTCCGCGGTCGGCCTCGGCACGTGGCAGTTCGGGTCGATGGAGTGGGGTTATGGGCGGCGCTACGCGGACGTGGATTCGATCGCGATCGTGCGCCGCGCCCTCGAGCTCGGCATCAACCTCATCGACACCGCGGAGATCTACGGCCAGGGTCGCTCGGAGAAGATCGTCGGCGAGGCGATACGCGACCGCCGGGACCAGGTCTTCCTGGCCACGAAGCTTTTCCCGATCGGCCTCCCCGTGCAGGTCGCGGCGCGGGCCCGCGCGAGCGCGCGCCGGCTCGGAACGTCGCGGCTGGACCTGTACCAGCCGCACTGGCCCAGCCCGCTGTTCCCCCTGCGCTACACGATGCCGCGATTCAAGCGCCTGGTCGACGAGGGGTTGGTGAAGCACATCGGCGTCAGCAACTTCTCGCTGAAGGGATGGCAGGACGCGGAGCAGGCCGCGCGCATGCCGGTGCTCACCAACCAGGTGCGGTTCAGCCTCGTCCACCGAGCGCCCGACTCCGACCTCGTGCCGTGGGCGCAGAAGAACGGACGGGTGGTGATCGCGTACAGCCCGCTGGCGCAGGGCCTGCTCTCCGGCCGCTATCAGGACCGCCCGCCGAGCAACTTCCGCCGCTTTCGCGGCGACTTCCGCGCCGGCAGCCGGGCGCGCCTGGCGCCGCTCATCGAGGCGCTGAAGGCGATCGGCTTCGCGCACCAGGCCACGCCTGCGCAGGTCGCCCTCGCGTGGCTCATCGCCAAGCCGAACGTCGTGGTCATCCCGGGGGCGTCGAGCGTGCGGCAGGTCGAGGAGAACGCGGCGGCGGCCGGCATCGACCTCACCGCCGAAGAAGTCGACCGCCTCACCCGCCTCACCGGGGTGGCGCCGAAGGCGCCGGCGGGATGAGGCTCGAGGCCGTCGAGCTGCGCCGCATCGGCATGCCGCTGGTGGCGCCGTTCGAGACGTCCTTCGGCGTCCAGGACCATCGCGACATCCTCCTGGTGAAGGCGATCACCAGCGACGGCGAGGGGTGGGGGGAATGCGTCGCGGGGGAGGACCCCACGTACTCGCCGGAGTACGTCGACGGCGCCCAGGACGTGCTGGTCCGCCACCTGCTCCCGCGCCTGTTCGCGCGCGAGGCGCTCACCGCCGACGACGTCTTTCCGATCCTGCGGCCGGTGCACGGCCACCAGATGGCGAAGGCCGCGATCGAGATGGCGCTCCTGGACGCCGAGCTGCGCGCCCGCGGCGAGTCTTTCGCCCACCGCCTGGGGGCGGTGCGCGAGGCCGTCGACTGTGGGGTCTCGGTGGGCATCCACCGCACAATCCCCGAGCTGCTCGAGACCGTCGGCCGCCACCTCGAGGAGGGCTACCGGCGCATCAAGCTCAAGGTGAAGCCGGGCTGGGACATGGAACCGGTGCGCGCCGTGCGCGAGCGTTTCGGCGACATTCCCCTGCAGGTCGACGCCAACACCGCGTACAGGGAATCCGACGCGAGGCATCTCGCCGGCTTCGACGACTTCGACCTGCTGCTCATCGAACAGCCGCTGCCCGAAGACCAGGTCCTCGCCCACGCGCGGCTGGCGAAGGTCGTGAAGACGCCGATCTGCCTCGACGAATCGATCCATTCGCTGCAGGCCGCGGCCGACGCGATCGAGCTGGGCGCCTGCGCGATCATCAACATCAAGCCGGGCCGGGTGGGCGGCTACCTCGAGGCCAGGCGCATCCACGATCTGTGTGCCGGGCACTCGATTCCGGTCTGGATGGGCGGCATGCTCGAGACGGGTCTGGGCCGGGCGGGCAACGTGGCCATGGCCGCCATGCCGGACTTCACGCTGCCGGGCGACACCTCCGCGTCAGATCGCTACTACCACCGCGACATCACCGAACCTTTCGTGCTGCACGACGGCCGGCTGCGCGTGCCGGCAGGCGCGGGGCTCGGCGTGCAGGTCGACGAGGCGAGGCTGCAGGAGGTGACCACGTCGGTCGAGGTCATCAGGGCTGAGGGAGCTCTGTCGAGCCGCTGATCAGCAGGTCGGTCAGCGGCGTCGCCTGCGCCGCGGCCCCCAGGCGCGCGAGGCCGAACCGGACCTCGATCGTGGCCAGGAGCGAGTAGTGGTCGTAGTAGCGGTTGGACACCTGGTGCCGCGCGCGGGGCCGGATCACCAGCGTCAGGACGTGATTCGCCGCATCCTCGCCCTCGTCCCACGTGATCACGAGCAGACCGTTGTGCTGCCACGCAGGAGTGGCCTCGATCTGGGGGACGATGCGGGACAGGAACGCGTCGGCGACGGCCGTCGAGCAGTCATGGCCGTCGTTGCAGAGTCCCGGCGTGATCCACACGAAGCGCGGCACGTCCGGCTTCTGCATGTCTGCTCCGAACTGCGCGAGCGGCACCACCTCGGCGGGGCAGCGTCCCCCGTAGTACGGGAACGGGTCGTGCTTCAGCGCGTACGGGTACGGGCTGGCGAAGCAGGTCGAGGTCATGCCCTCCATGTAGGCGCGCCAGGGGATGCTTGCCTGTGTCAGCTGAGCGCCGAGGCCGGTGAGCGGCAGCGTGTGGTAGCCGTCGTCGGCGATGCCCCAGGTGCTGCCCGAGGTCATGGCCAGGTAGTTGGGCAGGCTCGGATGAGAAACGCCGTGGTAGTCCGTGGCCACCCCGTAGGCGGCCGCGAGCGCCGAGGTGTAGCCGCCGGTAATGGCCTGGTCGTAGCTGCGGTTCTCCATGACGAGCACGAACACGCT
>DATGEO010000011.1:0-4915 GCA_035310015.1 Candidatus Dormiibacterota bacterium | reverse complement strand
GCCTTCTCCGAAGAGCAGGAGATGCTGCGCTCGTCGGCGCGGGACTTCCTGGCCAAGCAGTGTCCGTCCTCGTACGTCCGCCGCATGATGGAGGCGGACGACGCCTGGGATCCGGCCTTCTGGTCGCGGCTGGCCGAGATGGGCTGGACCGGCCTCGGGATTCCCGAGGAGTACGGCGGCGTGGGGACGTTCCTCGACCTGGTGGTCGTGCTCGAGGAGGCGGGCCGGGCGCTGCTGCCGGGGCCCTTCTTCAGCACCATGGGCCTCGCCGTGCCCACGCTGCTGGAGGCCGCGGGCGAGGCGCAGAAGCGGGAGGTGCTGTCCGCGATCGCGGCCGGCGACGCGCGGGCGACGCTCGCGCTCACCGAGCCGCCGGGGCGCTGGGACGCGACGGGCATCGGGCTGAAGGCGGCGCGGTCGGGCGGAGGCTGGCGCCTCGACGGCGTCAAGCTCTTCGTACCCGACGCGCAGCACGCCGACTTCGTCGTCGTCGCCGCCCGCACGCGCGGCGAGGGCGATGATGGCGTGAGCCTGTTTCTCGTCAAGGGCCATCCGAAGGGCATGACCGTGTCGCCGCTGAAGACGCTGGACATGACGCGGCGGTGGTCGGAGATCCGCTTCGACGGGGTCGAGCTCGGCCCGGACGCGCTGATGGGCGCCGCGGATAACGCGTGGCCGCGCCTGAAGCGCGCGCTGGAGTGGGCTACGGCCGCGATGTGCGCGGAGATGGTCGGCGGCGAGCAGAAGGTGCTCGAGACCTCGACCGAGTACGCGAAGACGCGACAGCAGTTCGGCAAGCCGATAGGCATCTACCAGGCCGTCTCGCACAAGCTCGCGGACATGCTGGTGCTGGCGGAGAGCAGCAAGTCCGCGACCTATTACGCGGCGTGGGCGGTCGAGGCCGACGCGCCGGACCGCTCGCTCGCGGCGTCGATGGCGAAGGCATACGTCTCCGACGCGTACCGCAAGATCGCGGGCGACGGCATCCAGGTGCACGGAGGGATCGGGTTCACGTGGGAGCACGACATGCACCTGTACTTCAAGCGCGCGAAGTCGTCAGAGGTGACCCTGGGCGACGCGACCTACCACCGGGAGCTGGTGGCGCAAGCGCTGGACCTGTAGCGCGCCCGCAAACAGTCCGAGAGCCGGCTCTCGACCATGCGCTCGCGCGACCGGGCGTCCGGGAGCCGGCTCTCGGAGGGGGTCAGCCGGCCGCCAGCAGCCGGAACACCACGATCCCGAACAGCGCGCAGGCCGGGATGACCAGCGAGCGATACAGCGCCCAGTAGGACGACCACGCCTCCCGCAGGCGGTCGAGCCTGCGGCCTGAGCCGAAGGCCAGCGACCAGTAGATCGGCAGGGCGGCGCCGGTGTTGAGCGCGAGCGCCAGCAGGGCGACGCCGGCGCCCCCGACCAGCCAGCCCTGGAGCGGCGCGCCGCCGCCAAAGCCGGCCTGGATCCCCCACGTGATCGCCGCGGCGACGAGGACGAGCACGGCCGGCACCCCGAGCAGGAAGAAGGCGGCGAAGCTCACGACCATGAGCGCGAGCATCAGCGCCAGCGCGCTGACGATTCCGGCCAGTCCGGCGGCGGCCACGGTCACGCCGTTCGCGGGCCCGGCGGGCGACGAGGAGCTCGCGGAGGTCAGCTCGACTCGAGACGGGTCGCCGCCGAGACCGGCGGATCCCCTCACCTCGCTCCAGGAATGGAGCTGCGCGTGGGACGTGAGCGTGGCGGCGGTTACCGCCGGCACTCCCGCGATGAGCAGCCCCGCGACGATCGCCACCGCGTTGCGCCGGATCACCGCCACCGGAATCCAGTTGCGACGGCGGCGCGCGCGCCCAACGCCGGTCTCCATCAGCCGCTCGCGGTCGAACGTGACGCCGCACAGGATCGTGAGCGCGACGCATGCCGTGACCGGCAGCAGCAGCGACGCCGGCGCGAACGGCGAGCGGAAGACGAACAGCGCCAGGGGCAGGTCGGCGACCGCCGCCGACACCGGCGACAGCAGGAACGACCACGCGCCACCGGAGGCGCCTTCGCGCGGGAACAGCATGAAGCCGAGCATCCGGCCCATGGCCGCCCAGTAGGCCGTCACCACCGCGACGAACGCGAAGACCGGGAGCAGGTCCCACGGCGCGCTCTCGCCGAACACGCTGAGCATCGCCATGCCCGCGGCCATCCAGAGCGTCACCCAAACGGCGCTGACGACGGCGCCGGGCAGCACCTCCAGCCAGATCAGCGACGGGTCGTCGACCGGCGTGTAGAGAAGCACCTCGAGCGACTGCTGCGCCTTCTCCCACCAGATGCCGATCGAGCTCTTGATCGACTCCAGCAGCGCGAAGGACATGAAGAACAGCGGCAGCAGCAGGCCGGCCTGCAGGGCCTGGCCGCCCGCGAATCGCTGCGCGACCGCGCCCGCCGCGCCGGGCAGCTGCCCGAAGAGCGAGGTCCCGCCCACGAGCAGCAGCACGAACGCGTTCAGGTACAGGACCCAGCTCAGGTCGCCGCGGCGCCACCAGGAGCTGACATAGAAAGGAAGGGCGTGGCGCATCATGCGGCCCTGCTCCCGCAGCGAGGCGAACATCTTCGTCGCGGGTATGCCGGAGATCGGCTTCGCTCCACCGCTCGCGAGCGGGGGTCCCGCCGGGGTTTCTTCGGCTTCGCTCATCGCCTCGAGATAGACCGCCTCGAGGCTCGTCTGCTGCTCTTCGAGCGTCTCGTAGGGCGCGCCCTCGCCGGCGAGGAGGCGCTGCAGCTCGGCGGCGAACGCGCCGCGATCCGCCGCGGGGGCGCTCCAGGGCAGGCTGTACGACAGGCGGTCGCGCTCGATCGAGTGATCGAGCGTGTTCTCGCGCAGCCACGCCCGCAGCCCGCTCGACAGTTCCGGCACGCGCACGAGCGTGGCCACGAACCGGCGCCCGACGCCCGCCTGCTCGCGCAGCTCGTCAAGGGTGCCTCGGGTCACGACGCGGCCGCGGCGCATGATGGCGATCCGGTCGGCCATGAGCTCCGCCTCGCTGAGCACGTGCGTGGTCACGATCAACGCCGCACCCCGCGCGCGCTGCTCGCCGAGGTAGCGCCGCATGTCCGCGGCGGCGACAGGGTCGAGGCCCGCGGTCGGCTCGTCGCAGAAGATCCAGTCGGGCTCGTGCAGCGTCGCGCGGATGAGCGCGACCTTCTGGGCCATTCCACGCGAGTACGCGGCGAGCACGGTGTCCGTGCGGTCCGCGAGCTCGAAACGCTCGAGCAGACCCTTGATGCGCTTGCGCCGGACGTCCTCGGGCACGCCGTACAGGAAGCCGAAGTGATCGAGGTATTCGAGCGCGGTGTTGCGGCCGTAGAGCCGGGCCTGGTCGGGCACCACGCCCAGACGCGCGCGAACCTCGTCGAGGCGGTCGGGCAGGCGCAGGCCGTCGAGCTCGATCAGCCCGGAGTCGGGGCGAAGAATCCCGCCGAGGCAGCGCAGCGACGTCGACTTGCCCGCGCCGTTCTGGCCGAGCAGGACCAGCAGCTCGCCCCGCTCGACGTGGAGGTCGACGCCGTCGACGGCGCGCACGTCTCCGAACGACTTGCGCAGGCCTTCGACCCGGATCATTGTTCGATGGTAGTCAGGGGTTCGGCGGTTTCAGATCTTTTCGAACGAATCCACGGGCACGACGAAGACCGTCGCGCCGCCGACCTGCACCTCGACCGGGTAGGGCATGAAGTACTCGCCCGGCTCGGGCACCGGCGGCATCGGCGTGAGGTAGCGGCTGCGCTCGCGGCAGTTGTCCCGAATGACCTGGACCGCCTCGGCGACGCGCGTGTCCTCGACGCCGATGAAGAACGTGACGTTGCCCTGCTGCAGAAACCCTCCGCTCGAGGTGATGCGCGTCGAGCTGAAGCCCTGCCCGGAGAGAGCCTCCGACGTGCGCTGCGCGTCCTCGCCCTGCACCACGGCAATGACGAGCTTCATGGGTGACTCGACCCCGAGATCCGCCGCATATTTCGCGGCATCGGCGGCCGGAGCCAAGGAAGGGGTGGCGCAGCTAGGAGCGCATCAGTAGATGCGCGACGACGCCGCGCCGGGCCCCCTGACGCAGGCTTCAGCGCCGCAGGCGCCCGGCCGCCTAGGCCGCGAAGATGCAAGGAGCGTCGGGGTCGAGTCACCTGGTCGCGGCGAGCAGCTGGTCGACGCGCTGCTTGACGATGGAGTGCACATTCTCGCGCGAGCCGGTCGCGTCGATGACCACGAAGCGCTGCGGCTCGGCGGCCGCGAGCTTCTCGTAAGCCGAGGCCACGCGCTCGTGGAAGTCGTTCGCCTCGCTCTCGACTCGATCCGCCTTCTTCCCGGCGACCAGCTGGCGCAGCCGGCCGCCCTCGACGGGCAGCGCGAGGAGGAACGTGAGGTCGGGTTTGGGGAACGCCGGCGGCCAGCTCGTGGCGATGCCTCGGCCGCCGCCCTGGTAGGCGAGCGTCGAGTCGTGGTACCGATCCGCGACGACGACCTGCCCGGCTTCGAGCGCGGGCCGGATCACCTCGGCGATGAGCTGGCTGCGAGCGGCCATGAACAGGTACATCTCGGCCTCGGCGTCGATCTGCATGCCGCCGTACAGCAGCATCTCGCGAATCTTCTCGCCGAGCTCTGTGCCGCCCGGCTCGCGCACCACCACGGCGTCGCGAGTCGAGAGGGCCTGGCCGAGCATCTCGGCCTGCGTCGTCTTGCCCGAACCCTCGACGCCCTCGAAGGTGATGAACAGCCCGCGGCGCGGGGAGCTCAAACCGACGGGACTTCGGGTGCCGGCGTGATGCGGAGCCGGCGCTGCGGCTCCTTGCCGGTGCTGCGCGCCGAAAGCTCGTTCTCGGCCACGAGGCGGTGCTGGAGACGCCGCAGGTACGCGTTCTGCGGCGAGATCTCGACCGGCCGCAGGGT
>DATGEO010000010.1:0-10150 GCA_035310015.1 Candidatus Dormiibacterota bacterium | reverse complement strand
TGCGCGGCGTGATGGCGCTGGCGTTCGAGCTGCCAGGCCGCGCTCTTCAACTCTCGATGAACCTGTTCCGGCTCGACGAGACGACGCCCGACGACGTGCTCCGCGAGCTGGACCGGCGCGGCGTGCGCTTCGAGTCGCCGCAGGTGGTCGGCCTGTGCCCCGCCGTGGCCTCGACCGCGGCCGCGTCCGGGCGCGTTCTGGAGGGCCGCATCGGCGACGCGGTGGCGGCCGAGGGAGCGCGCCGGTGCCGGCAGCGCGGAGGCGAGGAGCACACGGCCCTCGCCGGCCGGCTGGAGAAGGAGGCGACGGGCCTGAGGCAGCTGGGCGCCGGCCAGGACGAGCTGCTGGCCGGCGCCGAGCGCTGCGCCGCCCTGGCGCGGGTGCTCGCAGCGGCCGGCGTGCTCGATCCAGAGCTCGATGGACTGATCCGGCTGGCCGCCCTGGGCGCGCGGGCCGCGCTGACGCCTGAGACCGAGAGGGCTTACGCCGCCCGGGTCGCCGCCCTGGACAGAACGTTGGCCGGCTAAGTCTGCGGCGTGACGTCCATCGTCACGGTGCAGCCCGCGCCGCTGACCGTGACGTCGTAGCTGTCGGCGGCCTCGCCGCTCGAATCCTCGACTGAGCCCAGCCCTCCGTGGTGCCGGCCGTCGAACGTGAGGCTGACGGCCGCGCCCGAGATGCGAACGGTGGCCGCCACCCCCGACGGCCGGTGGAGGTGCATGGTCAGACCGCCGCCGCTGATGGTGATCGGCACCGTCCCCTGCGGCTGGCCCAGCGTGATGTCGCCGGTCGAACCGCCCGAGCTGAGGCTGATCGCGCTCACCTTGACGTCCTGCAGCTTCAGCGTCTCGTTCGCGCCCCCGGCGTTGATCGTCAGCGACCACGTCATTCGCGTGCTGAGGCGCACATCGATGCTGAAGTGCCGGCTCGGAGCGAAGACGCCGCCACTCCCCTGCGAGATGCGCACCGCGCCGCGCACGCTTTCGAAACTGACGTCCGGCTTTGGCCCGGAGTAGTCGATGTGCGCGCGGTACAGGTCCTCGAGCGAGCTGTCGCCGCTGATGTTGATCGTGGCGCCGCCCACGTCGATCTCCATCGAAGCCGATGTGAGATCGCCGGCCGGTGCGACTGCATCGAGCGACGCGCTGCCCAACGCCGGCCCCGCCGCGACATAGGCGGCCGCACCCACGATCGCCAGCAGCACGATGAGCCAGGCGGCGACCGCGCCGGCGGGTGACGGCATCCGTGAGCGCTGGATCAGGAGCTCGAGCCCCAGCACGACGAGCAGCACCGGCCAGAGGTCCCAGAGCCGGTAGAGGCGGTCCGCGGGGATCACGTCGGTGTTCACGAGGAGGGCGAGGATCCCGAACAGGATCAGGATGCCCGGCCAGACCAGGCCGCGATAGCGGTGGCGGCGCCCGTCGGGAAGCGGGGCGTTCATCTCAGGTGCGGCGCCTGAAGATCAGCCAGACGCCGAGCCCGATCAGCAGGACCGGCCAGATGACGTCGAACCGGAGCCACCACAGCACGTTGAGGTTGTTCAGGAGGAAGTAGATCCCGATCACCACGAGGACCAGCGGCCAGAAGTACTCCCTGCGCCACGTCATGGTGGCCCGATTCTGACAGGAGCCGGGAGCCCTGGACGCCGTCAGACGGGGGCGACGACCTCGAACAGCCCGGGGCGTTCCTTGCGGGCGTCGGCGACGAGGTCCGCTCCCGCCACGGTGGCCTGCACGCCGTGGCCCTCGACCAGGTACCGAGTGGCGACCCGTTGGAGATCGGCGGGCGTGACCGCGAGCAGCCGCTGCTTGAACCGCTCCCTCTCCTCGCGCGTGAATCCGGTCAAGCGATTGATGGCCTCCCGCCGCCCCTTTATGTCGGGGGATTCGAGCGGGTCCACGTCGCCGCACGCGCCGAGGATCGCCTCCTTCAGCGGCTCGGCCTCGATCTGGTTGTCGAGAACCCATCGCGCCGCCTGGTCGTACACGTCGTACGTGCGCACTATGTTCGGGTCGCGGTACGAGCCGAAGTAGAACGTGCCTGCTCCGGTGCTGGCCTGGACGTAGCCTCCGTACGCGCCGCCCTTCTCGCGGAGCTCGCGGTGGATGAAGTTGTCGCGAAGGAAGTTCGCCAGCACCAGCAGCACCGGTGCATCGGGGTGGGTGTAACGCACCGTCTTGAAGGTGCGGACGTTGAACGCCACCGGCACCGGAGCGGTGCGCGCCTCGGGACGCGGCTCGAGGGGGTCCGGCCGTGGCGCGCCTTCGGCGGCCCGACCGGCGTCGGGGAGGTCCGCCGCCATCTCCGCGAGCAGCTCGCTGATCATGTCGACCATGTCCTCTTCGCAGGTCACGACGACCTGCACCGACTGCCTGGTGAAGAGCGCGCGGCGAATTTCCTGCATTCGAGCGGACAGCTCGTCAAGCGCCGCATCTCCGGTCGCGACGAGCTCGCGGATGGTGTGGAGCATCTCGATGCCCTGCAGCCGCTCGTTGAGCGCGCCTTCGGAGCTCAGCTTGGCGTGCGCGAGCAGGATCGCGAATTGAAAACCCAGGTTCGCGATCGAGCTCTCGAGCCGGGTCGCGCTCTCGGCAACGATCTCGCGCAGGCGCGCCGGCTCTATGTCCAGGCGGGCGATGAGGTCGCGCAGCAGCTCGACGAAGGGCCGCGCGTTGCGGTCGAGCGCCTTGCCCGACACCATGAACGATTCGATGAAGCCTTCCTGGCGTGCGAGCGACTGCACCTGCGCGGCCGCGCCGATGCCTCCTGTCACCGAGGCGATGCGGTGGGCGATGACCGTGTAGTCCTGGCCGGCGGCGCCGGACTGCGTCAGCACGCGGCCGAACAGGGGCAGCAGCCTCTGCTGCTCCCGGCTGAGCACCGAGAAGTCCGCCCGCAGATCGAGGTAGGTCACCCCGTTCGTCGGCAGCGGGTAGAAGTCGACCTGTAGCCCGCCCGCTTCGACCCGCCGGCTCGGGACGGGCTCGAACTTCATCGGGATGTCGGTGAGCTCGAGCGTGGGCAGCACCGACAGGTCTTGTTTCGCGTCCTGCTCCGCCTTCAGCCGCATGGCGTCGGCGACGATGCGCACCCTGTCGGCTTCGCTCACGAGCGCCGCGGCGGCCGCGAGCCGATCGAGCTCGCGCAGCCGCTTTCGCTCCTCGAGCTCAGGGTCCGGAACCACCGTGATCAGCGCGCGGTGCATGTTGTCGAGCAGCTCCGCGCGGATCAGGTTCTCGAACCAGCGGCCTTCTCGCCGCGCTGCCTCCAGGTGCGCGAGGTCGGCGTCGAAGTTGAGGGCGCTGTAGGGATCGCCGCCGTAGTTGTAGGCCGGGAGCATGCCGAACAGGACCTTGAGCGCGTACGGGAAGCCGGCGTTGGAGCGCTCACGTTTCTCGAACTCGAGCCGGTGGATGACGGCGTCGACCTGGGTCGGGTCAAGACCGGTGCCGGCAAGCCCGTCGAGCGTGTCGAGGACGAGCTGCTCGACCTGGTGAGCATCCTCGGTGCGGATGTCCTTCAGGCCGGCGCCGAAGACGGTCTCGCGGAAGTCGTCCTGCAGTCCCGAGCCGTCCGCCATCGCCGTGCCGAGCTTCGAGTCGATCAAAGCCTTCCTCAGCGGTGAGCCGGCGTTGCCGAGGAGGACCTCGGACAGGACGCGCATCGACAGCAGCTTCATCGAGTCCGCGCTGTTCACGGTCACCCAGCCGACGAGAGCCTGCGACTTGCGGGTCAGGTCGTCGCCGCTGGTGGGCGGATATGCCTCGCTGTGCGTCACCGGCCTCTTGAAGCGCTGGACGTCCGGGATCTCGGTGTCGACCTCGATTCGCTTGAAGCGCGAGAGCGTGCTGCTCTCGATGACGTCGAGGGTGCGCTCGAGCGACTGGTTGCCGTACGTGTAGAAGTAGGCGTTGCTCGGGTGGTAGTGCCCCGCGTGGAAATCGCGAAGCTGCTGCCAGGTTAGGTCGGGGATGCGCTCCGGGTCGCCGCCGGAGATGAACGAATACGTCAAACCCGGGAACAGCGCGGCGCCGATGGCGCGCTGCATGGCCGCCTGCGGCGACGCCAGCGCGCCCTTCATCTCGTTGAAGACGACGCCCTTGTAGCGCAGACCGCTGGTGGGATCGTCGGGCACCTCGAACTCGAAGCGGATGCCCTCCTGCTTGAACGAGTCCTCGGCGAGCGTCGGGAAGAACGTCGCGTCCAGGTACACGTCGAGAAGGTTCCTGAAGTCCTTGTCGTTGCGCGTGCTGAACGGATACATCGTCCAGTCCGCGCTCGTGAAGGCGTTCATGAACGTCGCGAGCGATCGCCGCGTCATGCTGAAGAAAGGGTCGCGAACAGGGAACCGCCGCGAGCCCGCCAGCACGACGTGCTCGAGGATGTGGGCGACGCCGGTCGAATCGCGCGGCGTCGTCGGGAAGAACACGGTGAACGCGTTGTTGTCGTCGTCGCACTCGATGTGGATGTGACGCGCGCCCGTGCCCTCATGACGCAGCTCGATGTACGAGCCCTCGATGCGCTCGAGCGGCTCGCGGCGGACGATGGTGTAGCCGCCGATTGCGTCGACCGATGTGGTGGAGGCTTTGGCCATCTTTCGAGCAGTCTAGAGAGGCGGTGGAGGCCGCATCGGGCCCGGTCTACGATGTGCCGGTGGTGTTCAGTCCGGCGGAGGCGGAGTTCCTTCGATCGCAGCGGTTGTGCCGCCTCGCGACGGTCGGCCCGACCGGATGGCCGCACGTCGTGCCGGTGATGTACGCATTCACCGAAGACGGCGCGTTCGAGTTCGATGCGGACGGGGTCAAGCTGCGAAACATCACCGCCGAGCCGCGGTGCGCGCTGGTGGTCGATGGCTCGGGGCCGAAGCGCGGCGTAACCGTTCAGGGACGGGCTGAGGTGATCGGGCACGAGCGGGCGCGGCTCGTACCGGCGCGGAAGTTCTCCTGGGGGCTTTGAGCTCGAAGGCACGCGCGTTTTTCGCGAGCCTGGTCGTGGTGATCGCCGCCTGCGGCGGCAGCCCGTCGGCGGCGCCGGCGGCGCCTTCATCGGGTGCATCGACTACGTCGCCACCCTCGCGTGCGCTCGCTGATTGGCCCGAGTACCACCGCGACGCGGAGCGAACCGGCCAGGGGCCGGCCACGCCGGCGCTCGACAATCCCGCGCGGGCCTGGTCGGTGGGAGTCGACGGGGAGGTCTACGCCTCACCGCTCATCGTTTCCGGCCACGCGATCGTGGCCACCGAGAACAACACCGTTTACGCGCTCGACCTGGCGACCGGCGCGGTCGTATGGCGGACGCACCTAGGCGCGCCGGTGAGCGCGGCCACGCTGCCATGCGGCGACATCGGCCCCGTCACCGGCATCACGGGAACACCGGCCGCTGATCCCCTGTCGGACGCGCTGTACGTCGTGGCCTTCCTGTCGGGCTACCACCACGTGCTGTTCACGCTGAGCCTTTCGACCGGCGCCGTGACGCGCCGGCAGTCGGTGGACCCGGGCGGATCCTCGGCCGTGGTGCAGCAGGAGCGGGGCGCGCTGGCGCTCGGATCTGGCTACGTCTACGTGCCGTTCGGCGGCTTGTTCGGCGACTGCGGCTCGTATCACGGCTACGTCGTGGGCGTGCCCGTAGCCGGCGGCTCGCCGGTGGCCGTCTACCGGACGCCGAGCGCGCGGGAATCGGGCATCTGGAGCTCCATGGGCGCGACCATCTCCGACTCCGGGACGGTGTACGTGGTCACTGGAAACGGTTCTGATTCTTCGTCGTTCGACTACAGCAATTCGGTGCTTCAGCTGTCGCCGGATCTCAAGCTTCAGGGCTATTTCGCGCCCTCCAACTGGCGGTATTTAGACGCGACCGACAGTGACCTGGGTTCGGTCGGGGTGACCCTCCTGCCGGCCTCCGGTGTCCTGCTTGCTGTCGGCAAACAGGGCGTCGCCTATGTCCTGCGCACCTCCGGCCTTGGCGGCGTCGGCAAACCCGAAGCGGCGAGAGGCGTGTGCTCGGGGGCGTGGGGAGGAACCTCGTGGCTCGATTCGACGGTGTTCCTGCCGTGCCGCGACGGGCTCACAGCCGTGTCCGCATCGCCGGCGAGCATGGCCGTCACGTGGCGCGCGCGCCAGGTGCACACCGGATCGCCGATCGTCGCGGCCGGGGCCGTATGGGCGATCGACGAGAGCTCCGCCACGCTGTACGCGCTCGACCCATCCTCGGGCGCCATCGTGTACTCGCTCGGCCTTGGTTCGGCCGAGCACTTCAGCACCCCGGCGGCGACGCAGGGCTACATCGTCGCGCCCGCCGGATCGGCGGTCGTGGCAGTGGCGGTCGCGCCCTGACCCGGGCCAACCCTGCCCTGCGGGCCCTCCCTCCTCCCGGCCGTCCCTCCCCCGCCGGCCTACCTGATGGCGAGCCTACGGTTTGAAAAAGCCGGTGCCAACCCTGGTTGTTAAGAGGCCGTCAGCCTTGGATCGACTGCAGCAGGTTCGCCATCTCGATCGCCGCCACAGCCGCCTCCGCGCCCTTGTTGTTCTTCAAGCCCGACCTCGCCTGTGCCTGGTCGCGATCCTCGGTCGTCAGCACCCCGAACGCGATCGGCACACCCGTGTCGAGCATCACCTGCATCAGCCCCGCCGCCGACTGGTTGGCCACGATCTCGAAGTGGTACGTCTCGCCTCGAATCACACAGCCGAGACACACGATCGCGTCGTGTCCGCCCTTCTCCGCGAGCGCCAGGGCGATCACCGGCAGCTCCAGCGCGCCGGGCACCCAGAATACGTCCGGCTCTTCGACGCCGTGTTCCTGCAGCGCCTCAAGTGCCCCGCGAAGCAGCCGCTTGGACACGTCCTCGTTGTAGCGCGAGACCACGACCGCTATGGAAAGGTCAGCGCCGGAAAGCCCAGGAACCTCGCCCTGCTCGCCCACTACAGCAGGTGCCCGAGCTTCTCGCGCTTGGTGTTCAGGTAGCGCTCGTTGTGGGGGTTGGAAGGGATGTGGATCGGGATGCGCTCCACCACCTCGAGGCCGAAGCCCTCGAGCCCGTAGATCTTCTTCGGGTTGTTCGTGAGGAGCCGGATCTTGCGCAGGCCCAGGTCGTACAGGATCTGGCTCCCGATGCCGTAATCGCGCTTGTCGGCCGGGTGGCCGAGGGCTTCGTTCGCTTCGACCGTGTCGAGGCCAAGGTCCTGGAGGTTGTAGGCGTGCAGCTTGTCCAGCAATCCGATGCCGCGGCCCTCCTGATGGCGGATGTACAGCACCACGCCGGTGCCATCCGCGGCGATCGTGTCCATCGCGGCGTGGAGCTGGGCCCCGCAATCGCACCGCAGGCTGCCGAAGATGTCGCCGGTCAGACACTCGGAATGCGCCCGCAGGAGCACCGGCTTCTCCGGATCGATCTCGCCCAGGACCAGGGCCAGGTGGTTCTCGTGGCGGAGGACGTCCTCGTACACATACAACTTCCACATCTGGGGCGGCTCACCAAGCGGTATGCCGGCCTCGACGCGACGGGCCACGAGCTTCTCGTTGCGCCGCCGGTAAGCGATGAGCTGCTCCACGGTCACGACCTTGAGCCCATGTTGTGCGGCAAACACTTCGATGTCCGGCATGCGGGCCATCGTGCCGTCAGCTTTCATCAGCTCCGTGATCACGCCCGCGGGATACATGCCCGCCAGCACCGCCAGGTCGACGGCGGCCTCTGTCTGGCCGGCTCGGGTGAGCACGCCGCCCGCCGCCGCGCGCAGCGGGAAGGTGTGCCCGGGCATCGAGAAATCGGCGGCTCGAGCGGTGGGGTCGAGAACTTTGCGAATCGTCGCCGCCCGGTCATATGCGGATGCGCCCGTCGTCACCTGCTCGCGGGCGTCGATGCTGACGCTGAAAGCCGTGCCCAGCCGGCTGGTGTTGTGATCGACCATCGGTGCGATGCCCAGCTCGTCCAGCCTCGGGGCGATGATCGGCAGGCACACCAGGCCGGAGCCGTGCCGGGTCATGAAGCTGATGTGCTCCGGCGTGACCGCCTCGGCCGCCACAACCAGGTCGCCCTCGTTCTCGCGATCTTCATCGTCAACCACGATCACGAAGCGGCCGGCTTTGAAGTCTTCGAGCGCCTCCGGGATCGTGGCCAGGGTCATGGTCACCAGATATTACTTGCGCAGGTTTCGAGCCACGTAGCGGGCGACCACGTCGGCTTCGAGGTTGACGACGCTGCCCGCGCGGTACCCGCCGGCGATCGTGACCTCCAACGTGTGCGGGATCAGCGCCACCCGGAAGGTGCCCGGCGGGCTGTCGACCGCGGCCACGGTGAGGCTCACGCCGTCGACGGCGATCGAGCCCTTGGTCGCCACAAAGCGCGAGATGGTGGCAGGCAGCTCGATCGTGACCTCGCGGCCGGTGCTTGCCCGCTCCACCGATTTGACCGTTGCCGTCGTGTCGATGTGGCCCTGGACGAGGTGTCCATCAAGCGTCGTGGACGCGGTCACCGGCAGTTCCAGGTTCACCTCACTCCCCACCTCGAGCCGGCCGAGGTTCGTGCGCCGCAGCGTCTCGGGCACGACATCCATGTAGAAAACCGGCCCCGCCTTCTTGACCACCGTGAGGCAGCACCCGTTGACCGCAACGCTGCCGCCCCGCTTCAAGCGGCGCGCGATCCCCGCGTGATCGAGGCCGAGTCGGCCGCGCTCGGCGTCGACGACCTTGGAGACGGCGCTGACGATTCCGGTGAACATCGGGATACCCGCTGATCATGACGTCGCCGTCGAGCGGCGTGATCTCGACGTCCCGCAGCCGCAGCGCATCCGCCAGGCGCGCCACGCCGCTGCCCGCGACCGGGCCCGGAGCCCTATTTCCACCGATGACGATCGGCGCGACATAGGCGTATACCTTGTCGACCAAACCGGCGTCGAAGAAGGAGCCGTGTGTTTCCGCGCCGCCCTCGATGAGAACGCTGAGCAGTTCGCGCCGCCCGAGCTCGTCCAGCAATGGCTCGAGGGCCACGCGACCGCTGGGATCCGAGGGCAGAACCAGGACCTCAGCGCCTTCGACAGCGCCTGAGCGAGTGCTGGCGATGACGCTTCGCGGCCCAATTACCCGCGCTCGGGACGGCGTGCGGAGATTTGAATCGAGGACGATTCGCAGCGGCTGCCGTGGGTCGTCACCCTCGCGGGCGGACAGCTCCGGATCGTCCTGCAGGACTGTGTTCACGCCCACGAGGATCGCGTCGTGCGCATGGCGCAGCCTGTGGCTTTGGCGGCGTGCCGCTTCGCCGCTGATCCAGCGGGACTCGCCGGCTGCGGTGGCGATCTTTCCGTCCAGGCTCATGGCGAACTTGGCGGTCACGAAAGGCCGCCCGGTCAGGCGGTGATGAAAGTAGAACTCGTTGAGACGCCTGGCCTGGCCGGCCATGGCACCGACCGCGACCTCGACGCCGGCGGCGCGGAGGGCGGCGACACCGCGGCCGCGTACCCGCTGATCGGGGTCCTCTGCTGCGACCACGACGCGGTGCACGCCCGCGGAGATGATCGCATCCGCGCAGCTCGGTGAGCGGTGCTCGTGGATGCAGGGTTCGAGGTTGACGTAGAGCGTGCCGCCTCGCGCTCGATCGCCGGACGCGGCCAGGGCCAGCTCCTCGGCGTGCTCCGCGCCCTTGCGGTGGTGATAGCCATCGCCGGCGAGCCGGCCACTTGCATCGAGCACCACGGCACCAACCATCGGATTGGGGCTCGTGCGGTAGTCGGCCAGGCGCGCCAGCTCGAGGGCGCGCGCCATCCAATGCTCGTCGCTCATGCGCGGCAATGTATCAACAACCGAATCAGGTCTATGAGAATCTCCAGCTGCCTTCGGCGCTGGATCCGTTTCGTTCTGTGCGACTCCTCAGAAAATGAAGAGTGAGTTATAGGTGAACAAGCCCTCGGGCTATTAGTACCGGTCAGCTCAAAGGATTGCTCCTCTTACACCTCCGGCCTATCAACCTGCTGGTCTAGCAGGGCCCTTACCCGGTTAACCCGGTGGGAGACCTTATCTTGGAGTTGGCTTCGCACTTAGATGCTTTCAGCGCTTATCCAAACCGGCCATGGCTACCCGGCGCTGCCACTGGCGTGACAACCGGTACACTAGCGGGCCGTTCAACCCGGTCCTCTCGTACTAGGGTCAACCCTCCTCAAGT
>DATGEO010000009.1:0-22040 GCA_035310015.1 Candidatus Dormiibacterota bacterium | reverse complement strand
CCATGGACCCAGATTAGTGCCGGAAGTGCCGCCGCCCGGTCATGACCATCGCGATGCCGGCGGCGTCCGCGACGGCCACCACCTCCGCATCTTTCAGCGAGCCGCCGGGCTGGATCACCGCGGTCACGCCCGCGCGGATTCCCTCCTCGAGCCCGTCGGGAAACGGGAAGAACGCGTCCGACGCCATCACCGAACCGACCGCACGCTCGCCCGCACGGTGCGCCGCGATCTGCACCGACTCCACTCGCGACATCTGTCCCGCGCCGACGCCGACCGCAGCGCCTTCCTTGAACATCACGATCGCGTTCGACTTCACGTGCTTGACCGCGATCCATGCGTGTGCGAGCTGCTCCCATTCGGCCTCGCTGGGCGCGCGCCTGGTGGCGACCGTGCACGAGGCGCGGTCGAAGCCGCCGCGGTCCCAGTCCTGCACCAGAAACCCACCTGACACCGAGCGGATGTCGTAGTCCAGCAGCACCTGCTTCGACGGCTCGGCGACGAGCACGATCATCGACTTGCGCCGCGCGAGCACGTCGAGCGCCTCGTCGAGCACGGCGGGCGCGATGACGGCGTGGGTCACGATCTGGACGATCTGGTCCGCGGTCGCGCGGTCGAGCGGGCGGTTCACCGCGACCACGCCGCCGAACGCCGACACGGTGTCGCACTCGTACGCGATCCGGTACGCGGTGGCGATGTCCCCGGCCACGGCGAGACCGCACGGGTTGGTGTGCTTGATGATGGCGGCCGCGGGCTGCTGGTAGTCGCTCACCAGCGCGAGCGCCGCGCCGGCGTCTTGGATGTTGTTGAAGCCGAGCTCCTTGCCCTGGATCTGGTGCGCGCCGCCGAGGCCGCCGGGGTCCGGGCCGTAGCGATAGAACGCCGCCTGCTGGTGCTCGTTCTCGCCGTACTTCAGCGGCTGCGCGAGACGGCCGGCGAACGAGAGCTCGATCGGAAATCCGGACGCCTCGCCGCCGCGCATGTACGCCGCGATCCAGGAGTCGTACGCGGCGGTGTGCGCGTAGGCCTCGGCGGCGAGCCGGCGCCGCGCCGCCTGGTCCGGGCCGCCCGCATGCAGCTCGTCGAGGATCTCGGTGTAGCGCTCGGGGCGCACCACCACGGTCACGGACCCATGGTTCTTCGCCGCCGCGCGGATCATCGCCGGCCCGCCGATGTCGATCTGCTCGATCGCGTCCTCGAACGCGACGTTCGGCCGGCCGACGGTCTCGACGAACGGATACAGGTTGCAGCAGAGGAGGTCGATCTCTTTCAGGCCGTGCCGCGCGAGCGCCTCCATGTGCTCGGGCCGGTCGCGGCGCGCGAGCAGTCCCGCGTGCACGCCCGGGTGCAACGTCTTGATGCGGCCGTCCATCATCTCGGGGAAGCCCGTGAGGTCGGTGACCGGCCTTGCGTCCACGGCGGCGTCGGTTATCGACCGCAGGGTGCTGCCGGTGGCGTACAGCTCGTAGCCCAGGCGGTGCAGGCCGCGGGCGAATCCGGCCAGGCCGCTCTTGTCGCTAACCGACAGCAGGGCTCTTTTCGGCATCTGCGGAAAGCCTGGCCTCCATCATCCGAATGGCCGCGGGCAGAAGCTGGTGCTCGACCTCGTGCACGCGCTGTCTCAAGGTGTCCGCGGTGTCGCCGGGGAGAATCCTGACGGATTCCTGCATCAGGATCGGTCCCGCATCGAGCTGGTCGGTGACGATGTGCACGGTCACGCCGGTGACCGCCGCACGCGCCGCGAGCGCCTGCTCGATCGCGTCCATGCCGCCCGCGAACCGCGGCAGGAGCGACGGGTGAACGTTGAGGATGCGGCCGCGGAAAGCCGCGAGGAAGGGGGGCGTGTGGACGCGGTCGTAGCCCGCATCCACGACGAGCTCCACGCCGCGCTCGCGAAAGAAGTCGCGCATCGCCGCGTCCCGCTCCTCGGCCGACGCGAACGACTTCTGCGAGAGCTCGGCCAGCGGGAGGCCGCGCTCACGCGCAAAGGCCGCGGCGCCGCACGAGGGCCGGTTGGTCGCGACCGCGGCGACGTCGAAGTCGCGGGCCACGAGGTTGCGGAGGTTCGTGCCCTGTCCGGAGACGCAGACTCCAAGTTTCAGCTGATCGTCACCTGGTCCGGCCCGTCGGTGCGAACGACCTCGCCCACGACCCGCGCGTCCTGCGGCACGTCCGCGCGGTCGACGACGAGGACCATGCCCAGACCCATGTTGAACGTCCCCCACATCTCGTCGTCCGAGACGCGCCCGAGCTTGCGGATCGTCTCGAAGATCGGCGGGACCTCCCACGCGCTCGGGTCGAGCCGCGCGCCGAGCCCGTCGGGCAAGCAGCGCGGCAGGTTGCCCAGGATTCCGCCGCCGGTGATGTGCGCGGCGCCCTTCCAGCGGATGCGCCGCATGTCGGCGAGGTAGGAGGCGTGCGGCGCCAGCAGGGCGCGCATGGTCGCGTCGTTGATGCGCCGCCTCTCGAAGACCTTGCGCGCGAGCGAGTAGCCGTTGGTGTGCAGGCCGCTGGACGGAAGTCCGACCAGGACGTCGCCGGCGCGTGCCGGCTCGCGGTGCGATCCGGCTTCCACCAGCCCGACGATGAAGCCTGCCAGGTCGTAGTCACCAAGGGCGTACACGCCCGGCATCTCCGCCGTCTCGCCGCCGAGCAGGGCGCAGCCCGCCTCCCGGCACGCCTCGGTCATGCCGTCGATGAGCTGCTCGAAAACCGCGGGGTCGAGCTTGCCGGTGGCGAAGTAGTCGAGGAAGAACAGCGGCCGCGCGCCCGCGCACGCGATGTCGTTCACGCAGTGGTTGACGATGTCGACGCCGATGCCGCGATGGCGGCCCGCGGCGATCGCGAGCTTGATCTTGGTGCCCACGCCGTCGGCGCTGGCGGCGAGGTACCCGCCGCCCGGCAGAGCGTAGAGGCCGGCGAACGGCCCGACCCCCGCCGCCACCTCCTTGCCGTGCGTGGCGGCGATGAGCGGCTTCACGCGTTCGAGCGCCTTTTCGTACGCGGCGATGTCCACGCCGGCCGCGGCGTAGGAGAGGCCCTCCGACGACACCACTAGCCGCTCGTGGCGGGTTCGAATTGCATCTTGTCCATTTCTAGTTGTTGGGGGACAGGGACGGGGTACGAGCCGTCGAAGCAGGCACGGCAGAACTCGTCGGCGGTGCCGCGTCCGATCGCGCGCATCAGGCCGGGGATCGAGAGGTAGGACAGCGAATCGGCGCCGATGTGCTCGCGGACCTGCTCCACCGTCTTGCCGAACGCGATGAGCTCCTTGGTCGAGCCGATGTCGACGCCCATGAAGCAGGGGAAGCGCATCGGCGGGCTCGAGATGCGCATGTGGATCTCCTTCGCGCCCGCGGCGCGGAGGCGGTCGATGATCCGCCGCGACGTCGTGCCCCGCACGATCGAGTCGTCGACCGCGACCAGGCGCTTGCCCTTGATCGACCGCGGCAGCGGATTGAGCTTCAGCATCACTCCCGACTCGCGCAGGGACTGGTCCGGCTGAATGAAGGTGCGGTTGATGTAGCGGCTCTTCATCAGCGCTTCGCGGAACGGGATGCCCGACGCCTCGGCGTAGCCGATGGCCGCCGGCGTGCCCGAGTCCGGGAAGGGGATGACCATGTCCGCCTCGACCGGCGCTTCCTTCGCCAGCTCGTTGCCCATGCGGATGCGCGCCTCCTCCAGCTCGCAGTTCTTGAGGATCGAGTCCGGCCGCGCGAAGTAGATGAACTCGAAGACGCACATCGCATGCTTGCTCGAGGTCTGGAACGTCGTGCTGTGCACGCCGTGCTCGTCCATCACCACCATCTCGCCGGGCTGGACCTCGCGCACGAACGTCGCGTGCACCGTGTCGAGCGCGCAGGTCTCACTCGCGACGACGTGCGCCGGCTGGCCGGGGAGCGGGATGAAGCCGATGCACAACGGGCGGAAGCCATACGGGTCGCGCAGGGCGATGAGCTGCTGCGGCGTGATGATTCCGCACGAGTACGCGCCGATCACGCGCGCGAACGAGCGGCGCACGACCTCCTCCCACGTGCGGCCGTGAGTGTGCTCGATCAGCCTTGCCATCACCTCGGTGTCGAGCGAGGTCTCGAAGATCGCGCCCTGTTCGGCGAGCTGGTAGCGCAGGGCATCCGCGTTGAGGAGGTTGCCGTTGTGGGCGATCGCGCCGGGCCCGAGCTGCGGGTGGACGAACGGCAGCGGGTGCGCGTTCTCGGCGCGGCTCGACCCGGTCGTGGAGTAGCGAGTGTGACCGAGGGCGAGGATCGAGCCCTCGCCCATCTCCCGGATCGTCGCGGGCGTGAAGACCTGCGCCACGAGCCCCATGTCGCGGTGCACGCGCACGGCCTTGCCGTCCGAGACCGCGATCCCCGCCGACTCCTGGCCGCGGTGCTGCAGCGAGAAAAGACCGAAGTAGGTGAGGTTGGCGACGTCGACCCCGTTGGCGGCGCAGATCCCGAAGACTCCACACATTCAGCGCTCGAGGCCTCCTTCCCAGGCCTGCCGCATGTCGGCCAGGCTCAGCTTGACCTGGCCTTCGAGCTCGAGGGCGTCGCCACCGGCGAGGCCCAGGAGCGAGATCTCGACGTGGTGCCGCCGCGCGAGCGACTGCACCTCCGGCATCGCCCGCGACGGAAGGCTGACGATGAACCGCCCCGGCGTCTCGCCGAAGAACGCAGCGTCGACGCGCAGCGGCGGCTCGGGGTTGAGCGCCGGACCGCGCATGCCGATTCCGCCGAGCAGGCAGCACTCCGCGAGCGCGACGAGTAGACCTCCGTCCGAGCAGTCGTGGGCCGTCCGGATGTGACCCGCCGCTGCGGCCGCCAGCACGAGCCTGGTCACCGCGCGCTCCCGCATCAGGTCGAGCGCCGGCGGCCGGCCGGCGACGAGGCCGTGCTCGACCTTCAGGTACTCGCTGCCGCCCAGGTCGTTCTGGCTCGAACCGATGAGGAGGACGAAGTCGCCCTCGTGCGCGAGGCCGGCGTGAAGGCGCCGGCCGTAGTCGGCGATCCGGCCGACCATTCCGACCACCGGCGTCGGGTGGATGCCGCCGCGCGCCGACTCGTTGTAGAGGCTGACGTTGCCGCTGACGATCGGGATTTCCAGAGTGCGGCACGCCTGCGCGAGCCCCGCAATCGTCTCCTCGAGCTCCCAGTACACCTCGGGCCGATCGGGGTTGGCGAGGTTCAGGCAGTCGGTCACGGCCAGCGGCTCGGCGCCCGTGGCGACGATGTTGCGCGCGGCCTCGGCCACCGCCAGCTGCGCTCCGAGGTTCGGATCGAGGTGGCAGTAGCGCGAGTTGCACGACGTGGTGACGGCGATCCCGATGCGGGTGCCCTTGACGCGCAGCATCGCCGCGTCTCCGCCCGGCGGCACGACCGTCGAGTCGCCGACCATGTGGTCGTAGCGCCGGAAGATCGGCCGGCGGCTGCAGAGGTTCGGGCTCGCGAGCAGGCGCAGCAGCGAGGCTCCGAGGTCCGCGGGCGGTCGGAGGCGGTCGAGGTCGAGCGCCCGCGGTTGAGGCGGGGGCGTGGAGGCCAGGCGCCGCAGCGGGACGCCGTCGGTGAGCAGCTGCACGGGCAGGCGCGCCACCTCCTGGTGGCCGTCGACCACGGTGACGTGGCCGTCGTCCGTGACCTCGCCGATCACCGCCGACGTGAGATCCCAGGCGTCGAAGATGCGGGTCACGTCCTGCTCGCGGCCGCGCCGGACGACGATGAGCATCCGCTCCTGGGACTCCGACAGCATCACGTCATAGGGCGTCATGCCCCGCTCGCGCCGAGGCACCTTCGCGACGTCGATGCGAGCGCCGGCGCCCTCGACGCGGCCCGCGCATTCGGCGACCGACGACGTGAGCCCCGCGGCGCCGAGATCCTGGATCGCCACCACCGCGTCGGAGCGCGTGAGGTCCATGCACGCCTCGAGGAGGCACTTCTCGAGGAACGGGTTTCCGACCTGCACCGCCGGCCGTCGCTCGGCGCTCTTCTCATCGAGCTCAACCGACGCGAACGACGCGCCGTGGATGCCGTCGCGGCCGGTGTCCGCGCCGACGAGCAGCAGGAGGTTGCCCTTGCCCTCCGCGCGGGCGCGCATCAGCTGGTCGGAGCGGACGAGCCCGACGCACATCGCGTTGACCAGCGGGTTGTCGGCGTAGCAGTCGTCGAAGTAGACCTCGCCGCCGACGGTGGGCACGCCGATGCAGTTGCCGTAACCGCCGACGCCCGCGACGACGCCGTCGAAGTGATGCTTCGACTCGGGCAGCGGGCCGAAGCGCAGCGAGTCGAGCAGGGCGATCGGCCGGGCGCCCATGGCGATGACGTCGCGCAGGATGCCGCCGACGCCGGTCGCCGCCCCCTGGTACGGCTCGATCGCGGAAGGGTGGTTGTGCGACTCGATCTTGAAGACCACCGCCCAGCCTTCGCCGATCTCGACCGCGCCGGCGTTCTCGCCTGGGCCCTGCAGCACGTGCCGCCCGGTCGACGGCAGCCGGCGCAGCAGCGCCTTGGACGTCTTGTACGAGCAGTGCTCGGACCACAGCACGCCGAGCATTCCGAGCTCGACGTCGTTGGGCGGACGCTCCAGCGCCTCGACGATGACGCGGTACTCGTCCGCGGTCAGGGCAACCTCACGGAGACGGCGTTCGTCGACCTGCGAGGGGTGCGTCCTCAAATCGCCAGCGCCCTGGCTGCGTGGTGCAGCACGGAGCGGAAGAGTTTGAGGCCATCGGTGCCGCCGAGCTCGGGCTCGGCGCAGCGCTCGGGGTGCGGCATCATGCCGAGGACGTTACCGCGTGCGTTGACGATGCCGGCGATGTTGTGCACCGAGCCGTTGGGATTGGAGCGCGGCCGGACGCGGCCCTCGACGTCGCAGTAGCGGAACACGACCTGGCCGTTCTGCTCCAGTCGCGACAGGGTCGCGGGATCGGCGAAGTAGCTGCCTTCGCCGTGGGAGATCGGGATGCCGAGGACCTCGCCCGCGTCACAGCTCGCGGTGAAGGGCAGGTCATCGCGCTCCACCACCAGGTGCGTCCACTCACAGCGGAACTCGAGCGACGCATTGCGGATGAGCGCGCCGGGGAGCAGCCCGGCCTCACAGAGGATCTGGAAGCCGTTGCAGATGCCCCACACCAGGCCGCCGCGAGCCGCGAACTCCGCCACCTTGTCCATGACCGGCGCGAATCGCGCGATCGCGCCAGTGCGCAGGTAGTCGCCGTACGCGAACCCGCCCGGAAGGATCACGCAGTCGCAGCCCTTGAGGTCCGCGTCCTTGTGCCACAGGTACTGCAGCTGCTCGCCGAGCACCTGGTCGATGACCCAGCCGCAGTCCCGGTCGGACCACGTGCCGGGAAAGACGACGACCCCGAACTTCAAATCGTTCCGCCCGTTTGGTGCAAAACGCGCGCTACAGCTGCTCGGATTTCGCCCGTTTGGTGCAGAACGTGCGGAATGGAGGTCACCGTTCGCCGTCCGCCTCGATGTCGAAGCGGTAGTCCTCGATCACGTGGTTGGCCAGCAGCTGCCGGCACATCGCGTCCACGCGCTCGCGAGCCTCGCGCTCGCTGCGCGCCTCGAGCCTCACCTCGATGTACTTGCCGACGCGCACGTCGCTCACCTCGCCAAAGCCGAGCGTGGCTAGGCCCTGGCGCACGGTGACGCCCTGCGGGTCGTTGACCACCGGCTTGGGGGTGACAACGATCTTGGCGATCACTTCTCGTTGCGCGCCTTTGGCGGGAACAACGGCTTGCCCACCAGCTTCAGGTACGCGGTCAGGTAGCGCTCGCGCGTCTGGGCGACGATGTCGGGCGGCAGCACGGGCGGATCCGACTCCTTGTCCCACCCCGAGCCCATCAGCCAGTCGCGCACGAACTGCTTGTCGTACGACTCGGGCGACGTGCCGACGACGTACTTCGCGGCGTCCCAGAAACGCGAGCTGTCGGGGGTCAGCGCCTCGTCGATGAGGATCGGCTCACCGTCGACGAGTCCGAACTCGAACTTCGTGTCCGCGAGGATGATGCCGCGCCGCTCCGCGTGGTCCGACGCGTGCTTGTACAGCTCGAGGCTGGCGTCGCGCAGCTTGGCCGCGAGCTCGTCGCCGAGCTCCTTCCGCATGTAATCGAAGGTGATGTTCTCGTCGTGTCCGGTGTCGGCCTTGGTCGCGGGCGAGAAGATCGGATACGCGAGCTTCTCGCTCTGGCGCAGGCCGGGCGGCATCGGCTCGCCCGCGAGCGTGTGTGACTCTTCGTACTCCTTCCACGCGCTGCCCGCGAGGTAGCCGCGCACGACACATTCGAAATCGATGCGCTTGGCCTTGCGCACGATCATGAACCGGCCCGCGAGCTCCTCGCGGTGGTCGCGCAGCACGGCCGGCAGGTCGGGCACCATGCCCGAGACCAGGTGGTTGTCCTGGAACGAATGCGTCTGCGAGAACCAGAAGATCGACAGCTGCGTCAGCACCTTGCCGCGGTCGGGGATGCCGCTGGGCAGCACGCGGTCGAAGGCCGAGATGCGGTCGGTCGCGACCATCAGCAGCCGGTCGTCCGAGAGCTCGTACGTGTCGCGGACCTTGCCGCGGGCGAAGAGCTTGAGCGGAAGGTCGGTCTCGGTGATAGGCGGCCCCGGGATCAAATCGCTTTCACCCCCAGGCCGAGCCGCTCGTACGCCAGCTCGGCGTTGTCCAAACCTGTCCACGGGTCGAATATGGAGTCGAGCCGGTCGCCGATGCGCGACTTGACCTCGGCGTTCTTGTCGATCTGCGCGCGAAATCCCGGCCCGTCCACCTGCAGCGACTCCATGGCCGCCTTCTGGACGATGAGGTACGCGTCCTCGCGCGACATGCCCGCGTCGACGAGCGCCGTGAGCACACGTCCCGAGAAGGCGACGTCGCCGGCGAAGTGGAGATTGCGCAGCATCCGCTCGGGCCGCACCTCGAGGCCCTGCAGGACCTTGGCCATCTCGAGGCACATGAAGTCGGTGGCGGCGCACGCATCCGGAAACACGATGCGCTCCGCCGACGAGTGACTGATGTCGCGCTCGTGCCACAGGGCCGTGTTCTCGAGCGCCGTGACGAGGTGTCCTCGCACCACGCGCGCGAGCCCGCACACGCGTTCCGTCAGCACCGGGTTGCGCTTGTGCGGCATCGCCGAGCTGCCCTTCTGCTCCTTGCCGAACGGCTCGAAGACCTCGCCGACCTCGCTGCGCTGGAGGTGACGGATCTCGGTGGCGATGCGTTCGAGCGCCCCGGCCACCGAAACGAGCGCAAACATGAACGACGCGTGGACGTCGCGCGCCACGACCTGCGTCGAGACCATGTCCGGCCGCAGGCCGAGCTCCCTGCACACGTGCTCCTCGACTCGCGGGTCGACGGTCGCGTGCGTGCCGACCGCGCCGCTGACCCGGCCGACCGCGACCTCTTCGGTCGCGCGGGTGAGCCGCCGGCGCGCGCGGTCCAGCTCGGCCACCCAGCCCGCGACCTTGAAGCCGAAGGTGGTCGGCTCGGCGACGACGCCGTGCGTGCGCCCGGCCATCAGCGTCTTGCGGTGCTGCAGCGCGAGCACGGCCGCCGCCTCGCGGACCGCCGCCAGGTCCTCGCCGATGATCCGCGCCGACTCCACGAGCTGCACCGCGAACGCGGTGTCGTTGAGATCCTGGCTCGTCATCCCGATGTGGACGTAGCGGGCCTCCGGCTGCCCGATCGACGCGTTGACGTCGGTCAGGAAGGCGATGACGTCGTGGCCGACACGGGCTTCGATCTCAGCGATCCTGGCCGCGTCGAAGGTGGCCTTGCGGATCTTCGGCAGCGCGGCTGCAGGCACGCGGCCGAGCTCGGCCCACGCTTCGCAGGCCAGGATCTCGATGCGCAGCCAGAGCTCGAACCGGCGCTGGTCCGACCAGACCGCCTGGAGGGCAGGCGGCGAGTATCGCTCGATCAAGAAGGGCGACGGCTCCCAATCAACAACGGGGACGTGGCGATTATAGTCGCCACCGGTCAGGGCAGATTTAGTAGGCCGGTCGAAGTTGTCCACAAGATGCTGTGTCCTGTCCACAGCGTCTCGGGACCCTGGCGCCGGACACCGATAATCGGTCGGTGGCGTGCCCGCCGCCTCGTAACCACCTTCGAGAGGTACTCGTTTGACGACTTACAGGCTGATCGGCCAGTGAGCGACCCGTCCCGCGACGAGGAACGACGCCTCGTTGACCGCGCCAAGCGCGATCCGCGGGAGTTCGGAGCGCTGTACGACCGGCACTTTCAGCAGATCTATAGGTTCGTGTACTCAAGAGTGAGGGAGCAAACGGCGGCAGAGGACGTGACTTCAGAGGTCTTCATCAAGGCCCTGAAGGCGATGCCCCGCTACCAGGACACGGGGCGTCCCTTCGCGGCCTGGCTGTACCAGATCGCGGTCAACGCCATCGCGGACCGCTACCGCAGCCTGCGCCCGGCGCAGCCGCTCGAGGACTTCCACGACCTCTCCGTCGCCGGCCCTGCGATCGAGGAGCAGGCCGCGCACCGCGACGAGATCCGACGCATCTGGTCGATCGTGGAGGAGCTCCCGGCGCAGCAGCGCACCGCGCTCGTCCTGAAGTTCCAGGAGGACATGAAGATCGAGGACATCGCGGTCGCGATGGGCAAGACGCCTGGGGCGGTGAAGCTCCTCATCCACCGCGGAGTCAGCCGGCTGCGCGATCAGGCCGGCGCCCTGAGGCCGCTGGAATGAGCGACCGCATGGATCCGATGGACCCCGAGCTGAACGATGTTCTCGGCGACCCCGAGCTCATCCGCATCGCGCGCCTGCTGAGCCGGACCACGATGCCCGAGGCCCCCCTCGACGACGCCTTCAAGACCGGCCTGCGCCGCCAGCTGATGACCGAGGCCTGGAAGAGCGCCGAGGGCGGCAACGCGTGGTGGCGGAAGCTGTTCGCGCCGCAGGGCATGGCCTGGGCCGGCGCCGCCGCGGTCGTGCTCATCGCCGCCTCCGTCGTCTTCTACACGGCGACCTCGCCGGCGGGAGGCTTGACCCAGACCGTCGAGATCGGCAGCCCCCAGCAGGATTCGCCGTCGGTGCCGATCCACCAGGCGATCCTCGTGTCCTTCAACCAGCCGATGGACCACGCGTCGACCGAGAACGCCGTCCAGGTCCAGCCGGCCACCACGGTGGCGTTCCGCTGGGGCGGCGACACGCAGCTCTACGTCCAGCCGACGAGCGGCGACCTCGCGCCCAACACGCAGTACCAGATCACCATCGGGCCCGGGGCGAAGACGCTGGCGGGCACGAAGCTCGACACGCCGAAGACGGTCACCTTCGTGACCCAGCCGGTCCCGACGCCCACGCCGCCGCCATCGCCCTCGCCGAAGAACAACATGCTGCTCACCAACCAAGCGCAGCTGACCACCGCGTACCCGCCCAGCGGAACGACGTACCCGCCGGTCTGGTCGGCCGACTCGAAGACGGTCTACTTCGTCGGCGGCGGCGGCGCGCTCGAGGCGGTTCCCGCGGCGGGCGGCACGGCGAAGACGCTCGTCCCGGACGGCGTCTCGCTGCCGGCGATGGCGCCGGCGGGCGACCGCCTGGCCTTCGTCCGCAACGGGGGCATCGAGATCCTGACCCTCGCCTCCGGCTCGACGTCCGACGTCGCGGTCACGCCGGCGCCGACCACGCTCCAGTGGGTGAAGGGCAAGCTCGAGTGGGGCTCGTCCGACGGCATCTTCACCGTCGGCGACGGCGGACCCGTGAGGATCGCCGCGGATCCCACCCCCGACGGGACGGCGATCTCCATCGCACCTGACGGCGCTCACGCGATCTTCCAGGTCGCGGATTCCCTTTCCATCGTCGAGGTCGCGTCGGGCAAGTCCACGAACCTGTGCGGCGGGGGATGCGCGACCACGTTCGAGGGCTGGTCGCCCGACGGCACGCGCGTCGTGTACGGCGGCGTGATCGCGACTCTCACCGGGCGCACCATCAGCTCGCTGCCGGGCACCAGCATCAGCTGGTCCGCGACCAACGAGATCCTGCTCGGCAGTGACACCGGCCTGTACGAGGTGCGGCCCGACGGGTCCGGCCTGACCAGGCTCGCGGACGGCACGTACGACATGCCGGTGTGGGCGCCCGACTCGGCGACCCTGGTCTTCGTGCGCTCGGGCCTGTGGGTCGCGACCGCTCCCGCCCCGGCGCCGCTGCCGCCCGCCACCGACCAGGCGCTCACGGTCGTCAGCGACTTCATGGACGCGAGGCTCAAGGGCAACGCCGACCACGCTCAGCAGTACCTCGATGACGCGGCCAAGGCGATCTACAACAGCGGCACGCCGGCGCTGATCCCCACCGGCGACCCTTCGTTCAAGCGCTTCTACGTGCTGACGAGCGAGGTCGACCCGTCGGCCGCGAACACGGTGCGCGTCGTCGTGCGCATGGTGTTCGCGTCCGGCAAGGACGAGAAGAACACGGTCGAGGAGACGCTCACCCTGAAGCGCGAGGAGGCCACCGACCCGTTCCTGATCGACGCTGTGACCGCATCCGCGCCGCGTGACCTGGGCAAGGGCCCTGAGGTGATCGGGGTCAAGATCACCGCGACCGAGGTCGACGTGACCTTCGACAGCGACCTCGTGCCCACCTCGGTCGGCGGCGTGACCCTGCAGGACTCGAACGGGATGACTGTCAACGTCACGCCCGGATATTCGGATCGCGTGGTCACGCTCTCCGGCCTGCAGCTCACGCCGGGCGCGCACTACCGGCTCGTCGTCCTGCCGACCGTCCTGGACGTGGGCAGCCGGCACACCGCGTCGGAGTACGACCTCGACCTGATCGGGCCCGCCCCCGACGCGACCTCCGGCGGCGCGGCGCCGTCGCCTTCGCCCTCGCCCTCACCTTCACCGTCGCCGTCCCCGGCGCCCAGCGCCGGCCCGAGCCCGAGCCCGACCTAGATCAGTCCCAGCGCGCGGGCGGCGCGCGCGAGCGCGGTCACGGATCCCGAGTGCACGATCTCGCCGCGCAGCCCGGCGTCGAGCGCATCCATCAACGGCAGCCGCTTGACCTCCATGTCCTGCTCGTACGTCTCGAGGTTCTGCTCGGCCTGCGTGATGCCCTGGGCCAGGTAGAGATGCGCGCGGCCGGTGATGATCGCCGCGCCATGCACGACGCCGAGGCTGCTGAAGCGCTCAGCGTGAAGACCGGTCTCCTCGGCCAGCTCGCGCTCCGCGCACTCGAGCGGGCCCTCGCCGGCGTTGAACGTTCCCGCGGGCACCTCCCACGACGACTCGTCCCAAGCGTGCCGCCACTGGCGCACGAGCACGGTGTCGCCGCCGTCGAAAAAAGGGACGACGAAGACCGAGTCGGGGTTGACGACTACGTGGTACGGGACCTCCTCCCCGCTCGGATAGCGGATGAGGTCGGTCCGCAGCGCGAACGGACCGGCGCGCCCGGCGATCGCAGACTCGAGGACCTCGAACGGCCGGCTGACGGGGTGGCTGAGCCGGCTCAGCTGCCGCTGCTGCCGCTTATCGCCGCCGACACGGCCGCGGCTGCGGCCGCCATGTGGCGGGGATCCGGTCCATAGTCGAACGGCGAGACCTCACCGGCCAGCGCCTTCGCCTGCTCCACGAGCTCGGGGTGGTCCTCGATGAAACGTGTGCTGAGGTTCCCCGCGCGAAAGTCGGACGACTCGAGGATCGCGCGGTGGTATGGGATCGTCGTCGCGGGCCCGACCACGACGAACTCGCGCAGCGCGCGGCTCGCGCGCGCGATCGCCTCCGCGCGGTCGGCGCCGTGGACGATGAGCTTGGCGATGAGCGAGTCGTAGTTCGGCGGCACGTCGGAGCCCGGGCCGAAGCCGGAGTCGACGCGTACGCCAGGGCCCGCGGGCGCGACCCAGCGGTGGATGCGCTTCGGGTTGGGCATGAACTTCCTCGTGGGGTCCTCGGCGTTGATGCGCATCTCGATCGCGTGGCCGGTCCACGTGACGTCTTGCTGTGTGAAGCTCAGCTCGAGGCCCGCGGCGACGCGGATCTGCTCCTTCACCAGGTCGATGTCGGTGACGAGCTCGGTGATGGGATGCTCGACCTGAAGGCGCGCGTTGACCTCGAGGAAGAAGAACTCGCCCTCGCTGAACATGAACTCGACGGTGCCCGCGTTCACGTAGCCGGCGGCCGTGACCGCGCGGATGGCGGCATCGCCCATAGCGGCGCGAATCTCCGCGTTGAGGGCCGGCGACGGCGTCTCTTCCATGATCTTCTGGTGCCGGCGCTGGATCGAGCACTCGCGCTCGCCGAGGTGCACGGCGTGCCCGAGCTTGTCGCAGATGACCTGGATCTCGACGTGGCGCGGCTTGCGGACGTAGCGCTCGAGGTAGACGGTCGGATCGCCGAACGCTGAGCGCGCGGCCTGGACCGAGCTCTCGACCGCCGCGGCGAGCTCCTTCTCGCTCTCCACGACCTTCATGCCGATGCCGCCGCCGCCGCCCGAGGGCTTGACCATGATCGGGAAGCCGACCGTCTTGGCGGCCTCGATCGCGCTCGCGCCGTCGGTGACGGCGCCGCTGCCCGGCGTCACGGGCACGCCGTGCGCGACCGCCAGCTCGCGGGCGGCGAGCTTGGAGCCGAGCGCGCGCATGGCCGATGCGGGAGGTCCGATGAAGGTGATGCCCGCGGCCTCACAGGCATCGGGAAACGCCGGCTTCTCCGAGAGGAAGCCGTAGCCCGGGTGGATCGCCTCCGCGCCGCAGTCGTGCGCGACCTGCACGATGCGGTCGAGCCGCAGGTACGAGTCGGTCGGCGCGGCGCCGCCGATGTGATGCGCCTCGTCGGCGTAGCGCGCGTGGATGGCGTCGCGGTCGGCGTCGGAGTAGACGGCCGCGGTCGCGATGCCGAGCTCACGGCATGCGCGCATGACGCGGATTGCGATCTCTCCGCGGTTTGCTACCAGGATCTTCTTGAAGAGCTTCGACTTCATCGCTTCACCCGATCGCCAGCAGCGGCTGGTTCGGGCCCACGACCTCGCCTTCCTTGACGTAGATGTCGCGGACCTTGCCCGCAACCGTGGTGACGATGTCGTTCTGCATCTTCATCGCCTCCAGGACGGCGACGACGTCGCCGAGCTTCACGTCGTCGCCGGCGTGGATGGGGATCTTGACGATCAACCCCTGCATCGGCGCGACGACCGTGCCGTCGCCCGACCGCGGCGCCGCGGCAGGGGCGGGTGCGGGCTGCGGTGCGGCGGCAGCGCCTGCGGAGGCCATCGGCGTCACCGCCATGCCGTGTCCGGTGACCCGGACCTTGAAGACCTCGCCCTCGACCTCTACCTCGAACTCGGCGCTCGGCGCCGCAGCCGGCGCTGGTGGAGGCGGCGGTGCGGCGGGCGCGGTCTCTGGCTCCGGCGCCGGCGCGGGGGCGGGCGAGGGCGCCGGCGCCTCCGGCTTCTGCGCTTCCGGGGCGGGCGGCTTCGGCTCGTTCCGGTCGTGGAAGGACGGCGCGAGGTTCGGGAAGAGCAGCTGGATCAGGACCATGTCGTCGGTCGTCTCGTAGCCCTGCTTTCGCAGCTGCAGGCGGGCGCCGTCGACCTGGGGCTCGAGCAGGTCGGCCGGGCGGATCGTGATCGGCTCTTCGCGCCCGAGCACGAGGCGCCGCAGCTCCGGATCGGCGGGCACCGGCGGCCGCCCGTACAGGCCCTGGAGGTAGTCCTTCAGCTCCTGCGTGACCGTCGCGTAGCGCGAGCCGCCGATGATGTTGTAGACGGCCTGGGTCGCGATCATCTGCCGGATCGGCGCCACGAGCGGCGGATAGCCCAGCTCCAGGCGCACGCGGTTCGCCTCGTCGAGCACGTCGGCGATGCGCGCGTCCGCCTCATGCGACGCGAGCTGCCGGACGATGTCCTCGAGCATCAGCCCCGGCATGTGATAGCGCAGGATGTCGGCGTCGACGCGGTCCGCGACCGGGCTAAGCCGATCGATGTGCTTGCGCTTGAGCAGCTCGACCGCGGTGTGCGCCTCCCACATGCGCTCGAGGTCCAGGCCGGTGTCGTACTCGCCTCCCTGCAGCGCCGCGACCACGCTTTCCGCCGCCGGCTGGGAGGTACCCCACGCCAGGGGCGACATGGCGACGTCGAGGATCTCGGCTCCGGCTTCGACCGCGGCCATGTAGGCCATCGGCGCCATGCCGCTCGAGCAGTGCGAGTGGACGTCGATCGGGATCTTCACGGTCTCCTTCAGCGCGGTCACGAGCTCCCACGTCGCCTGCGGGCTCAAGAGCCCGGAGGTGTCCTTGATGACGACGTCGTGGCAGCCCATGTTCTCGAGGCCCTTCGCGATCGAGCACCAGAGCTCGATGCTGTGCGCGGGCGAGATGGCATAGCAGAGCGTGCCCTGCACCTTCTTCTTCGCCTTCAGCACCGCCTCGATCGCGGTCTCCATGTTCCGGAGGTCGTTCAGCGGGTCGAAAACCCTGAAGACGTCGACGCCCGACTTCGCGGCGTGCTTGACGAAGAGCTCGACGGCGTCGTCGGCGAAGTTGCGGTTGGAGACGAGGTTCTGGCCCCGGATGAGCGCCTGGATCGGCGTGTTCGGCGTGGCCTTGGCCAGCCGGCGCAGCCAGTCCCACGGGTCGTCGCCGCGGCGCAGCTGCGTCTCGAACGTGGCCCCGCCAAACGCTTCCAGCGCGGCGAATCCGATGCCGTCCATGAGCTGTGCTATCGGCACGACCTCGTCGGCGGTGAGGACGCCGCCGAGCAGCGACTGGTTGGCGTCGCGGAAGGTCGTGTCGATCAGTCGCAGCCGGACCGTCTTCTTCTTCACGCCTGTGCGAGCGCCATCCGCTTTTCGTGATGCCGCCGCTCGACCTCCGCGTCGTCGACGCCGATGATGCGCGCGGCGAGCCAAGCGGCGTTCTTGGCGCCCGCCTCGCCGATCGCGACCGTCGCGACGGGGATGCCGGCCGGCATCTGGACGATGGAGTACAGGGAGTCGACGCCGCCGAGGTGCTGCGTCGGGACGGGCACGCCGATCACCGGCAGGTCGGTCCACGCGGCGACCACGCCGGGCAGGTGCGCGGCGCCGCCCGCGGCGGCGATCACCACCTTCAGGCCGCGCTCTCGCGCGCTCGTCGCCCACTCCATCACGCCCCGCGGATTGCGGTGCGCCGAGCACACCTTGACCTCGTTGGCGATGCCGAGCTCGTCGAGCACTTTGACGCAGGACTCCATGAGCGGAAGGTCTGACTTGGAGCCGAGGATGACGCCGACAATAGGACTCAAACGACTGCCTCCAGTGCGATATCCGAGCGGAAGAAGGCGCCTTCGAATCGTACCTGCCGGGCGCCGGCGAGCGCCGCCTGCCTCGCCTCGTCCACCGTCTCGCCCAGGGCGACGGCGGTGACCACCCGGCCGCCGTCGGTGACCAGGCCCCGGCCCGGCACGAACCTCGTGCCGGCGTGGAAGATCAGCACGCCCTTCGGCATCTCGGCGAGGCCCCGGATCGGGTAGCCGGTCTGCACCAGCGCGTCGTCGGGATAGCCTCCCGAGGCGACGACGACTCCGACACAGGGCCGCGGGTTCCAGCGCAGCGACGGATGCGTCGCCAGACCTCCCTTCGCGCTGGCCAGGGCGAGGGCGACGAAGTCCGACTCCAGCCGAGGCAGCACGACCTGCGCCTCGGGGTCCCCGAAGCGCGCGTTGAACTCGAGGGTCTGGATGCCGCCCTCGGTGAGCATGACGCCGGCGTAGAGGACGCCGCGAAACTCGCTCCCGTTTGACGCAAGTTGACGCACCGCCGGGCGCATCACCTTTTCGATCACCTCGTCGAGGATCCTGCCGTCCACGCCGAGCGGCGGCGAGTAAGCGCCCATGCCGCCGGTGTTCGGGCCCGCGTCCCCGTCGTGCGCGCGCTTGAAGTCCCGAGCCGGGGCGAACGCGACGACGTCGGTGCCGTCCGTGGCCGCCAGCACCGACAGCTCGGGGCCGTCGAGCCGCTCCTCGACCACGATGGTCGCTCCGCTCTTGCCGAACCTGCCCTCGACGAGCATCGCGTCGATGGCGGCGTCGGACTCGGCGGCGGTGGCGCAGACGATCACGCCTTTGCCCCTGGCGAGGCCGTCAGCCTTGACCGCGACGCGGCCGTCGCGGGCGCGGGCCCATGCCTTCGCGGGCGGGGCTTGCGTGAAGGTTTCGAATTCGGCGGTGGGGATGCCGGCCTCGCGCATCAGCGATTTCGCGAACGATTTGCTCGACTCTATGCGCCCCGCGGCGCGGCTCGGACCGAAGACGTTGAAGCCCGCGTCGCGCAGCGCGTCGCCGACCCCTGCGTCAACCGCCGCCTCCGGCCCCAGGACCACGAGCCCGAGCCGCTCCCGCTTGGCGAACTTGACGATGCCGACTACATCGGAGGCCGGCAGCCCGACGTTGCGGGCCATGCCCCCCGTGCCGCCGTTGCCCGGCGCGCAGAAGACGCGCTCCACCAGTTCCGACTGCACGCACTTCCACACCAGCGCGTGCTCGCGCGCGCCGGAGCCGACGACGAGGACCTTCATCGCGGCCTAGGAACCATGCGTTTGTGCACAAAAGCAGGCTATTCCAGCGAGAAACGACGCGTTTGTGCACAAATGCGGGTTAGGCGTGGCTTTGCGCGATCTTTGCCGGCGCTACTCCCACTCGATGGTGCCGGGCGGTTTCGACGTGATGTCGAAAACCACGCGGTTGACGCCGCGCACCTCGTTGACGATGCGGTTGCTGATCCGCGCCAGCACCTCATAGGGCACGCGCGCCCAGTCCGCGGTCATCGCGTCCTCGCTCGTGACCACGCGGACCGCGACGACGTTGGCATACGTGCGGTAGTCCCCCATCACGCCGACGGTCGAGAGTGGCGTGAGCACAGCGAACGACTGCCACACCTGGCGGTAGAGGCCGTTGTTCTTGATCTCGTCGACGACGACCCAGTCCGCGCTGCGCAGGATCTCGAGCCGCTCGGCGGTCACCTCGCCGAGGCAGCGGATCGAGAGGCCCGGACCGGGGAACGGCTGGCGGTAAACCATCTCCTCGGGCATCCCGAGCTCGACGCCGACGGCGCGCACCTCGTCCTTGAAGAGGTAGCGCAGCGGCTCGATGAGCTGGAACCGCAGCCCCGGCGGCAAGCCGCCGACGTTGTGGTGGGTCTTGATCTTCACCGCGGTCGACGCCACGTCCGCCGCGGTGGACTCGATCACGTCCGGATACAACGTGCCCTGCGCGAGGAAGTCGATGCGGCCCATCTGCTTGGCCTCGGCCTCGAAGACCGAGATGAACTCGCGACCGACGATCCTTCGCTTCTCCTCGGGGTCGATCACCCCACCCAGCGCCTGCAGGAAGCGCTCGGTGGCATCGACGTAGCGGATGTTCATGTCGAGGTTGCCGTGCATGACGTTGAGGACACGCTCGGGCTCTTCCTTGCGCAGCAGCCCGTTGTTGACGAAGACGCACGTCAGCTGGTCGCCGATGGCCCGATGGACCAGGGTCGCGGCCACCGCCGAGTCGACGCCGCCCGAAAGCGCGCAGATGACGCGCCCGTCTCCGACCTGCGCGCGGATGCTCTCGGTGGCCTCGGCGATGAACGACCCGGCGGTCCAGCTCGGCTCGCACCTGCACACGCGATAGAGGAAGTTGCGGAGAACCTCACGGCCGCTCGGCGTATGCACGACCTCGGGATGGAACTGGATCCCGTACACGCCCTTGCCGTCCGAGAAGGCGGCGATCGGAGAGTTGCCGCTCGTCGCGAGCGCGTGAAAGCCGGGCGGCATCTTCGACACGTGGTCGCCGTGGCTCATCCACACCGGCAGCTCGCCGCTGAGGCCGTCGAACAGACCCGCGGGCTCGCGAACCGCGAGCAGCGCAGGGCCGTACTCGCGCGCCCGGCCCGGGTCGACCTGACCGCCGAGGTGGTGGGCGATGAGCTGCATGCCATAGCAGATGCCGAGCACGGGCACGCCCGACCGCAGCGCTTCCGGGTCGACCTGCGGCGCGCCGGCCTCGTAGACGCTCGCGGGGCCTCCGCTGAGGATGAGGCCCGCCGGTTTCCGCTGGCGCAGCTCCGGCCACGGCATCGTCCCCGGCACCAGCTCGCAGTAGACGTTGGCCTCGCGCACGCGGCGCGCGATCAGCTGGCTGTACTGGGAGCCGTAGTCGAGGACGAGAACGGTCTGCCGTTCGCGCAGGCCCTCACCCCTCGATCTCGCGGCCGGGTGCGGGGCCGTTGCGGTCCTTGCGATCAGCCCTTCCCCATGCCCACGTGCTGGGCGTTCTGGAAGCTCTTGCCTTCGGACGTGATCGACGGGGCGACGACCATCTCGACATGCTGGAACTCGGCGATGTCTCGGGCGCCGCACACGCCCAGCGCCGACCGCAGGGCGCCGGCGAAGTTCTGGCTGCCGTCGTCGACCCGAGCCGGCCCGGTGAGGATCTCCTTCAGCGTCGCCTTGGTGCCGACGTGGATGCGCGTGCCGCGGGGCAGGTTCGGGTCGGGCGTAGCCATGCCCCAGTTGTAGCCCTTCGACGCCGACTCCTCCGCGCCGGCGAGCGGGGTGCCGATCATCACCGCGTCCGCGCCGGCCGCGAACGCCTTGCAGACGTCGGCGCCGATGCGCATTCCGCCGTCGGTGATCACCGCGACCCGCATCCCGCCGCGCCGCATGTGCTCATCGCGCGCAGCCGCGACGTCGGCGGTCGCCGTCACCTGCGGCACGCCGACCCCGAGAACTCCTCTTGTGGTGCAGGCGGCGCCAGGGCCGACGCCCACCAGGATGCCGGCGATGCCGGTCTCCATCAGCTCGAGCGCGGTCTCGTAGTGAACGCAGTTGCCGACCACGACCGGAATCTCGCAGCTGCGCACGAGCTCGTCGAACGCGAGCTGGTGGTACGAGCGCGATGAGTGGCGGGCCGTTAGGACGGTGCCCTGGACGACGAGCACGTCGGCGCCGGCCTTCTGCACCACCTCGGCGCGCTCCTCCGCCCTCGCGGGCACGCTCGAGACGGCGCACAGGACGCCCGCGTCCTTGATCGCCTTGATGCGCTCGGCGATGAGCTTCGGCTTGACGGGCTCCCGATACGCCTCTTTGAGGATGGCGTTGACGGTGGCCTTGTCGGCCGCCGCGATCTTTTCGATGATCGGCTTGGAGTCCTCGTAGCGCGTGTGGACGCCGTCGAGGTTGAGGACCGCGACCCCGCCGAGCTTGCCCATCGCGATCGCGAAGTCGACGTCGACGACGCCGTCCATCGCCGAGCCCCAGAAGGGAAGCGCGAGGCGGAAGCGGTCGCCGTCGCCAAGCGCGAACGTGATGTCGACCTCGTCCGGGTTCAGGGTCACGCCGCCGGGGACGAGCGCGATCTCGTCGAAGCCGTACGCGCGACGCGCGCGGCGCCCGATGCCGATCTCGAGGCCGAACTGCTCCCCGGGAATCGTCTCTCGGGTTGCGAGTCGGGGGTGATTCAGGGTGTGTTTACTCCAATGGCGGCGGGCTGGCGCGAATTATATCGGAGTCACGAGGCGCCTCGCGCGAGTGCATATCCTTTGCAGGTCGATGTATCGCACGCTCGAATACCTGCACGGCATCTCGGACGACGACGTCAGGCGTTTGCGCGCCCGGGGGATCAAGCACACTAACCAGCTGCTGCATCGGACGTCGCTCGCGATCGACCGCGACCGGTTGTCGAGGCGGTCGGGAATATCGGCGGCGCGGCTTTACGAGTTCGCGAACCAGTGCACGATGCTCGAGGTGTCGGGCATGGAGCGCGCGCTGCCGGTGGTGCGGCGGTTGGGGGTCACCTCGATGAAGGCCCTGCGGAAGCAGGACGCGAAAGAGCTGCAGCGGCGGATCGTCGAGGTGGTGGGGATGCACGAGGCGCCGCGGGTGACCGACGTCGAGTACTGGATCAGCCAGGCGACGGCCCTCGACATCGTCGAGGACCCCGAGCCGTCCAAGGCGCCGCTGGCGGTCATCGAGTAGGGGCCGGCGGTGGAGGGCGGGCTCACGCGCCCGCCCAGGACCGTCAGGGAGTCAGCGTCGACACGAACACGTCGGTCGGGTTCGTGTTGGTGGTCGGT
>DATGEO010000008.1:0-11235 GCA_035310015.1 Candidatus Dormiibacterota bacterium | reverse complement strand
CGGCTAGGTCGCGGCCTAACCTATCCGCGAGTTGGACCTCACGATCGCAGCCGAATCGTTCGAGTCCGCAGATGCCAGGCGCCTCATCGCGGAGCTCGACGCCGGCCTCGCTCTCCTGTACCCGCCGGAGCAGCGGTTCGGCCCCAACCTGAAGGCCGAGCACGTCGACGAGGGCCGCGGCGTGTACCTCATCGCGCGGCGTGATGGCCGCGCGGTCGGCTGCGGAGCCATCCGCCTGCTCGACCCCGACACCGCCGAGGTCAAGCGCATGTACGTCGATCCCGACCTGCGCGGACAGGGCGTCGGGCGCGCGGTGCTCGACGCCCTGGAAGAGCGTGCTCGGACGCTGGGCGTGAGCCGGCTCGTGCTCGAGACCGGCATTCACCAGCACGCCGCCATCGCGCTCTACCGCCACGCAGGCTTCGAGCAGATCGACTGCTGGGGCGAATACCTGACCGCGGCGACGAGCGTCTGCTACGCCAAGGACCTCTGAGGGCTAAGCCACCGCGGCCGGTTCCGTCTCGACGGCGAGGCTCTCGATGCGACCGGCGCCGGCCGACTTCGCGCGCCGGCGCGAGCCCACCGCCAGCGCCGCCACAGCCCCGAGCAGGGACAGGCCCGCGACGACCTCCGTCGCGGGGCGGAACCCCGCCACCACGCCGGCAGGGCTTGTCAGCGCGCCGTTCGTCGCGAAGACCGCCGACACCACGGCGATCGAGAACGCCCCGCCGAAGCGCTGCATCGTGTTCACGATGCCGGATGCCTTGCCCAGGTCCTGCGGCAGCACCGATCCAAGCGCCGCGGCCGGCGTGGTCGGCAGCGCCATCGAGATGCCGATGCCGCCGAGCATGAAGGGAATCGCGAGCCGGTCGTAGCCGATGCCTGTCGCGGCGATCTCCGCGATCCACGCCAACGCGCCCGCCTGCACGGCGAGCCCGATCACCATCAGCGGCCGCGTGCCGACGCGATCCGACAGACGCCCGGCCAGCGGAGCCACGACGAACGCCATTCCGGTCCAGGGCAGGAAGCGCACGCCCGTCATCAGCGGCGAGTAGCCCAGGCCGAGCTGGAAGTACTGAGAGGCGAGGAACGCGGCGGCCTGGATCGAGCCGAAGACGAGGAAGGAGGTGATCACCGCCGCGGCAAACGGGCGGATCTTGAGCAGCCGGAGCGGCAGCATCGGCTCCGGCGCTCGCTGCTCCCACGCGATGAAGGCGACGAGCGCCGCAAGGCCGGCGCCAAGAGGGATCAGCGCATCGCCGCTCGTCCAGCCGAGGTCGCCGGCGCGAATGAGCCCGAAGACGACCGCCACGGCGCCCAGGCTCACCAGCACCAGCCCAGGCACATCTACGCGCGCGGCCGGGCCGTGCGACTCGGCCAGCAGGCGACCCGACAGGGCCGCGGCCACCAGGCCGATCGGGACGTTGACCCAGAAGATCCAGTGCCAGCTGAGACCCTGGGTCACGGCTCCGCCGACCAGAGGCCCTGCCGCCACCGCGAGGCCGCCGATGCCGCCCCACACGCCGACGATCGCGCCACGTCGCGAGGCCGGGAATGCTGCGGTGAGGATGGTCAGGCTGAGGGGGGTGATGATGGCGGCGCCGATTCCCTGCACGGCGCGCGCGGCGATGAGCACGCCCGTGGTCGGGGCCAGGGCGCACGCGGCCGAGGCCAGGCTGAAGAGCACGAGCCCGAGGGTGTAGACGCGCCGGCGCCCGAGCCTGTCGCCAAGCGCTGCGGCGGTGATGATTCCGGCCGCGACCGCCAGCGTGTAAGCGTTGACCGTCCACTCGAGGTCGGAAAGGGTCCCGCCGATCTCGCGGTGCACCGCGGGCAGCGCGGTGATCACCACCAGGTTGTCGAGCGCGCCCATGAAGAAAGCTATCGAGGTGAGGGCCATCGCCCACGCGGCCTGTGAACGTGTAGTCGGTCGGGTGCTCATGCGCGAACCTCCCTTGGCGAATGTGGCGTTAGACAAGAAAGTAAAGCAGTAAGACAAGAAAGTCAAGTCCTAAGTTGCCAAATTCAAGCGGGAGGCGTACGATCTCCAACGTGAGGACCTACAACGAGTACTGCGCGATCGCCCAGGCCCTCGACGTGGTCGGCGAGCGGTGGTCGCTGCTCATCGTCCGCGAGCTTCTGCTCCAGGGTCCGAGCCGCTACACCGACCTCCGCTACGGGCTGCCGGGGATCGCCACCAACCTGCTTGCGGACCGCCTGCGCGAGCTGGAGGAAGCCGGCATCGTTCGCCGCGAGGAGGCGCCACCCCCGGTGGCGACGACGCTTTTCGATCTGACCGACCGGGGCCGTGACCTCGAGCCCGTGCTCAAGGCGCTTGGCCGGTGGGGCTCGCCCCTGGTGCAGCGGCCCATCGACGACGAGGAGTTCCGCAGCCACTGGCTTGCCCTCCCGCTGGAGGCGCACCTCGTCGACAGGTCACCGGAAAAGCGGCCGGTCACGATCGAGGTCTGGACCGGTCAGCATCCGGTGCTGGTCGAGACCCGGGACGGCGGCATCCACGTCCGCCCCGGCAAGGACGAGCATGCGGATGCCGTCATCACCGCGACGCCGTCGCTGGTGCTCGGGTTGATGCTCAACCACCTCGACCTGGCGACCGCCAAAAAGCGAGGGCTCAAGTTCAGCGGCGACCTGGCGGCGCTGCGCCGTGTCCAGCCCAGCCGCTGACGCCGCGTTCGAGCGCGTCGCCGCGGCGTTCTCGCGCGACCGGCGCGTCACGCGCGGCGTGGGCAAGGGCTTCGGGTCGGGCGGCCTGGCTGATGCGGGAGTGGCTCGCGCTCGACGGCGCGACCGAGCGCTGGGTCGCGCTGGCGAAAGAGTCGCGCGCGTACGTCGGTCGCTAGCGTTCGGCTAGCGCGCCGCGGGCTTCTCCCCGAGGTACAGCGTCTGCTTCCCGAACATCAGCCACGCGGGCGGAACGTGCAGGTATGCCCGCACCAGCAGCGGGTGCTGGGGGAAGCGGCTTTTCGTCGTGTAGGGCAGGAACCGGGCGATGACCTGCCGCGTGCGGAACCCGGCCATGGTCGCCGCCTCGGCCAGGCTCTTCTCGGTCAGCGCGGTCTGGTGGTCGATGAAGTCCCAGTACGAGCCGCCGATGAGCCGGATGTTGGGCTGCAGGATCAGCACCTTGCCGCCCGGCTTCAACAGCGCGTACGCCACGCGCAGCTGCTCGAGCACCGCCTCGGTCGACGCCAGGTGCTCGAGGTAGTTGCTGAAGAACGCAAGGTCGAATGAGTCGTTTGGCAGCACGTCGTCCAGGTCGAGGCCGCTGGCCCGGATGAAATGCACGTCCGGGGGCAAGGTCGCGCCGACGTCGCGGATGTCGGTCGCCCACCGCTCGCCGGCGCGGACGTTGCGGATGAAGTAGCCCAGGTCGCACGCGATGTCCACCACCCGGTCCTGGGGGCCGATATAGCGCTGGAAGAAGCGCCCGAGCTCGCGCCAGATCGCCTCTTTGCGCACCTGGTCGGCCTCGTCGAAGCGCTGCTCGTAGACCTCCTTGAGGACGATCGGCGGCGACTCGCGGCCTGGCGCCACGTTAGGATCGAACCGCTTGATCGGGCTCGCCATCTCTGAAGTAGTCAAACGATAGCGTCGGGGAACCTGGTCGCCCACCACTATCGATAAAGCGCCTTCGCTCCAAATCTGGTGAATCCGAGCTTTTCGTAGACCTTGGCGGCGGGTTCGTTGGCGGCGTCGAGGAAGGCGAAGTCGCCGCCGCCCTCGAAGTGGCGGCGGACGAGGTCTGAGGTCACCGTGGCGGCCACGCCGCGGCGCCGGCGGTCGTTGCGGGTCACGACGCCGACGATCTCGGCGGCGGCCTTGGTCAGGTGCGAGACGCCGGTGCCGACCGGCTCCCAGTCCAGCCAGGCCAGGAGGTAGACGCTCGTCTGCGAGCGCAGGTCCTGCCGCAGGCGCTCGAGCGGCGGCACCTCGCGGTCGACCTCGCCGCCGTCGGTCCATCGCAGCTTCTGGAAGGCCTCCAGCTCGTTCGGCTTGCCGTGCTCGGAGAGGCGCGTCAGCGAAACGTCGGGCGCGGCGAACGGCTGGAACGTGTCCGGCCGGCAGGCCATCAGCGGATTCGTCTCGATGAGCTTCAGGCCGGCCTCGGCAAACCACTCGGCCGCGTGCGGAAAGGCGTGATCGTCGTACTCCACCTCGATGTCGATGTCGTGCTTGTGGAACGCCGCCCGCAGCTTGGTCAGGGCTTTCCGGCCGTCGACCTCGCCGGCCTCGCCCTCGACCAGCGTCATCCAGGCGGAAGGCTTGCCTTCGCCGCGGAAGACGATCGCCCGGAAAGGACCCATGGCGATGGTTTCGCCGTCGTGCTGACGGGCGTCGAAGGTGTCCTGGAGCCAGGCCTGGAAGCGTTCGGAATCGCTGCTGACGCGCACGCTGTGTTCGCCAGCACACTACTCGCTTCTAAACCGGCGGCACCCCATGTTTGCGATTTGGGGGGGATGAAACCCGCGTCGAGTAGGCGTGGAAGCGCTTGATCAGCTCATCGCGCAGTCGCTCCGGCTCGACGACGTCGTCGACGATCAGGTTGGCGGCGAGCTTGTACAGGTCGACGTCTTCGCGGTACTCGTCTTCGAGCTCCTTGCGTCTGGCCGCGCGTTCGGCCTCGGGCAGCTCGGCCAGCTTGTTGAAGAAGACCGCGTTCACCGCCGGCTCCGGCCCCATCACCGCGATCTGCGCCGACGGCAGCGCGAGCACGGCGTCGGAGTCGAAGGCCGGGCCGGCCATCGCATAGAGTCCGGCGCCGTAGGCCTTGCGCACGATCACCGAGATCTTCGGCACGGTCGCCTCGGAGACCGCCGTGATCATCTTCGCGCCGTGGCGGATGATCCCTCGGCGCTCGACGTCGGTGCCGATCATGAATCCCGGCACGTCGGCGAGGAAGAGCAGCGGGATCTCGAACGCGTCGCAGAGCCAGATGAAGCGTGCGGCCTTGTCGGCCGAGTCGTTGAACAGCACGCCGCCTTTCTGCATCGGCTGGTTGGCGACCACGCCCACCGCCTGCCCGTCGAGGCGAGCGAAGCCGGTGAGGATCTCTTTGGCGAAGAGCTTTTTGATCTCGAGCCAGCTGCCCTCGTCGATCAATGCGTCGATGACCTTGCGCATGTCGTAGCCCTGGTTCGCCTGCTCGGGCACGAGCTCGCCGATGCCTTTGGCGCCGGCGCGGGCCGCTTTCGGACCGCAGGCGGGCGGTTTCTCGCCGGAGCGCTGGGGCATGTACCGCAGGTAAGCCCGGCCGAACTCGATGGCCTCCTTGTCGCCGGCGACGAGCACGTCGCCGCAGCCGCTCTCGGTGCAGTGCATGCGCGCGCCGCCGAGCGATTCGAGGTCGACCTTCTCTCCGACCACGACCTCGACCATGCGCGGCGAGCCGAGGTACATCGAGGCGTTGCCGTCGACCATGGCGACCACGTCGCAGAACGCGGGGATGTACGCGCCGCCCGCGGCCGACGGGCCGAACAGGAGGCAGATCTGCGGCACCTGCCCCGACAGCCACACCTCGTCGTAGAAGATCCGGCCGGCGTGGCGGCGCCCCGGGAACATGTCGATCTGGTCGGTGATGCGCGCGCCGGCGGAGTCGACGAGGTAGAACAGCGGGACGCGCAGGCGGGCTGCCGCCTCCTGGATGCGCACGATCTTCTCGACCGTGCGCGCGCCCCAGCTGCCCGCCTTGACGGTCGGGTCGTTGGCCATGACCGCGACCTGGCGGCCCTCGACGAGTCCCAGGCCGGTGACGACGCCGTCCGCCGGCAGCTCGTCGGCCAGGACGTTGGCGAAGAGCCCGTCCTCGACGAACGAGCCCTGGTCGAAGAGCAGGTCGAGGCGCTCGCGCACCGTCAGCTTGCGCTGCTCGCGCAGCTTGGGCAGGTAGCGGGTGCCGCCCTTGAGCGCCTTCTCGCGAAGCGCGCGGCTCTTGTCGGTCACCTTCCCCTGAAGTCTGGTTCGCGCTTCTCGAAGAAGGCCTTGATGCCTTCCTTGGAGTCTTCCGTCTTGGACACGACCAGGAACTGGCCGTGCAGGTAGTGCAGCGCGGCCCGGAAGTCCATGTCCTGCTGGCGGTAGAAGGAGTCGCGGCCGAGTCGCATCGCGGCCGGTGACTTGCGCGCGAGCTTGGTCGCGATGTCGCCGACCGTGGCGTCGAGCTGCTCGCGGGTCACCACGTGGTTCACGACGCCGAGGGCTTCGAGCCGCATCGCGGTCCAGCGGTCGCCGAGCATCTCCATCTCGAGCAGAACCTTGCGCGGGAGGCTGCGGGAGAGGACCGCCTGGATCATCATCGGCCAGATCCCGACGTTGATCTCCGGCGTGCCGAAGGTCGCGGTGTCGACGGCGACGAGGATGTCACACGAGCACGCCAGCCCAAATCCGCCCGCGAGCGCGTGGCCGTTGATGCGGCCGACGATGGGCTTCCCCAGGTCGGCCATCAGCAGGAAGAGGTCCACGAACAGGTCGCGGCTGCGGAACAGCTCGAGGTCGGTCATGCCGTCGCCGAAGCTGCCGAGGTCGGCGCCGGCGCAGAAGGCGCGGTCACCCGCGCCGGTGAGCACGACGACGCGCACGGCCTCCTCTTTCTGGCACCAGCGAAAGGCCGTGGCGAGGTCTCGGAGCATGGTCGCGCCGAGCGGGTTCCGCTGGTCCGGCCGGTTGAGGGTCACGGTGGCGACGTTGCCCTCGAGCGTGACCAGAACTTGCTCGAGGGATGGAATCTCGGTCAAGCTGCCCCTAATCGTAGTGGCGCGGCCTCCTCCGGAGATCCGGCCTTTAGCCGAGAACTCCCGCCCCGAGCGCGACGCCGACCAGGATCAGCACGCCGCCGCCGATCTCCTCGCTCCACTCCTCGACGCGCTCGCCCAGGCGGCTTCCCAGCTCCAGGCCGAGGAGCGAGAGGCCGACGCTGACGACGCCCATCATCACGGCGGCCAGCACGATGTTGACGTTGTAGACGGCGATGGCGAAGCCCACGGCCAGGTTGTCGATGCTGAGCGCGAGCGCCGTGACTAGGAGTTGGTGCATGCGGATCGCGGGCACCGGCACCGCCTCTCCTGTGGTGCGCTCGAGCTTGGCGGTTCGCCGGCCCTGCCAGATCGTATAGGCGCCGGTCAGGACCAGGATCGCGGCGCCCAGGTACTTGGCGATGTGGCCGAGGTGGCCGGCCACGGCCGCCCCGAGGAGCAGGCCGATGACCGGCATCGCGGTTTCGAAAAGGCCGAACGCGATGCCGACCTTGAGGCGGGTCCGGGCGTCGCTGCCGGTCAGCCCGATCCCGATCGCGCCGGCGAAATTGCTGAGTCCGACGGAGAGGCTCACCAGCAGGAGACTCAGCAGAGCGGACACGCGGGTAACTATATGGACGCGTGCAGAAAAGCATGGAAAGTGGACGTGGTTCTGTCACCCAAAGTTATGACAAGAACGGCGCAAAGGCTATAATCCGCGCCGAACTAAACCGTTGAAACTGAAATCCAGGGACTCGGCCGCAACCGCCGGCGGCCCCGCGAACGACGACGCGGGCATCGATCTCGACAAGCCGATATTCACGCTCAGCGTGGCTTCCGAGATCCTGGAAACGCATCCGCGCACGCTGATGATGTACGAGCACCTCGACATGATCCGGCCGAAGCGGACGGTCACCAACCGGCGCCGCTACTCGCGCCGGGACGTGATGAAGCTCCAGGCCATCCAGACCCTGACCCGGAAGCACGGCGTGAACCTGGCCGGGGTCCGCTTCATCCTCGTTCTGCTCAAGCGCCTGCACAACGCCGGCATCGAACCACCGGAGGGATTGAAAAATCTGGACGTAACTCTCATCGACGTCTGACCAATCGCGCCAGCAACCCCATGCGCAGGGTTTTCCACAACCCGCGTTAAGCAAAGGTCGAGGAGTATGTCGAAGAAACGCCGCCGTCTCGAGATCAAGGTCGATCCCCTTCCGGCTCCGTACATGGAGGAGACCGCGTCCTGCCCCGTATGCGGGCGCGACGCCGCCGCCATCGGTCGCCGGCAGCTGCAGATCGTGTTCCGCTGCGACGCCTGCAAGGTCGTTTTCAAGCGCAACCGGAGCTGGCCGTACATCTACTGATGTAGCCGGCCGGCGCGGTTTGAGCGGATGGCTTGTCACCCGGCTCGGGGCTTCGTAGGCTGGAGCGGGTGAAGGGTTCATTCCGCTCCGCAGCGATCTTCGGCCTCATGGCCGGCCTCGCCACCGTCGCCGTGGCCGAAGCGGTCAGGCCGCGTGGCGGCTCCGGCGTCCTGCTCGATTGGGCTCAGGTTCGCCAGCATGCCCGCTCCTGGCTGTCATCGGCAGCCACGCCGGTCGACCTCGATGCGGCGGCTCGCGACTATCGCCTGATGGCGGCGCAGCTTGAGAAGCCGCTCCTCGACTTCGTCGGCGGCCTGCCGTCCGGCGCCTCGATGCCCGAGTTCGCCGCGCTCGATCGCGCCGGCTGGCTGGATCTCAACCTCGGCATCCTGCGCCGGGTGGTCGACCCGATCCTGGAGAAGGGCCGGATGCCGAACTCGCTGATGGTCGATGCCGGCCGGGCCGGCCTGAACCACTACGTCGCCTTCATGCTCGCGTTCCTCGGCCGGCGCGTGCTCGGCCAGTACGACCCGCAGCTGCTCGGCGCCGAGCCCATGGGCAGCGACGGCCTGTACCTGGTCGAGACCAACGTCGAGGATTGGGGGCGCCGGGCGGAGCTGTCGGGGCCGGACCTGCGCCGCTGGCTGATCCTCCATGAGATGACGCACGCCTGGCAGTTCGCCGCCCACCCCTGGCTGCGCAAGCACATGGAGGACTCGATGCGCGTGCTGCTCGAGTCGGCCACCAAGACCGGCTCGCCGGCCACCCGGGTCGCGGCCTTCGCCGGCGTACTGCCCGCCCAGTGGCGGGTAATGCGGCAGATGCAGGGCACGATGTCGTTCGTCGAGGGCTACAGCAATCTCGTCATGAACGAGCTCGGGCGGAAGCTGCTGCCGGCGTTCGACGAGCTCGAGGCCGCCTACCAGGCCCGCGGGCGGAGCCGCAGCGTCATCGAGATCGTGATCTGGCGGCTCACCGGGCTCGACCTCAAGCTGCAGCAGTACAAGCGCGGCGAGGCGTTCGCCAAAGCGGTGTACGACGCGTACGGCATGAAGGTGCTCAATCGCGCGTGGGCCGGGCCCGACTCGATGCCGCGGCTGGACGAGCTGGCCGACCGCGATCGCTGGTACCGGAGGGTGGTGAAGGCCGCGGCCGCCGTCTGATCGGGTAGCTTTCGCGGCACGATGAGCGGGCGGCATGCCGGGCTGCTGACGTTGGTCGACGGCTTCCGCGCCACCCAGGTGCTGCACGTCCTGGCGGTGCTCGGCATCGCCGACCGGCTCGACGAAGCGCCGGCGACCGCGGTGGACCTGGCGGCCCGGACGGAGGTCGACGCGGACAGCCTCGAGCGCGTTCTCCGGCTGGCCGCCTACTTTGGAGTGGTCGCAGAAGTCGCGGGCGGGCGATTCGCCCTCACCGAGCTCGGCCAGGGGCTTCGCTCGGACGTGCCTGGCTCGATGCGGGCGCTGGCGGTGATGCTCGGGGCGGAGCACTACCGGGCCTGGGCCGACCTGATGTACTCGGTGCGGACCGGCAAGCCCGCCTTTCCTCACATTTTCGGCAGCCCGATGTTCGCGTACCTGGCGCAGCACCCCGAAGCGCAGGCGGAGTTCGATGCCGCCATGGCGGGCAACGTCGAGAACCAGCTGACCGGGCTCGTCAAAGCGTGCGACTTCTCGCGCGCCGCAATCGTCGTCGACGTCGGTGGTGGCAATGGCGCACTGGCCGCGACCATCCTTACCGCCAATCCGTCGGTCACCGCCGTCATCGAGGACCAGGCGCAGGTGCTGGAGTCCGCCCGCGAGTTCCTCGGCAGCCGCGGTCTTCTCGAACGCTGCCGGCTCGTGGAGGGAGACTTCTTCGAGTCGGTGCCGGAAGGCGGGGACGTGTACGTCCTGTCGCACATCCTTCACGACTGGGACGACGAGTCCGCGTTGAAGATCCTTCGCAACTGTCGGTCTGCGCAGAGGCCGTCGAGCCAGCTCCTGCTCCTCGAATCGGTTATGTCACCGCACGGTATGCCGTCAGCGGCATCCTTGTTCGACGTCAACATGCTGGTCATGCTCGGGGGTCGCGAAAGGACGGAGGAGGAATACCGTTCGCTGCTCGCGCAGGCGAGCTTCAAGCTGACTCGCGTGATCCCAGTCTCCGATCGGCGGAGTGTGATCGAGGCGGAGCCCGCTTAGTCTTTCAGCTCTTCCTGCGCCGTCTCCTCGGTGATGGGCATGACCGTCACCGGGAGATCGGAGATGTCGAAGTAGCGGATGGGCTTGTTCATGCGCTTGGCGATGCCCACCTGGACCTTGACACCGAGCGACAGCCGCCCGAACACCCACACCTCGTCGCACTTGGCCAGCAGGTTGTTCATGGCCTGCCTGACCACGTCCTTGCCAACGGTGTGCATGAGGTAGTAGTCGAAGAGCATGAACGGGCTGACCGGCACCAGGCCGGAGTCGAGCACGAACTTCTGGATGTGCGCCCGCCAGTAGAAAACCTTGTTCGACATGGCCACGTAGACCAGCCGCTTGGGATGCCGAAGGGTCTCTTCGGCCTGGTCCATGGCGCTGGGCTTGGTGGCGGGCTGGAAGATCCGCTCCAGGATGTCATCGGCCGCCTTGCCTGAGATCGCCATCAGTGGCGGGATATCGTAACAGTCGTGCCTTCAGCCTCCAGGTTCGACTTGACCGGACGGGTGGCGCTCGTCACCGGCGCCAGCCGGGGGATCGGCAGCGCCATCGCCAACGTGCTGGCGGAGCAGGGCGCGAAAGTGGTCCTCTCCAGCCGCAAGCAGGCCGACCTCGACGCCGAGGCCGATCGCATCAACGCCCGCTTCCCCGACCACGCCACCTCGGTGGCCGCGCACGCCGGCCGCCCAGAGGACCTGGAGCGGCTCGTCGGCGCCGCCATGGAGCGCCACGGCCGCATCGACATCCTGGTCAACAACGCCGGCACGAACCCGGACATGGGGCCGCTCATGGACGTGGAGCTGGCCGCCTGGGACAAGACCTTCGAGGTCAACGTCCGCGGCATCCTGGTCCTGACTCAGCTCGTGTACAGGGCGTGGATGCGGGAGCACGGCGGTTCGATCGTGAACATCGCCAGCACCGGCGGCCTTCGCCCCG
>DATGEO010000007.1:0-3426 GCA_035310015.1 Candidatus Dormiibacterota bacterium | reverse complement strand
ACGTGCCAGAAAGGATTGAAGGCACCCGCGGTCCCATTGACGCCGTAACCGGGGGCGCCGCTGATGACGTGGTCGTGGTAGGCGAGCGGCGGCGGGACGCCTGGGTGGAAGCAGGGATCGCACTGAGGCGCGTACTTGTTGGTCCCGACGGTCAGGTGGCCGAGGTTGGCCCCCGTCGGATCAATCGGGTACACGGCGAGGTACAGCTCGTCCGGAACGTTGGTTCCGCCAGTCGCAATCGTCGGTGGAGCGATCATGTACACGGTCGAGCCGTTGGCATACATCTGTTCCGACCCCGGCGCAGCGGCCAGCGCCGGTGTCACCGTGACGGCGATCGCCGAAGCCAAAGCAAAAACCAGCAACAGAAGCTTTCTAGGCATCCACCCCTCCTATCTGCCTGCGACGTGTCAGCTCGGAATGAGCCGGTGTCCGGCGCAGGACGTCCGCCAGTTATACGCGCCGGCGATCCGCACGGCAATGGGGGCCACACCACGGTAGCCCTGACCTGAACACCCTGGCAGCCTCGCGATCGGCGGTGGCGCTCTTCCGGCGGCGGACCACGACCTGACTCTCTCGGCCCGCGTTCTAGAGTGAGGTCAGATGCCCGAACACAGGATCGGAACCCGCGAAGAATGGCAGGCGGCCCGGGACGAGCTCGCGAAGCTCGAGGCCGAGCAGGCGAAGCGAAACGAGGAGATCACGAGCGCGCGTCGCGCCCTTCCCTGGGTCCGGGTCGAGAAGGAATACGAGTTCGACACCGAGGACCGCAAGAAGACGCTGGCCGAGCTCTTCCACGGGCGCTCACAGCTGCTCGCCTACAACATCATGTTCGGCCCCGATTACACGCTCGGCGCCTGCCCGGGCTGCAGCAGCCTGGCCGACGGGCTCGACGGAACGCTTGTGCACGTGAGGCATCGCGACGTGACCCTGCTCTGCATCTCCAGGGCGCCGATCGCTCGGCTGACGGCCTACAAGGAGCGGATGGGCTGGCAGTTTCCATACGTGTCCAGCTACGGCAGCGACTTCGCCTTCGACTTCGGCCTCGCGCTGACTGAGGATCAAGCGCAGCGGATTCCCGAGGTCAAGGAGATGATCGACAACCCGCCCGAGTGGCTCGTGGAGTGGTCGCACCAGGTCGGGGCCGAACTGAAGGACGGTCTGCGTGAGAACCCCAGCTGGATAGCTTTCGCGCTTGAGAACGGGACCGTGTACCACACCTACACCGTGTCGGCGCCTGACCCGTTCGTCGCGCCGTACTTCGGCTTCCTGCTCGAGCGAACAGCGAAAGCCCCAGCCGCCGAGCCCCGCAGCTGGCGCAAGGACGAATACCCGGATTGACCCTCAGGCCGGGTACACGCCGACGTCTGTGGCCTTGAAGGACAGCCACACCTCCGCGCCTTCGCCGAGCTTGAGGTCCGCCAGCGCGGCCGGCGTCACCTCGGCGATGATCGGCACCCGGCCCTCGATCCGCACGCGCGCGCGGTCGCCGTACAGCTCGACGCCGTTGGCCCTGCCCCGCCACGTGTTGCGCGGGCTCCCGTCGGGTCGCGAGCGATAGAGCGAGACGGCGCGCGGGTGGATGACGGCGAACACCTCGCCGCTCACCGCTCCAGCCGCGGCCACGGTCATGCCGTCCGGCGTGCGCACCGACCCGTGATCGGCTTCGCCCCTCAACAGGTTCACCCCGACCAGGTCGGCGACGTACCGGGAGCGCGGCCGCTCTGTCACCTCGACCGGCGTTCCGGTCTGCACGTGCTTCCCGTTCTCCATCACGACCAGCCGGTCGGCCAGGATGGCGGCCTCGAGCGGGTCGTGCGTGACCATCAGCCGGACGCCTCGAAAAGACGAAAGGTGCGACTTCAGGTCGCGCCGCACGCTCGCGCGCGTGGTGGCGTCCAGCGCCGAGAGCGGCTCGTCCAGCAGCAGCACCCGCGGATCCGCGGCCAGCGCACGTGCGAGGGCGACGCGCTGGCGTTCGCCGCCGGACAGCTCGGACGGTTTCGACCGCGCACGCTCAGCGAGCTCGACGCGGGCGAGCCACCGCAGCGCGGCGCGCTCCGCCTCGGCGCGCGCGCTTCCGCGCGATCGCAGTCCGAAGGCGACGTTCTCGAGCACGTTCAGGTGCGGGAACAGGAGGTAGTCCTGGAAGACGAAGCCGATGGACCGCTTTTCCGGCGGCACGTAGCGACCGGTCGTCGTGTCTTCCAGCACCTCGCCGTCGAGGCGGACGTGGCCGGTCTCGATCGGCACCAGGCCAGCGAGCGCGCGCAGCAGCGTGGTCTTGCCCGCGCCGTTCGGCCCCAGCAGCGCGACGACCTCGCCGTCGCCCACACCAAGTGAGATGTCGAGCTCGAGCGCGCCGAGGCTGAGGCGGACGGCCGCGTCGAGCGTCACACCGACCACAGCCACCGGCGCCTCAGGCCGACGAGGACCACCAGCGAGACGAGCAGCAGGATGACGCTGAGGATGAACGAGCCCTCTGGATTGGTTTCGAGCAGCAGGTAGACGGCCAGCGGCATCGTCTGCGTGACGCCCGGGAAGTTGCCCGCGAACGTGATCGTCGCGCCGAACTCGCCCAGGGCGCGCGCCCAGCACAGGACCGCGCCCGCCGCAAGCGACGGGCCGATCATGGGCAGCGTCACGCGCGTGAACACGGTCCACCGATGCGCGCCCAGCGTTCGCGCGGCGTCCTCGTAGCGCCGGTCCATCGAGCGCAGGCCGGCCTCGACGGTGAGGACGAGAAACGGCATCGCGACGAAGGTCTCGGCGAAAACCACCCCGGCGCTCGTGAACGGCAGCGTGATGCCGAAAGCGCTGTCGAGCAGTGAGCCGAGCAGGCCGCGGCGGCCGAAGGCGAGCAGCAGGGCGATGCCTCCGACGACCGGGGGCAGGACCATCGGCAGGGTCGTCAGCGCCCGCAGCACGGCGCGGCCCGGGAACTCGACCCGCGCGTAGACCCAGGCCAGCGGCACGCCCAGGACGAGCGCGACCGCCGTCGAAGACAGGGACGCGATGAGCGAGAGCTTCAGGGCGTTCAGCGTGTCCGGCGACGTCAGCGAGCCGAGGGCGTCACCCCAGGGAGTCCTCACCACCAGCCCGACGAGCGGCAGGATGAAGAACGCCGCCCCGATCGTCGCCAGGACCGCAATCCACAGCGGCGCGCGCTCGCGCCTCACCGCTCAGGCGCCCTGAAAGCCGAACGATGCGAGCGTCGACTGGCCGGCGGGGGAGAGGGCGTAGGCGATGAACGCCATCGCCGCGTTCGGGTTGGCGGCGCCTCTCACTTCGACGAGCGGGTAGGTGGCGACGACGTTGTACCGGTCGGGGATGGGCACGCCCTGCACCTTGCTCCCCGCCGCCTTCACGTCGGTCGCGTACACGATCCCCGCATCCGCCTCGCCGAGCTCGATCTTGCTGATCACGGAC
>DATGEO010000006.1:0-5534 GCA_035310015.1 Candidatus Dormiibacterota bacterium | reverse complement strand
CGCGCGGCCTCGTCGAAGTCATAGGCCTGTGCGGTCTGGACGCCGTCGGTGAGGGCGATCGACGGCCGCCGCGCGCCCGGATAGCCGAGCCCGACCTCGCCGCCCGTCTTGAGGTTGTAGACGTAGGCGTCGAGAGCCGGCGGATCGGCGCCGCCCATCAGCTCGGCGAGGTTCGGCACGCGGCCCTCCTTCACCGCCGCCTTGACGTCGGCCCGCGCCTGCCGGTGGGCCGTGCGCTCGCGCCGGCGCTTCTCGGTCAGGAGGACGTCGCGCTCGGCGCGCAGGCCTGCCAGCTGCTGCTCGACGGGACGCATGCGGCTCTGGACGCCGGCGATGCGGCGCTCGAGCTCCTCGGCCTCGAGTCGGGTCAGGTCCTCCGCCACGGAGGGAGAAGGTAAGGCGTTACTCCAGGGGTGCGCGCGCGGGCCGCGTGAAGACGAACACGGCGACGCCGATGAAGACCAGCGTGACGAGCGCGAACTCGACCATGCTGCCCTGGAAGCTCACCTTGCCCTGGGCGACCAGCTGCTTGCCGATGGCGGCCAGCACGAGAGAGTAGACGCCCAGGAGCGCCAGGCCCTGCGCCACCCGCCTTGCCCACATGCACCTTAAACGCGCAGCCGCCCGCGATCAGCGCTCGTGGTCGGCTCGGCGGTTGCGGAAGCCCGCGAAGAGCGCGATGTCGTAGACGATCTTCAGGCCGCCTCCGGCGAAGAAAGGCAGGCCGAAAGCGGCGGCGCCGATGGCAAGACCGCTCAGCACGGGGCCGAAGGACTGGGCCACGCCGCGAACCGCCCCGGTCATCGCCACGGCGCCGGCCCGCTCGGCGGGGGGCACGATCGAGAGCACGTAGGCCTGGCGGGCCGGAACGTCCATCTGCGAAAGCGCGAAGCGGGCGAACAGGATGCCGGTCGCCACCGGCAGCGTGGGGCTGAAAGGCACGAGGAGCAGAAGCAGGTTGCTCGGCAGGTGGGTGAAAACCATCGTGTTGATCAGCCCGATGCGGTTTGCGAGCCGGCCCGAGACCTCGTACGACATCGCCTGCAGGAGGGCGATGCCCGCGAACGCCGGACCGAGGAAGACGGCCCCGGCGCCGAAACGGACATGGAGCCAGTACGCGATCACGGCGTTGGCCACGAATCCTCCGCCCAGCGAATCGAGCGCGAACAGCGCCGCGAGGAGGGCGAGCGGGCGGAGCTTCCCGAACGCGACGGAAGGACCTGTCGCCTCCAGGCGCGCTCCCATGATCGAGGGCGCCAGCGCGGTGGCCAAGCCGATCGCCGCATAGCCCAGGAAGAACCGGTACGTCGTGGCCGGCGACGCGAAGACGGCGGCCGCTGCCCCGGCGGCGTTGAGCAGGCCCGCGGTCAGGGCGTACCGGCCGAACGCCAGGTTCCGGTCGGACGCCGGGACCGCCTCGGCGAGCATCGTCTGCTCGACCGACGAGAACGGCCCGAGGTCGACGCTGGCCGCTCCGAGCATGCCGGTCAGGCCCGACGCGGCCAGCAGGACGGGCGAGGTCGCGAGCGCCAGGTCGAGACCGGTGACAGCCATCAATGCGCCGCTGATCGCGAGCGTGCGCCGCCGGCCGATGCGGTGGGCGAGCCACGCCGAAGCCAGGCCCGACAGCGACGCCGCCGCAAGGCCGAGGCCCAGCGTGAGGCCGATCAGGGCCGCGCCGAGGCCTCGATGCTCGAGGTGAATCGCGATCAGGACCGCCGAAAAGCCAAAGCCGAACGCACGAAGGCCGCGGGCGAAGAAGAGGAGTGCGCGATCCACAGTGTTGTCCGGGATGCGAAGTATCGGCGCGATGCGAGAATTCACGAACGTGACGACGCCACCTCGCCGCATCGTGGGAATGGGCGGCGGTGGCTTCAGCCGTTTTGGGCGCTACTCCAAGCTCGACGACTACGTCCTCGGCCTGACCCAGAAGGAAAACCCGCGCATCCTCTACCTCGGCACCGCGGGCGGCGATTCGGACGCGCACATCGTCCTTTTCTATGAGGCTTTCGCCGGCCGCGCCCGGCCGACGCACCTCAAGCTCTTTGGCGCGCCGAGCCGTTCCGACTGGCGCCCGCTCGTCCGCGAGCAGGACGTCATCTACGTCGGGGGCGGCAACACCGCGAACATGCTGGCCATCTGGCGCGTGCACGGGATGGACCAGGCGCTGCGCGAGGCGTGGGACGACGGCGTCGTGCTGTGCGGGGTCAGCGCCGGCATGAACTGCTGGTTCGAGTGCTCGGTGACGGATTCGTTCGGGCTCGAGCTCTCAGGCCTCCGCGACGGCCTCGGGTTCCTGCCCGGCAGCGTCTGCCCGCACTACGACGGCGAGGAAAGGCGGCGGCCCGTCTACCGGCAGCTGGTCGCCGAGGGCCTGCCGCCCGGCTACGCGGTCGAGGACTCGGTCGGCATCCTCTTCACCGAAACCGCCTTCACCGAGGCCGTGGCGGAGGTGGACGGCAGGCGGGCCTACCGGGTCGAGCTGGCGAACGGGCAGGTTGCGGAGACGGTCGTGCCCACTCGATCGCTCGTCAGCGCCAGCGCGAGCGCAGCACCGCCGCCGTCCCTGCCCCAAGCACCGCCACCACGATGACGATCGCGAGGAACGCGGCCGGGGACTGAGGAACCGGTCTGGGGTTTGGCGAGGGGCTGACGCCGGGGGCCGTCAGGGGGCTCGGGCTCGCGTCGGCTCTCGGGATCATCACCGAGAACTCGACCGCCGACCTCGGCGGCGGCTGCCACGCCGGGCCCGCCGCGGCCGCCGGGCAGGCCTGGAGCAGGGCCGCGCACCCCAGCATCGCGGCGGCGGCGAGGCGGGCGTGCATGAGGGTCACATCCTATTTCAACCTCGAGGTTGAAAAACTCGTACGATTGGTTCGTGGATTCCAGGCGCGAGGTCATCCTCGCCTTCCTGAAGATGCGCGGCCAGGCGACGCTGGCGGAGGTCGCGTCGCACCTCGAGGTCTCCAAGCAGGCGGCCCTGCGCCACCTCGAAAGCCTCGAGTCGGACCGTCTGATCTCGGTGGCGCACGTTCACCTGCAGGGCCGCGGGCGCCCGGAGAACGTGTACGCGCTCACGGCGGAGGCCGGCCGGCACTTCCCCCACGGCCACCGTGAGCTGGCCGGCGACCTGGTGGAGTTCCTGAACACCGACCAGCTGAAGCGGTTCTTCGAGAAGCGCGCGGCCAGGCTCGAGGCGGAGTACGCCGGGCGGCTGGCAGGTCTCGACTTCAACGGGCGCGTTCGTGAGCTGGCTAAGCTTGCGACCGAGCACGGTCACATGGCCGAGGTGGTCGAGCTGCCGGACGGCGGGCTGGCGATCCGCCACTGCAACTGCCCCATCCAGGACGTCGCCGCCCGGACCGCTCTTCCGTGCCAGAACGAGCAGCAGATGTACGAGCGCCTCCTGGGCACGCCGGTGGAGAGGTCGACCTGGGTGCGCGAGGCCGCCGCCGACTGCACATATGAAGTGAAGGAGAGGAAGCACCAAGTTGGCTGATTTCGAGATTCGGGACCTGCGCGCGAGCGTCGAGGGCAAGGAGATCCTCAAGGGCGTCACCCTCGCCATCAACAAGGGCGAGGTGCACGCGGTGATGGGCCCGAACGGGTCGGGCAAGTCGACGCTTTCGTACGCGCTGGCCGGCCACCCCGGGTACACGATCGACGGCGGAGAGGTGCTCTTCAAGGGCCAGGACCTGCTCGCCCTGGAGCCCGACGCGCGGGCACGCATGGGCGTCTTCCTCGCCTTCCAGTACCCCGTCGTGGTGCCCGGGATCTCGATGACCAACTTCCTGCGCACGGCGCTCAACGCCAAGCGCGGCTACGACGGCAAGGACAAGTCCAAGCAGATCTCGCCGAAGGAGTTCCGTTCGATGCTCAAGGGCGAGCTCGACGTGCTGCACATGGACGACTCGTTCCTACCGCGCTACATCAACGACGGCTTTTCCGGCGGCGAGAAGAAGCGCGCCGAGATCCTGCAGATGGCCATGCTCAAGCCCGAGATCGCGATCCTCGACGAGACCGACTCCGGCCTGGACATCGACTCGATCAAGTTCGTCGCCGAGGCGGTGAACCGCGTGCGCGGCCCCGAGCTCGGCGTCCTGATCATCACGCACTACACGCGCATCCTCGAATTCATCAAGCCCGACTTCGTCCACGTTTTGGTGGACGGGAAGTTCGTGCTCTCCGGCGGCCCGGAGATCGCGGACCGGCTCGAGACGACCGGTTACTCGGAATGGACCGAGCACGAAGAGCCGGCAGCCCTGACCCGAGAGGAGGTGAGCTAGTTGGCCACCCAGCCGAAGCCAGTCGACGTTGGATCCGATTACAAGGAGAAGTACGGCTTCTTCGTCCCCGAGGACTACGTCTTCAAGGCCAAGCGCGGCCTGAATCCCGAGATCGTCAAGGAGATCTCGTGGATGAAGAAGGAGCCCGAATGGATGCTCAACATGCGGCTCCGCTCGCTCGAGATCTTCCGCAAGAAGCCGACGCCCACGTGGGGCGCGGACCTGTCGGTGATCGACTTCGAGAACATCTTCTATTACCTCCGCGCGTCGGACAAGCAGTCGAAGACGTGGGAGGAGCTGCCGCCTGACATCAAGAAGACCTACGACCGCCTGGGCGTGCCCGAGGCCGAGCGCAAGTTCCTGGCCGGCGTGTCCGCCCAGTACGAGTCCGAGGTCGTGTACCACTCGCTGCACGAGGAGCTGTCGAAGAAGGGCGTCATCTTCACCGACACCGACTCGGCGCTGCGCGACCACCCGGAGCTGTTCAAGGAGTACTTCGGCACGATCATCCCGCCGGCCGACAACAAGTTCGCCGCGCTGAACACGGCGGTTTGGTCCGGTGGCTCCTTCATCTACGTGCCCAAGGGCGTGCGCGTCGACATCCCGCTGCAGGCCTACTTCCGCATCAACGCTGAGAACATGGGCCAGTTCGAGCGGACGCTGATCATCTGCGACGAGGGCTCGTTCGTTCACTACATCGAGGGCTGCACGGCCCCGATCTACACCAGTGACTCACTGCACTCTGCGGTGGTCGAGATCATCGTGAAGAAGAACGCGCGCTGCCGCTACACGACGATCCAGAACTGGTCGACCAACGTCTTCAACCTGGTCACCAAGCGGGCGATGGCGTACGCAGACGCGACCATGGAGTGGGTCGACGGGAATCTTGGCTCGCAGATCACGATGAAGTACCCGAGCGTCTATTTGATGGAACCGGGCGCGAAGGGCGACGTGCTTTCGATCGCCTTCGCGGGTAAGGGCCAGCACCAGGACGCCGGGGGCAAGATGATCCACGTCGCGCCCAACACGACCTCGACCATCACGTCGAAGTCGATCTCCAAGGCCGGCGGCCGCACCTCGTACCGAGGCCACATCAAGATCTATCCCGGAGCCAACAACTCGAAGTCGTTCGTCAAGTGCGACGCGCTGCTGCTGGACGACAACTCACGTTCTGACACATATCCGTACAACGACGTCGATGCCGACAACGTGACCCTCGGCCACGAGGCAACGGTGAGCAAGGTCTCG
>DATGEO010000005.1:0-7884 GCA_035310015.1 Candidatus Dormiibacterota bacterium | reverse complement strand
GGCGTCGACCTTTCCAGCTACGACCCCTTCGGGCCGGGCCTCGGCTGGTCGCCGGGCATCGTGATCACGGCCTTGATTGCCGCCTACCTGCTGAACCGCGGCTGGAGTGAACGCTAGCCGGGATCCAGGCGGTAGCCGACGTCCGGCTCGTTGACGATGTGGCGCGGGTTCGCCGAGTCGTCAGCAGGGTGGTGTGCGCCACCGGCTTGCCCGCGTGCAGGGCAGGTAGCGGAGCAGCTCGGCTTTACGACGTGTCGTCCACCCCCGCGTCGAGCGGGCGCACGATGACCTCACGAGGTTCCGGCGATGCTCAGCTCTGCCTGCCGGTTCGCGTACCCGGGGTGTGACGGCTTCACCACCCGGAACCAGGCCAGCGTCTCGGCGAGCGCGTCGCCCAGCGCGGACGGCTCGAATCCGAGCTCGGCCTTCGCGCGCGCAATGTCCACGCCCGCCTGGCGCCATGGTGGCGGCCCGTAGGGGCTCGCGCCCTCCGGGAGCTCGGCGAAAGGAAGCGGCCGGATCTTCGGCGGCACTCCCATCGCCTCGGCGATCCCCTCGACCAGGTCGCGGACGCTGACGTTCTCGAATCCGACGTTGTAGACCCTGCCTCCGGCCTTCTTGCGCGGGTCGCAGGCGAGCGCGCACGCGTAACCCACGTCCTTCACCCACGCGAGGCCGGCCTGCTTCTCATACGTCTCCTGGGGGACGAGCACGGGCCCGCCGTCGGCGACGCGCTGCATGTAGGCGGCGATGCGCAGGGTGTGGTCACCCGGTCCGAACACGGCGGGCGGGCGAAGGATGGTCCAGGACAGATCGGGCGTCCCCATCAGCACCGTTTCGCACCAGCGCTTCCCGTCCCGGTAAGCCAGCGGACCGGCCGGCGGATCTCCAGCGAGCGGCGCGAAGTCGTCCTCGCGCGCCGTCTTGCCGTTGAGGTCGGGGTACACACCGCTGGTCGACACGAAGACGTAACGCTCGCCTTCGAATACGTCGAGCATCGTCCGCATCTGCGCGGGCTGGAAGCAGGCGAGGTCGAGCACGACGTCGGGCTCTGCCGTCTTGAGCGCGCGCCGCAGCTGCGACTCATCGTCGCGGTCGAACGCGACGTAGCTGGTGAAGGTGCCGTACGGGCGGTCCTTGCGGCCGGCGGCGATGGTCTCGACGCCGCGGCGCATGAGCTCCTTGCACGCGGCAACGCCGATGAACCCGGCGCCGCCCAGCACAAGCGCCCTCGTCAAATATCTCGAGTCACGAAGTCGACGTCGACGCCGTCCGTCTTCTCCAGCCGGCGCGCCATCTCGGCGGCCAGCACCACCGAGCGATGGCGGCCGCCGGTGCAGCCGAACGCGATCACCAGGTGCATGCGTCCCTTCTCGTGATAGAGCGGCATGAGGTCGACGACGATGCGGTGAAGGTCGTCGAGCAGCTTGGCCGCCGCGGGCTGGGCCATGACGAACTCCGCGACCGCGGCGTCGTGACCGCTGAGCTCACGCAGCTCCGGCACCCAGTAAGGGTTGTCGAGGAAGCGCGCGTCGATCAGCAGCGCGGCGTCGCTCGGCGCACCGTTCTTGTAGCCGAACGCCAGGCACGTGATCAGCGGCCGCTTGCGGCTCCGGAGGTGCTTGGCAAGGTCGCCGAGCTCGCCGGCGGTCACGCGATGATGCGCGCGCTCGTATGTGCCGCCCGGGTCGCCGTCGCTCGCCCCCTCGTGGACCAGGACGTACTTGAGGCCGATGCGGTCCGCGTCGCGCAGGAGCTCCGCCCCCCCGCCCGCGACGCCGAGCACCGAGTCGCCTTCGGGGATCGTGGCGAAGTCGCGCATGCGGCTGAATCCCGCGGCCTCGAAGACCTCCAGGTCCTCCTCGAGCCTTTCCCGCTCGGCAGTGCCCAAGACAATCAGCGTCACAGCGTTTCCTTCAGGCGCTTGGCCAGACGCTCGGGCACCCCGAGGGCGACGATCTCGTTCACGGCCGCGTCGCGGATCGCCTGCACCGAGCCGAAGTGTCGCAGCAGCGCGCGCTTGCGCGCGGGCCCGATCCCCTCGACCGAGTCGAGAGGCGACGTCAGCGCCTTCTTCGAGCGCACCTTGCGGTGGTGCGTGATCGCGAAGCGATGCGCCTCGTCGCGGATGCGCTGGACGAGGAACATCCCCGGCGAGTTCCGCTCCTGCACGATCGGCTCGGCGCGGCCGGGCGCGAAGATCTCCTCACGCTCCTTGGCCAGCGCAAAGGTCGGGATGTCCGCGTAGCCCGCCGACTCGAGCACTTCGAGCGCCGCGCCGAGCTGACCCTTGCCGCCGTCGATCAGGATCAGGTCGGGCCGGCTCGTGAACGACCTGTCCCCGACGCCGTCGGCCTCCTCGCGCCGCTGCGCCGACTCGAGCCGCTCCAGGCGCCGGCGCAGCACCTCCTGCAGCATCGCGAAGTCGTTCGGACCCGGCGTGAACTTGATCCTGAAGTGGCGGTAGTGGTCGTTGCGGGGACGCCCGTCCTCGAACACGACCATCGCGCCGACCGCGGAATCTCCCTGGATGTTCGAGATGTCGTAGCACTCGATGCGCTTCGGCGGCGCCTCGAGGTCGAGCGCCTCGGCCAGCGCCGCCAGCATCGGCTCGGTCCGGCTGCGGTCGTAGTCGGCCTGGATGCGGAGCTGCTCGAGCTCCTGCGCCGCGGTGTCGCTGAGCTGCTGCACCAGCGCCCTCTTGCGGCCGCGCTGGGGGACGTCGATGCTCACCGGGCCGCCGCGCCGCTCCGAGAGCCACGAGGTCATGAGGTCTGGCTCTTCCACCGCGCCGGGCACGATCACCAAGCGCGGAACGTGAGTCGCGCTCGTGTAGTACTGCAGGAGGAAGCCGCGAAGCAGCTCGGGCTCGCCCACGTCGCCGGCGCCGTCGAGGGGATGGCCGTCGTGCCCGACCATCTTGCCCTGGCGCACGTACGCCACCTCGACGAACACCTCGCTGCCCTTGCGCGCGTAGGCCACGATGTCCTGCTCGTCGCGGCCGTGCACGAGCACCTTCTGCCGGTCGGCGATGCGCTCGATCGACTGCAGCTGGTCGCGATAGCGCGCGGCGTTCTCGAAGTCGAGGCGGTCGGCCGCCTCCTCCATCCGGCCTTCGAGCCGGCGCACGAGCATGTCCGAGCGCCCCTCCATGAAAAGCGCGACCTCGCGGATGCGCGCCTTGTAGTCCTCGGGGCTGATCCTCTTCTCGCACGGGCCGGGGCAGCGCCGGATATGGAAGTCGAGGCACACCTTTCCCTGCTTGAAGATCTCGTCCGAGCACGTCCGGAACGGAAGCAGCTGGCGGATGGATTTCACCGTGCCGCGCAGCGACTGCGCCGACGTGTAGGGGCCGAAGTACAGCGCCCCGTCGTTCTGCACCCGCCGCGAGTAGTGCACGCGCGGATAGGTCTCGGTCACCGGCAGCTTCAGGTAGAGGTAGTTCTTGTCGTCCTTGAGCCGGATGTTGAACCGCGGCCGGTAGTTCTTGATGAGGTTGCACTCGAGCACGAGCGCCTCGACCTCGTTGGCGCACTGCACGAACTCGAAGTCGAAGATCCTCCGGACCATCTCCTCGACGCGCGCGGTCTGGGCGTAGCCGGGCGTGAAGTACTGGCGCAGGCGATCGCGCAAGCGCAGCGCCTTGCCCACGTAGATGACCTGTTCCTTGGTGTCGCGGAACAGGTACACGCCGGGCTCGTCGGGCACCGCGCGCAGGCGCCGTCTGATCTCGTCGTCGGTGGTCGCAGCCACGTCAAGGATTGTAGGAATCGCCTGCTAGACTCCCGGCCATGAGCAGCCCGCCCGAGAACCTGCCGTCCCCGCCCTCCCAGGCCGTGGGCCAGCAGACCTCGCCTTCGACCATCGTCCCGCACACTCCGAACATCGTCCCGAAGCAGCACAACGGGCTGGCCATGGTCAGCCTGGTCACCGGAATCCTTTCCTATCTCGGGCACATCATCCCGTTCGTCGGCGGATCGATCCTGGCCATCGTCGCCATCGTCACCGGCGTCATCGCCCGCAACCAGATCCAGGAGACCGGCGAGGAGGGCAGGACCGCGGCGACGATCGGCATCGTCCTGGGGGTCGTCAACCTCGCGCTGGTGGCGGTGATCGTCCTCATCGTCATCGTGCTCATCTTCTTCCTGGGCTTCACCGTTCTCGGCGTCTCGGCCACCCACCGCTAGCCGTGGAGCAGCAGCCGCCTCCACCGCCGGCTGCGCCGCCTCCACCGCCCCCGCCGCCGTACCAGCCGCCCGCCTTCCCGCCGCCGGCGCCCGGATACCCCGGATACGGCGCCGTGTCGCCGCCGACGGACGGCATGGCGATCGCCTCGCTGATCCTCGGCATCGTCGCGTTTCCCGGGATCTGCTGCTACGGCGTCCTCGGCGTCGCGTTCGGGACGACCGCGCTGATCCTCGGGCGCATCTCGGTGCGCAAGATCCGCGCCTCCAACGGGATGATCGGTGGCTACGGGCTCGCGCAGGCCGGGTGGATCTGCGGCCTGGTCGCCGCCATCCTCGGCGCGATCTACGGGATCTTCAACATCGCCCTGATCATCCTTGGCGTGTCGGGCGCGTTCAACAACCTGCCCTTCATAACACCGACGCCGAGCGGCTAGAACCGATACCCGTCTAGAAATGGATCCCCTTCATCAGATACGCCATAGCCGCCGCCTCGACTGAGATCTCTTCGTCCGCCGGCCTGGCCCGCCGGCCGTCCGCCCCGTCGGCGCCCACGCTGTCCGGGAACACGTGATGGGCGCCGGTCATGACGAACTGCAGCAGCCCGGGCGCAAGGGTGTTGACCGTCTCGCCCAGCTTTCCGAGCCGCGTCGACACCTCCGGCGCGCGCGTCAGGATGGCCGCGGCCACGAGCTCGGCGGCCTCTTCGGGTGAGCTGGTGGGGAAGTTGCGGTAGATCCCGGTCGGCGCGATCATCGGCGTCCGTACGAGCGGCATGTGGATGTTGGTCACGGCCACGCCATCGTCGGCGACCTCGGGCCCGACGCAGCGGGTGAATGCCGCGAGCGCCGACTTCGACGCGACGTACGCGCTGAACCTCGGAGGAAACGCCTGAGTGCCGATGCTCGAGATGTTGATGATGTGGCCGCGCCGCCGTTCGCGCATGCCCGGAAGCACGGCGAGGATGAGGCGCACGGCGCCGAAATAGTTGAGCTGCATCGTCCGCTGGAAGTCGTGGAAGCGGTCATAGGAAGCTGCGATCGAGCGCCGGATCGAGCGGCCCGCGTTGTTGATCAGGATGTCGACGCGGCCGTGCTCGGCCAGCACCGCGCGGATCATGGCCTCGCACGCGTCCAGGTCCGAGAGGTCGGTCGGATGCACCTGCGCCCGGCCTCCGGCGGCCTCGATCTCGGCCATCAGCTCGTCGAGCTTTTCCTTGGTGCGCGAGACGAGGACCACGTTCGCGCCGTGGCTCGCGAGCAGCGCCGCGGTCGCGCGCCCGATGCCGCTGGACGCGCCGGTCACCACAACCACCCGGCCCTGCAGCGCCGCGCGCAGGTTGCGCGGCGTCAGCGCCTCGGGGTCGAGGTGCCGCTCCCAGTAGTCCCAGATCTTCCACGCGTAGTCGTGCAGCGGCGGGCATGTGATCCCGGTGCCCTCGAGCGCCGCAAGCGTGTTGTCGCACGGGAACTTCGCCCGGTTCGACACGTACCGCAGCGCGGCCTCCGGGATGCGCACGCCCTCGAGCAGGCGGCGCTTGAGCGTCTGAGCGACCGCCCAGTGCTGGAGCATCGACGTCGCGTCTCTCGGCAGCATCGCGCCCGCGCGCGAGTCGACGCGCAGGGTGAACTGCGGCGCGTGAGCAGCGCGACAGAACTCGTTGGTGACGTCGCCGAGGCTCCGCGCGCGAGGGTCGGTGAGGTGAAAGGTCTTGCCGTCCAGCCCGGGCTGGTGACCGATGGCGTCCATCGCCCGCGCCACGAAGTCGACCGGCACGATGTTGATCTGCCCGCCTTCCAGGCCGATCAGCGGCATCCACGAGGGCAGCGCGTTGCGCAGCCGTTGGATGAGCTTGAACGCGTAGTACGGGCCGTCGATGCGGTCGGCCTCACCCGTTTCGGAGGAACCGATGACGAGTCCCGGCCGGTAGATGCGGAACCGCAGGCCTGACTCGCGCACCAGCCGCTCGGCCTCGTACTTCGTGCGGTAGTACGGGTGCTCGAGGTCCTGTCCGGCGTCGAACATGTCCTCGGTGAACTTGCCTTTGAACTTGCCCCCCGCGACCGCGATCGAGCTCATGTGGTGCACACGCGCACCGATTCGCTGCGCGAGCGTCACCACGTTGCGCGTGCCCTCGACGTTGGCGCGCTCGTTGGCCTCGGCCGGGGCCTCGAGGTCGTAGACCGCCGCCAGGTGGTAGAGGTCCGCCCCCTCGAGGACGCTCGGATCGGCGATGCCGAGGTCCGGCCAGGTGACGTCACCGATCAGCGGCCGCACGCGATCGGTGAGCTTTTTTTGCTCGACCCAGGAGCTCAGCCGTCTCGCCGACGACTCGCGCACCAGGACGTACGTGGTTCCGTCCCTCTTCGCCAGCTCTTCCAGCAGGTGGCGGCCGATGAAACCGGTGCCGCCGGTGAGGAGTCGAACCACGCCCCGGAGTTTAGGATTCCCGCATGGCAGACATCCCCCCTCCTCCTCCGCCTCCGGCAGACACGGCGCCCCCGCCGCCTTACCAGCCGATGGGACAGCCTCCGGCATCGCCGGGTTACATGCCCCAACCGATCGGCCCGACGTCAGGCTCCGGCCTCAACCTCGGCATGCAGATCGTCGGCGCGCGCAGCTCGATCATCGTCGGCGTCATCGGCGTGGTCGTGCCCGTCGTCTGGGCGATTGCGTCGGGTGGCAGCCAGACCTTCTACTTCTACGTGCTGCCCATCTTCGGCGCGATCTACGGCATCCGCGCGATGATGCGCGGCTTCGTCATCGGCGGCGCCATCGGGTTGGGCTTGAACGTCCTCGCCGGGATCGTCAGCCTCACGGCCGCGGGCATCATCAATCCCGGCTAGGAGGCACGGCCACCAGCGGTAGGAAAGCCGACACCAGGCTGATCGCCACCGCGACCCACAGCGCGCCGTTCAGCGACCATCCGATCAGCGGCCCGGCGAGCGCCGAGCCGACCGGCTGGCCGACCCAGTTCACAGACATCGACACCGCGAAGGCTCGCCCGAACCATGCGGGGTCCGTCTTGCGCTGGCGCAGGGTGAACAGCGCGATGTCGAACGGCCCGTTGGCGACGCCGACGACGATCACCGCCACCGCCACCACCGCGAGCGACGTGGCGAAAGGCAGCAGGGCGATCGCGATCGTGCTCGCCACGATCGCCCCGAACATCAGCTGCCGCTCGCGGCCCTGGCTGGGAACGCGACCGGCGAGCAAAGCCGAGACGAGCCCGGCCGCACCGAGGGCGCCCCACAGCAGGCCGACCGTCGCCGGCCCGGAGTGCAGCCGGTCGAGCACGAGCACCGGCACCGCGATCAGAAGAATCCCCCAGCTGAGGTTGAACGTGCTCAGGGTCAGCGCCAGGCCGCGCAGCGTCGCGTTGCGCAGGACGTACTCGAGCGCGCGCCAGGCGTTGAGGAGCAGCGAACCGTCACGGCCGCCGCTGCTGGCCGGCTCGGGCAGGCGCAGCATCACCGCCGCGGCCGCCGCGAACACCAGGCCCGCGGCCGCGAGCGCCCACTCGGGGCCGATCAGGCCGATCAGCGCTCCCGCCAGCGGAGCGCCGACGAGGGTCGAGAACACGTAGCTGCTGCTGTCGAGGGCGTTGGCGCGCTCCCAGAGGGCGGGCGGCGCGAGCACCGGGAAGAGCGAGCGGGCGCCGGTGCTGCTGAGCGGGTTGGTCAGCGAGGCGACGCCGACG
>DATGEO010000004.1:0-10592 GCA_035310015.1 Candidatus Dormiibacterota bacterium | reverse complement strand
TCCGGAAGAGGGCGAACCGGCCACATGACCGCGATCGGCGACATCCTCCACCTGCTGGTGACGGCCAACCTGTGGCAGTCGGTCCTGGCCTTGTCCGCCCTCCTCCTGCTGCCCGCCCTGGGCGGCGTGATCTCCGAGCGGAGCGGCGTGGTGAACATAGCGATGGAAGGCATGATGCTGACCGGCGCCTTCTTCGCCGTCTATGCCGACCTGCACCTCCACAACCCGTGGCTCGCCGCTCTCCTGGCCATGCTCGCCGGCGCACTGATGGCGCTGATCCACGCGGTGGTCTCGATCCGCTTCCGGGCCGACCAGATCGTCAGCGGGATCGCCATCAACATCTTCGCCGCAGGGCTGACCGTCTTCCTGATCGGCCGCCTCTACGGGCTACAGGACGTCGGCCACATCCAGAACAGCGAAGCGCTTCCGCAGATCGTCATCCCGGGCCTGAGCAGCATCCCCTTCATCGGGCAGGTGCTGTTCAACCAGAACGTGATCGTCTACGTGGCTCTCATCATCCTGGTGCTGACCCACGTCGTCCTGTTCCGGACGCGCCTGGGCCTTCGGGTTCGATCCGTCGGCGAGCACCCGCAGGCCGCGGACACGGCCGGCATCAACGTGTTCCGGCTTCGCTACGGCGCCGTGATCATCAGCGGGATCCTGTCCGGCCTGGCCGGCGCGTACCTCGCCATCGGCATCTCGAACACCTTCGTCCCGAACATGACCGACGGCCGCGGCTACATCGCGCTCGCGGCCATGATCTTCGGCAAGTGGACCCCGTTCGGGGCGTTCATCGCGTGCCTGATCTTCGGGCTCGGCGAGGCGATCTACTACAACAACTCCATCATCCACGCCTCCCCGTACCTGCTCAGCGCCCTGCCCTACATCCTCACCCTGGTCGTGATCGCGGGTCTCGTCGGGCGCAGCATCCCGCCGGCGGCCGATGGCCTTCCCTACGTGCCGGGCGAGGAATGAGCTCGATGTCCGGCAACCTGGCGGTCGAGATGCGCGGCATCACCAAGGCGTGGCCGGGAGTCGTCGCCAACGACCACGTCGACCTCGAGGTGCGCAACGGCGAGATCCACGCGCTCGTGGGCGAGAACGGGGCCGGCAAATCGACGCTCATGAACGTCCTGTACGGGCTGGTGCGTTCGGACTCCGGCGAGATCCTGGTCAACGGCAAACCCGCGAGGATCTCCGGGCCGCGCGACGCGATCTCTCTCGGGATCGGCATGGTGCACCAGCACTTCATGCTCATCCCCGTGTTCACCGTCGGCGAGAACGTGATGCTGGGGCGGGAGCCGGTCTCGGGCCCCGACTTTTACGACCGCTCGCGGGCTCGCGCCGCCATCGCCGACCTCACCAAGCGCTACGGCCTTGCGCTCGACTCGGACGCCCGCACCGGCGAACTCCCGGTCGGCCTGCAGCAGCGCGCGGAGATAGTCAAGGTGCTGTACCGGGGCGCGAACCTCCTCATCCTGGACGAGCCGACCGGCGTGCTCACGCCGCAGGAGAGCAAGGAGCTGTTCGCCGTCCTCCGCGACCTGGTGAAGAGCGGCAAGACGATTATCTTCATCAGCCACAAGCTGAAGGAGGTCCTCGAGATCTCCGACCGGATCACGGTGATGCGGCGGGGCAAGGTCGTCGGGCACCTGGTCACGAAGGACACCAACGAAGAGGAGATCGCGCGCGCCATGGTCGGCCGCGCGGTGCTGCTGCGGGTGGACAAGAAGCCGGCCCGGCCCGGCGCGGTCACGTTCCGGGTCGAGAACCTGGGCGCGCTGTCCGACCGCGGAGTGGCGGCGCTCAAAGGCATCTCGTTCGAGCTGCGGCAGGGAGAGATCCTCGGCGTCGCGGGGGTCGAAGGCAACGGCCAGAGCGAGCTGGTGGAGGTGCTGGCGGGCACGCGGCGCGCCTCGAGCGGGAAGATCTGGCTCGGCGAGAAGGACGTCACCGATTTCGACGCGCGCACCGAGCGCGCAGCGGGCATCGCGCACATCCCCGAGGACCGGCGCGGCGCCGGCCTCGTCCTCAACTTCTCCATCGCCGAGAACCTGATCCTCGGCCGGGAGCGCGACAGCCCGTTCTCCTGGCACCACGTCCTGCTCGTGCTCGACGCGATCCGGAAGTGGGCGGCGCGCCTGGTGAAGGAGTTCGACATCCGGACGCCGACGATCGACGTGCCCGCGCGCTCGCTGTCGGGCGGCAACCAGCAGAAGATCATCGTCGCGCGCGAGATGGCGAGCCAGCCGCGGGTGCTGCTGGCCGCGCAGCCGACCAGAGGCGTCGACATCGGCGCCATCGAGTTCATCCACCGCCGGATAGTGGCCGAGCGCGACGGCGGAGCGGCCGTGCTCCTCGTGTCGGCGGAGCTCGACGAGATCCGGTCGCTGTCGGACCGTATCGCCGTGCTGTACGAGGGCAAGATCGTCAGCATCGAGCCGGGCGACGCGCCCGAGGAACGGCTCGGGCTGCTCATGACCGGCGGCGGCACGGCGCGCTCAGGCGCCACGTAGGTCGGAATGAACGCCCTCGAGGTCATCAGCCGCAAGCGCGACGGCGGCGCGCACCCGCCCGAGGAGATCGACTGGCTGGTCGACTCCTTCGTCAAGGGCGAGATTCCGGACTACCAGATGGCGGCCTGGCTGATGGCGGTCGTGGTGCGCGGCATGACACCGGCGGAGACGCTGGCGCTGACCAACTCGATGGTCCGCAGCGGCGAGGTGCTCGACCTCAACACGATCAAGGGAGTCAAGGTGGACAAGCACTCGACCGGCGGCGTGGGCGACAAGGTGACGCTCATCGCCGCACCGCTGGCGGCGGCGTGCGGCGTGAAGGTGGCCAAGCTCAGCGGGCGCGCGCTTGCGCACACCGGAGGCACGCTCGACAAGCTCGAGTCCGTGCCGGGCGTGACCGTCGAGCTGGAGCCTGAGCGCTTCATCGAGCAGGTCCGCACCGTCGGCATCGCCGTGGCGGCGCAGTCACCGAAGATGGTGCCGGCGGACAAGCTGCTCTATGCGCTGCGCGACGTGACTGCGACGGTGCCGTCGGTCGCGCTGATCGCGTCGAGCGTGATGTCGAAGAAGATCGCGGCCGGCGCCGACGCGATCGTGCTGGACGTGAAGTTCGGGCGAGGCGCGTTCATGCCCGACGTCGAGTCGGCCAAGGCGCTCGCGGCGGAGATGGTGAGCCTGGGCGAAGGCGCGCGCCGGCGGACGGTCGCGCTCGTCACCGCCATGGACAATCCGCTGGGCCGCGCCGTCGGCAACGCACTAGAGGTCCAGGAGGCGCTGTATGCGCTCGAGGGCAAGGGCGACGACGAGCTGCTCGAGGTGTCGGTGATGGTCGCAGCCGAGATGTGCCGGCTTGCCGGAGTCGACGCCGATCCCGCCAAGGTGCTGAGCTCAGGCGCCGCGCGGCAGAAGTTCGAGGAGATGCTCACGGCCCAGGGCGGAGACCTCAAGCGTGGCCTCCCGGTGGCGCCGGCGGAGCTGGCGGTGCCGTCGCTTGCCGATGGCTGGGTCGAGGGCATCGACGCGCTGGAGGTTGGGCTCGCGTGCCTCGAGCTCGGCGCGGGCCGCGTGCGCAAAGAGGACAAGATCGATCCGTCCGCCGGGATCGTGATCCAGGCGCCGGTCGGCGCGCTGATCCACGCCGGCGAGCCGCTGGCGACGATTCACGCGCGCTCCGACGCCGTCGCCCAGGCCGCGGTGGAGCGGCTGCAGAAGGCGTGGCGGATCGTGCCCAACGAGGTCTTCCGGCTTCGCCACGTGCTCGCCCGGGTGGACGCCAACGGGGTCAGCGCTCCCGGCTAGACTTTCGCGATGGCTGTGACGGAGAAGAAGAAATACCACATCGGTCTCGCACGCGCCGACGTCGGCGATTACGTGCTCGCGCCGGGTGACCCGTTCCGCACTCCGCTGATCGCGAAGCACCTTGAAGACGCCAAAGAGGTCGGGTTCAGCCGCGAGTACCGCACGTTCACGGGCAAGGTCGAGGGCGTGCCGGTGTCCGCGATGTCCACCGGCATGGGCGGTCCGTCGGTCGCGATCGGCGTCGAGGAGCTGCACGAGCTCGGCGTGCACACGGTGCTGCGCGTCGGCACGTGCGGAGCGCTGCAGCCCGGCGTGAAGGTGGGCGACCTAGTCATCGCGCTGGCCTCGGTGCGGAGCGAGGGCACCTCGGACGGTTACGTGCCGCGCGAGTATCCCGCGGTCGCATCGCTGCACATGGTGAACGCGCTCGTGGAGGCGGCGGAGACGGCGAAGGCGCCGTACCACGTCGGCATCATGCGCTCGGTCGACGCCCTGTACTCGGACCTGGTGCCGGACAAGATGCCGCGCCCGGACCTGCGGCTCGAGCTGGACATGTGGACGAAGGCCGGCGTGATCGGCAACGACATGGAGGCGTCGACCCTGTACGTGGTGTCGCGCATCCGCGGGATGCGGGCCGGCACGATCTGCCTGTGCGTCGACGAGGTCGGCGCCGGCGAGATCCACCACCTCGACCCCTCGTACATGGACCGCATGGTGAGCGTGGCGGTCGGCGCGATCAGGATCCTGATCAAGCGCGACAAGGAGCGGGCTGGCTAGTGGGTCACCGGTGCCGCTGATCGTCAGCCGCCACCCGCTGGTGGCCGACAGCCTGGCGGGACTCCGCGACCGGGCCACCGACCCAGAGCAGTTCCGCGTGCTCGCGCGCAACGTGATCACGCTGCTGCTGTACGAGGCGACCGCCGACCTTCCCGTCAAACCTGGAACAGTGCGCACGCCGCTTCGCGAGGCCGATGTGCTGATGACCGACCGCGAGGTCGTCGCCATTCCCGTGCTCCGGGCCGGGCTCGGCCTCCTGGCGCCGGTGCTCGAGCTGCTGCCGCGGGTGAGCGTCGGCTACATCGGCCTCGAGCGTGACGAGCAGACCGCGGTCGCGCGCATCTACTACAACAAGCTGCCCAAGCTCGAGGGCAAGGTGCCGCTGCTGCTCGACCCGATGCTCGCAACCGGCGGCTCGGCGGCCCAGGCGCTGGACCTGATCAAGGAGGCCGGCGGGCGCGACCCGCGGTTCATCTGCGTGGTCGCCGCTCCCGAGGGGGTGAAGGTCGTCGAGGAGCGGCACCCGGAGGTGCAGATCTACGCGGCGGCGCTCGACGAGGGTCTGAACGATCGCGCGTACATCGTGCCCGGGCTCGGCGACTTCGGCGACCGGCTGTTCGGCACGGGAGACTGAGCCAAAGAGTCCGGGAGCCGGCACTCGACCGCGCACTCGTGAGCAGAAGGGTCCGGGAGCCGGCACTCGAACTGCTGACCGCCGCTCGAGCTAGCCAAACCTCGCGGCGTACGCGGTGGCGTTGCAGGCGCGCAGCTCGTCGTCGGTCATGCCCATCTCCGCCGCGAGCTCGAACTCGTGGGAGAGGGTCGTGCCGGCGACGGTCCGCGAGTCGGTGCTGATGGTGCAGCGGACGCCCGCGCGCACGAGCCGCGGCAGCGGATGCTCGGCCAGAGCCGGCACCGCCTTGCACTTCCAGTTGGCGGTGGGGCAGAGGTCGAGGACGACGCCCTCCGAGCGCACCCGCTCCACGATCCGCGGATCGCGCGCGCCGATGACGCCGTGGGCGATGCGCTCGACGCCCAGCCCGAGCGCCTCCTCCACGCTCGCCGGCCCGCCCGCCTCGCCCGCGTGGCACGTGAGGCGCAGCCCGGCCGCGCGCGCCGCCTCGAACGCCGGCCGCTGCGGGGCGGCCGGGTGGCGCACCTCGTCGCCGGCCAGGTCGAACCCGACAATCCCGCGCCCCGCGTAGCGGCCCGCGACCTTCGCGAGCTCGACGTTCTCCTCCACGCTGTGCTGGCGCATCGCGCAGACGATGGCCACGGCTCGGAGTGGCGCCGCCTCGAGGCCTGCGAGTACCGCCGCGATCACATCCGCGACCGACAGCCCTCCGCGGAGGTGCAGGCGCGGCGCCCAGCGAACCTCCAGGTAGTCGATGTTCTCGGCCGCCGAGTCGACGCCGAGCTCGTACGCGATGCGCTCCAACGCGGCGGCGCTCTGCATCACCGCGATCGCATCGTCGAAGTACTCGATGTACTCGGCCTGGCTGGGGCAGTCGTCCGGCGCAACCATCCGCAGGTCGCCGCGCCCGGCCAGCTGCTCCGCCGTCGAGACACGCACCGCGCCGTCGAGGTGACAGTGCAGCTCGGCCTTGCGCCAGGCCCGGAAGTCGGTGGCTATGACAGGTAGTAGATGCCGGGCAGCTCGCGGTACAGGCCGGCGTAGTCGAGCCCGTACCCGATCACGAAGCGGTCAGGGATGACAAAGCCGGTGAAGTCGATCTGCACCTGCTCCTCCCGCCGCGCCGGGCGGTCGAGCAGCGCTGCGAGCCGGAGCGAGGCGGGCTTGAGCTTGCGCAGCCGGCGCATGATCGCGTTGACCGTGCGGCCGGAGTCGATGATGTCCTCGATCAGCAGCACGTGGCGGCCGATCATCGGGCCCTCCACCATGTGCGCGAGCTTGAGCTTCCCGGGCGCCGTGCCGGAGCCGTAGCTCGCGGCGCGCACGAACTCGAGCTCGGCCGGGATCGTGAGGCTGCGCAGGAGATCGGCCGCGAAGACGGTCGCGCCTTTGAGGATCACGACGAGCACCAGCGGCGTGTCGATGTCGCGATAGACGTCGGATATGTCCTCGCCCATCTCGCGCACGCGCTTGGCGATGCGATCGGCCGAGATGAGGGCGCGCGCTGACATGCGCATGGAAGGCGGTGCCGGCCTGACTTCGGTCGCGCCCCCCATCAGACCCCGATCGGATGCCACACGGTCTTCAGCTCCATGAAAGCCGCGATCAGCTGGGGGCTCATCTCGTTCGGCGGCAGCTTGATCACGCGCTTGACGTTGTCGGCGGCCGCCTTCTCGATGGTCGCGATCTCCGCGGGCGTGCAGCCCGCGACGTCGACCGCGTTCACGTCCATGTGCGCGCCGAGCCACGACAGCATCTCGCGGTGGTAGCCGGCGATGACGTTGACGACGCCCGCGGGAAAGTCGCTGGTCGCGAGGACTTCGGCGAGCGTCAGCGCCGGCAGCGGCTCGGTCTCTGACGCGAGCACGACGACGGTGTTGCCGCCGCACAGGGCGGGCGCGACGCGCCGCACCAGGCCCGCCAGCGCTGGCTCCGAGGGTGCGACGATGCCGACCACGCCCGTCGGCTCGGGAATCGTGAAGTTGAAGTACGGTCCCGCCACCGGGTTGGTGTTGCCGGCGACCTGGGCGAGCTTGTCCGTCCATCCGGCGTACCACACGAACGCGTCGATCGCCTGCTCGACCTCGCGCGCGGCCGCGCGACCACCGCCCAGGACCTCAACGAACTGCGCGCGGCGGCCGTCCAGCATCTCGGCCGCGCGGTAGAGGATCTGGCCGCGGTTCATGGCCGTGCGCGCAGCCCAGCCGGAGAAGGCGCCGCGGGCGGCGCGGATGGCGTCGCGCAGGTCCTTGCGCGAGCCGCGCGGCACGTTGATCGCGCCATCGACGCGGTAGGCACGGCCCGACTCCGAGCGCACGAACTCACCGCCGATGAAGAGCTTGTACGTTTTGCGAACTTCCATCGACATCGTCAGTTGAGCTCCACGTACGGCAGCAGCCCGTGCAGCCCGCCCTCGCGGCCGTAGCCCGATTCCTTGTAGCCGCCGAACGGCGACGTGGGGTCGAAGCGGTTGAACGTGTTCGCCCACACCACGCCGGCGCGCATGTGCTCGGCCATCCAGAGGATGCGCGAGCCCTTGTCCGTCCACACGCCCGCGGATAGCCCGTACGGCGTGTTGTTCGCCTTCTCCACCGCCTCGGCCGGGGTGCGGAAGGTCAGCACCGACAGCACGGGCCCGAAGATCTCCTCGCGCGCGATCCGGTACGACTGCGAGACGTTCGTGAACAGCGTTGGCGGGAACCAGAACCCGCGCTCGGGCAGCCTGCACTCCGGCTGGTAGAGCTCCGCGCCCTCTTCCACGCCCGACTCGACGAGACCGGTGATCTTGTCCAGCTGCGCCCTGGAGTTGATGGCGCCGATGTCCGTGTTCTTGTCGAGCGGGTCGCCGAGGCGCAGAGTGCCGAGGCGCAGCTTCAGCTTCTCCAGGAGCGGCTCCGCGATCGACTCCTGCACCAGCAGCCGGCTGCCCGCGCAGCACACGTGGCCCTGGTTGAAGTAGATGCCGTTGACGATGCCCTCGATGGCCGCGTCCATCGGCGCGTCCTCGAACACGATGTTCGCGGCCTTGCCACCGAGCTCCAGCGTGAGCTTCTTGCCCGTACCCGCAAGGGAGCGCTGGATGAGCTTGCCCACCTCGGTCGAGCCGGTGAACGCGACCTTCCGGACGCCCGGGTGCGAGACCACGAGCGATCCGGTCTTGCCGGCGCCCGTCACGATGTTGACGACTCCGTCCGGCAGCTCCGCCTGCCGGCAGATGTCGGCGAAGAGCATCGCCGACAGCGGCGTCGTCTCCGCGGGCTTGAGCACGACAGTGTTGCCCGCCGCGAGCGCGGGCGCGATCTTCCACGCGAGCATGAGCAGCGGGAAGTTCCAGGGGATCACCTGCCCCGCCACCCCGATGGGCCGCGGCTTGCGGTTGGGGAACGCCCACTCGAGCTTGTCCGCCCAGCCCGCGTAGTAGAAGAAGTGCGCGGCGCTCAGCGGGATGTCGACGTCGCGCGACTCCTTGATCGGCTTGCCGCCGTCCATCGTCTCGACGACCGCGAGCTCACGCGCGCGCTCCTGCAGGATGCGAGAGATGCGGAAGAGATATCGCGCCCGGTGCGCCGGGGCGAGGCGCGACCACGAGTCGAACGCCCGCGAAGCGGCTTTGACCGCGCGGTCGACGTCGACCTCATCGGCCTCGACGACCTCCGAGAGCTTGTTCTCGTTGGCCGGGTTGATGGTGGCGAAGCGCTTGCGGCTGTGGCCGGCGACCATCTTGCCGCCGATGAAGAGCCCGTAGCGCGGCTCGATCTTGACGTGGTCCGTCGACTCCGGCGCAGGCGCATAGTCGAATGCCTGCTTCGCCAGCGCGTCGGTACGACGGGGCTTGGTGATGGCCATCTAATCGATGGTGAAGTAATCGCCCGACTGGTAGGCCCCGGTCCGTTCCTTCTCGATCTGCATCAGCACGTCGTTCAGCAGGGACGAGGCGCCGAGGCGGAAGCGTTCGGGCGTCATCCAGTCCGCGCCCAGCGTTTCGTACAGCACGACGAGATACGCGATCGCCTGCTTCGAGGTGCGAATGCCGCCCGCGGGTTTGAAGCCCACCGGACGGCCGGTCTCGCGCACGAAGTCGCGAATCGCCTCCATCATCACGAGGCTGACGGGCAGAGTGGCCGCGGGACTGATCTTGCCGGTGGACGTCTTGATGAAGTCGGCGCCGGCCGCCATGGCGAGGATGCTCGCCCTGCGCACGCTGTCGTACGTGCCCAGCTCGCCGGTTTCCAGGATGACCTTGAGGTGCGCGTTCCCGCACGCCTCCTTCACGGCGACGATCTCGTCGTACACCTTCTGGTAATCGCCCGACAGGAAGGCGCCGCGGTCGATGACCATGTCGATCTCGTCGGCGCCGTTCTCGACGGCCTCGCGCGTCTCCGCGAGCTTCACGGACAGGTAGCTCTGGCCCGAGGGAAACGCGGTCGCGACCGACGCCACGCGCACGCCGCTGCCGCGCAGGTGCCGCTTCGCCTCGACGACCTGCGCCGGGTAGATGCAGATCGCGGCGACCGAGGGTATCGATGCATCGCCCGGCTTCGGGCGCACGCCCTTCGCGCACAGCGCCGTGACCTTGCCCGGCGTGTCCGAGCCCTCGAGCGTGGTGAGGTCCATGCAGCGGATCGCGAGATCGAGCGCCCAGAGCTTCGAAGACTTCTTGATCGAGCGCTTGGCCAGCGAAGCGGCCCGCTCTTCGGCGCCCACCTGGTCGACGCTTCGCACCCCCCGCATGAGTGACCCGAGGTGCGAAAGTGACAGGGCGGTGGCCACGGACCAAATAGTAGAGGCGCGGCCGGGAAGCCTCGGCGAGCGATGCGCATCTGAACGATTCGTGAGCGAGCAGCGCAGGAGATGAACCCGCAGATCGGCCGCATGGGCGCCGAAGATCCGTCGAGTGCTTCTCCGGTCGCGCCTCGAGCCAGGCTGGTGAGGAGCAGGAGCGGCGCCATGGTGGGGGCGCTCGCGGTTTCGACCCTGGCGACGGGCCTGGCGCAGATCGCGGTGCCGCTGGAGCTCCGCCAGCTGCACGCGTCGCCCGCCCAGACCGGCGTGGCGCTGTCCATGTTCGGGCTCGGCTTTCTCCTGTTCGAATGGGTTTGGGGTGCGCTCGCCGATCGCGTCGGCTACCGCATCCCGCTCATCGGCTCGCAGCTGCTCTACGCGGTCGCGCTGGTGTTCCTGGCCCGCGCCGGATCGGTGACCACCATCGCGATCGCGTACCTGTTCGCGTCGGCTTCGCTGGTGGGCGTGGGACCCACCGGACGTTCGTTCCTCGGCACCACGCTCCCGCCGCGCCTGCGCGCCACCGGCCTCGCCCTCATCGCCGCGATGTGGGTGTTCGCCAGCGCCATCGGCTCGGGCGCCGG
>DATGEO010000003.1:0-6280 GCA_035310015.1 Candidatus Dormiibacterota bacterium | reverse complement strand
GTTGGGAGTGGGGGATGTCGAGGAGGTCGTGCTGCGCGACCGGCGCCACCTGGCGGAGGACGGCATCCTCGTGGTGACGCTCACCATCGACCGCGACACCGGCGTCCTGCGCGCAGGGCCGGACCTCGTCTCGCGAGGCGTGATCGAGCCCGAGCTCTCCGCGCACCTCATGGCCGAGGCGAAGCGCGCCACGATGGAGACCATCCATCGCTTTGCCGACACCCACGCCGACATCAACCTGCTGCAGGAGGCGATCCACGACGCCGTCTCCAAAACCGTGCACAAGCAGACGCGCCGGCGGCCGATGGTGATCCCGGTGATCACGGAGATCTGACGTGAAGCTGCCGCCGCTCGCGCTCGTCGCGCCCAGCCTGTGTCCCCGCTGCGATCAGCCGGCGATGGTGCTGGACCGCCTGGAGGACCAGCGCTGCGCCCACTGCGGCCTGCAGCTGCACCGGTGCGGCAGCTGCCACGGCGTGGCGGGACCGTTCGACCGCTACTGCGGTTTCTGCGGTCACGAGCACGTGCGGGGTGAGGAGCGGGCCCCCTACTGGCGGCTGTGGTTCGTGGTCGCCCTGATCCCCCTGCTGGCCGCGCTCGTTTCAGGAATCGTCTGGGCGGAGATTCACGTCCGGAAGTAACGGTTCAGGCTCGGTTCAGCCTGTGCCCACACTCCACGCAGAAGCTGTGCCGGCCGAGGTTGTGATGCCCGCAGGCGGTGCAGACCAGCCGCCGCGGCGGGTCGGCCTGCAGCCACCGCTCGTGCTCGCGCCGGTACCAGATACCGTCCTCCGGCCCGAGCATCCATCGATGCCCCTCGCTGTCGAGCACCGCAAGGTCACGCACCGCCAGCCGGAACTGTCGAGGCTGGAGGCCGCCGCTGCGCCGCTGCTCGACGAGCGAGCGATACCGCGTCTCGGCCTCGGCGAAGGGATCCACAGCCACGGTCAGACAGTATCCCTGAGCCGCCGGGCGCGACGGGGAGGCCCGATCCGGCCGGTGTAGAATCCCCTGTCAGCCCGGTCGCCGGCGATCCAGCATGCCTCGCACCACCACCCGCACCTCACGCTCCACCTCTCGCGGCGCGCGGCGAACGTCCTCCGCGCGAAGTCGTTCCGCGCGCACGCGGCGCACCGCACCGAAGCTCAGCCAGAGGCAGATCCGCGAGATCACCGCGGTCCTGCTCATCCTGGTCGGAGTCCTGGGCCTCATCGCCGCCGCGAGCCTGTCCGGCTCGCTGCTGGGAGGGATTCGCGACTGGCTGTTCGCGAGCTTCGGACGCGCCTGGTTCGTGCCCGTGGCGCTGGCGATGGGCTCGGGCGCCTATCTGCTGTGGCCGAGTGCGCCGCGTCCGCGGCCGCTGGACCTGGTTTCCGGCGCCGTCGCGATGCTGGCGCTGATCGGCCTGTTCGGGATGGCCGGCAACTCCGGCGGCGGCCTCGGCGGTGGGATCGACCAGGCGCTCATCGAGGTGGTCAGCCGGCCGGGAGCGTGGGTGCTGCTCGTCGCGGGCCTCGTGATCGGCCTCATCGTCACCCTGCACTTCAGCCCGGGCGCGGTCATCCAGGCGGTGGTGCGCGGAGGCCAGGCCGCCTACGCCGAACGGCGGCGGCTGGAGGCGCTGGTCGCGATGCCGCGCACGGAGCCGGCCAGGAACGGACCGGCCAAGGTCGCCGCCAAAGAGACGGCACCGATCGGTCTCGCATATCCGCCGGTCACGACCGCGCCTCGGCCCTGGGAGATCGACACCGAGCCCGAGGCCGACGAGTCTCAGGATGAACGCGACGACGAACGTCCGGCGGCCGAGCGCGACGAGCCGGCCAAGCCTCCCGCTCTTCGAGTGGTGGCCGAGCCGGAGGACGACGTGCCCGACATCGAGTGGCGGCTGCCTTCGCTCTCGCTGCTCGACACCGTCACGGCGCGCAAGGAGCGCATGCAGGACGAGATCAAGCGCAACGTCAAGGTCATCGAGACCACGCTCGAGACCTTCGGCGTGCCCGCGAAGGTCGTCGGCGTGAACCCGGGCCCGGCGGTGACCCAGTACGAGGTGCAGCCGGGCGCCGGCGTGCAGGTGAAGAAGATCACGGCGCTGCAGAACGACCTGTCGCTCGCGCTCGCGGCCTCGCCGCTGCGGATCGAGGCGCCGATCCCCGGCAAGTCGGCCGTCGGCATCGAGGTGCCGAACAAGTCCGCGAGCCTGGTGACGATCCGCGAGGTCGTCGAGACCGCGGCCTTCCGCGAGGGCACGCACGCACTGGCGCTGGCGCTGGGCAACGACGTCTCCGGCGCATCGATCGTTGGCGACCTCACGCGCATGCCGCATCTTTTGATCGCGGGCGCGACCGGACAGGGCAAGAGCGTGTGCATCAACGCCCTGATCATCAGCCTGCTCTTCCAGGCCACTCCCGACCACCTGCGCCTGCTGCTCATCGACCCCAAGCGCGTCGAGATGACGGGCTTCAACGGCCTCCCGCACCTCGCGCTGCCGGTGCTCGTCGAATCGCACCAGGCGGCGGCGGCGCTGCGCTGGGCGGTGGCGGAGATGGACCGCCGGTACAAGCTTTTCTCAGCGGAAGGCGTCCGCAACATCGCGGCCTACAACGAGAAGGCGCTGCTGAAGTCGGCGCGCGAGCTGCCCTACATCGTCATCGTCATCGACGAGCTCGCCGACCTGATGATGGTCGCGGCGGGCGAGATCGAAGAGCTCATCTGCCGCATCGCTCAGCTCGCGCGCGCGGTCGGCATCCACCTGATCATCGCCACGCAGCGCCCGTCGACGGACATCATCACGGGCCTCATCAAGGCCAACATCCCGTCGCGCATCGCGTTCGCCGTCGGCTCGCAGGTCGACAGCCGCGTGATCCTCGACGGCGGCGGCGCGGAGAAGCTGCTCGGCCGCGGCGACATGCTGTACCAGCCCGTCGACGCGGGCAAGCCGACCCGCATCCAGGGCGCGTTCGTCAGCGACCAGGAGGTCGACTCGGTGGTGAGCTTCTGGAAGTCGCAGGGCGCGCCGCGCTTCATGGAAGAGATCCTCGAGGAGGGCGCCGGCTCGGAGTGGGAGGCCGGCGAGCGCTCGGAGCGCAAGCTCGACCCGCTGTTCCCGCGCGCGGCTCGCGCGGTCTGTGCGGAGGGCGGCGCGTCGGTGTCGCTCGTGCAGCGCAAGTTCAACGTCGGCTACTCGCGCGCGGGCCGGATCGTCGACCAGCTCGCGGAGCACCGCGTGATCGGCGGCTATCAGGGCTCGAAGTCGCGAGAGGTGCTGATGAACCTTCCCGACGTCGACGAGCTGCTGGAGCGCCTTGGTCTGGAGTGACCCTTTCGAACGTCTAGGCTGATTGCTGTGGTCAATCTGCCGAACGCGCTGACCATCAGCCGGCTGGTCGCGATCCCGCCCTTGATGCTCCTGCTGCTCGCGCAGTTTCCGTACCACGACCAGCTCGCCGCGATCGTGTTCGTCGCCTTCTCGATCACGGACACGATGGACGGCCAGCTGGCGCGCCGCACCAAGACGGTCAGCGACCTCGGCAAGTTCCTCGACCCGCTCGTGGACAAGCTGTTCGTGCTCTCGGTGCTCATCGTGCTCGTGCAGGAGGGCCTGGTCGCGGCTTGGGTGGTCGTCGTCATCTTCGCCCGCGAGCTGCTCATCACCCTGCTGCGCACGGTGGCCGCGAGCCAGGGCCGCGCCATCGCGGCCGCGCCTCTCGGCAAGACCAAGACCGTGACCCAGGTGGCGGCGGTCGTGCTGCTCATCCTGCAGCGCCCGTACGACTGGCTGGGCCTTCCGGCGACCCTGGCGGTGGCGCTCGCGCTGGTGCTGACGGTGTCGAGCGGGCTCGACTACATGTGGCGGTGGCGGCACGTGCTGTGGGGAGGCGTCGTGCAGCCGCCCGGCCTCGTCGCCGTGCCGTCGGGCGGCGCACCGGGGGCGGAGTCACCAGTCGATCCGCTGGCGCGAGAGCTCGGAGCGCTGCTGAAGGGTTCCGGCACCACCCTGGCGGTGGCGGAGTCGTGCACCGGTGGGCTGCTCGGCCAGCTGATCACCGACGAGCCCGGAAGCTCCGCCTACTTCTTGGGCGGCGTCGTCGCCTACGGCGACCAGGCCAAGCGCGAGCTGCTGAACGTCCCCGCCGCGCTGCTGGCGCGGCACGGCGCCGTGAGCGGCCCGGTCGCCGAGGCGATGGCCGCCGGGGTGCGGGAGCGGCTGCGCTCGACCCTGGCGGCGGCGGTGACGGGGATTGCCGGCCCGTCGTCGGACGGCTCGTCGAAGCCGGTGGGCCTGACCTACGTGGCGGTCGCGTCGCCGAGCGGCGTCGAGAGCCGGGAGCACATGTTCAGCGGCGATCGGTGGTCGAACCGCCGCCAGGCGGCGGGGGAGGCGCTGCGCATGCTGATCGAGGCCGCCCGGGGAGCGGCTTCGGGCGAGGTCAAGACCGCATGAGGTTCCGCACCCCGCCACCACTTGTGAGGACCCGCTTGACGCTCGAACACCTGTTCGCTATGATCCTGGGGTCACGGCGCCCGGCTATGCCTGTTAAGACGCGATTGAAATCCGCCCTTCGACATAGAACACTCGCCGCAACGACTTAGGAGGCATCTCGAAATTGGAAAAAGAAAAGGAAAAGTCCCTCGACTCCGCAATGGCTCAGATCGTGAAGAGCTACGGCAAGGGTTCGATCATGAAGCTGGGTGAGCAGGCGGCGCTGCGCGGAGAGATCACCGTCATCCCGACCGGCGCGCTCCTGCTCGACCTGGCGTTGGGAGTGGGGGGAATTCCCAAAGGCCGGGTCACAGAGCTGTACGGCCCGGAGTCGGCAGGCAAGACCACTCTGGCGCTGCACGTGATCGCCGAAGCCCAGAAGAAAGGCGGAGTGGCCGCGTTCGTCGACGCCGAGCACGCCCTGGACCCGATCTATGCGTCGCGCATCGGCGTCAACATCGACGAGCTCCTGATCAGCCAGCCGGACACCGGTGAGCAGGCGCTCGAGATCGTCGAGGTGCTGGTGCGCTCGGGCGCCGTGGATGTGATCGTCATCGACTCCGTCGCCGCCCTCGTGCCCAAGGCGGAGATCGAGGGCGAGATGGGTGACGCCCATGTCGGCCTGCAGGCGCGGCTCATGTCGCAGGCGCTGCGCAAGCTCACTGCCGCGATCTCCAAGTCCAACTGCTCGGTGATCTTCCTGAACCAGCTCCGGGAGAAGGTCGGGATCATGTTCGGCAATCCGGAGACGCAGCCGGGCGGGCGCGCGCTGAAGTTCTACTCCTCGGTGCGCCTGGACATCCGGAAGATCGAGGTCATCAAGTCCGGCCTCGATTCGGTCGGCGCGAGGGTGAAGGTCAAGGTTGTGAAGAACAAGGTCGCGCCGCCGTTCCGCGCCGCGGAGTTCGACATCCTCTTCAACGAGGGCATCTCCCGCGAGGGCTCGCTGATCGACGCGGCGCTCGAGTACAACATCTTCGAGAAGAGCGGCACGTGGCTGTCCTACGGCGACCAGCGCCTCGGGCAGGGCCGCGAGAACGTGCGCAACTATCTGCGCGAGAACCCGACGCTGTCGGCGGAGATCGAAGCCAAGGTCCGCGAGAAGGCGGCCGGAGGCACCGGCCCGGTGAAGGGCGCGACGCCGGCGAGGACAACGGCCGGCGGCGGTGCAGAGGACTTCTAGGCCCAGGGCCGAGCGGCGGCAGCCGCCCGCGGTCCCGGCGCTGGACGCCGGGCTGAGATACCTCGCGCTCAGGGCGCACTCGCGGCTCGAACTCCGGCGCAAGCTGGAGCGCAAGGGCTACGAGTCGACCGAGATCGACGCGGCCATGGCTCGGCTGGCCGAGCTCGGCTACCTGGACGACGCCGCGTTCGCGCGCGGGATCGTCCGCCAGCGCAGCGCCACGAGGGGGCCGCGCGCCCTGGCGGCCGAGCTGTCGGCCAAAGGCATCGACCGGGCGGGAATCGCGGACGCGCTGGCGGGCGACGACCCGGAGTCTCAGCTCGTGGCCGCGACGCGGCTGGCCGAACGCCTGTACGCCGAAAAGCCGCCGCCAGGCTACCGAGAGATGCTGAACCGGATCGGCTCCAAGCTCGTCAGGCGCGGCTTTTCGATCGAGGTCGCCCGCGCGGCCTGCCTGGCGGTGCTGGCCGGAGACATAGACGCCTAAAATTCTTATCCACGAGAGACGCCGCTTAGGCGCCTCAGTCATAGAGCCAACCCATTCGCGGGAGCGCTGGAGCTTTGCTCCAGGCCTCTGCGGAGGAACCGCACTTTGACATAGCGAATACATGAGGTGC
>DATGEO010000002.1:0-11018 GCA_035310015.1 Candidatus Dormiibacterota bacterium | reverse complement strand
ACGAGAACAGGCTTGCCGTGATCCTTTCCCATCACCAGCTGTTCACGATTCACAACCACCGCGCCGCCGACGGCGTGGCCGCGGAAGACCTGCGCAGGCTGCTGCACCGCTTTCCGAACGTCGTGCTGTGGCTCAACGGCCACGTCCACATGAACCTCGTGCAGCCGCGCGCCAACCGCTCCGGCATCGCCGTCGGGTTCTGGGAGGTGACCACCAGCTCGCTCGTCGACTGGCCGTGCCAGGGCCGGCTCGTGGAGCTGTTCGACGCCGGCGGCGGCCGGTTGGGGATCGCCTGCACGATGATCGACCACGATGGCCTCGCCGATCCCGGTCCGGCGGTCGCGCCGGAGGAGCTGGCCGGCCTGCACCGGCAGCTGGCCGCCAACGACCCGATGGGAGGGGCACCGTCGCCTCGGGCGGGCGCCGAGGGCGACCGGAACGTGGTGCTGATGCTCCCGGCGCCGTTTCCGCTGCCCCGATAGCCCCCCGGCACTGTTGCGCAGAGCGCGACAGTGCCGTATAGTGCGACACCGGTGGTGGTGACCGCCCGACCCAGCCGCCTCCGCCTGGACACGGCCTCGCGCGAGGCACTGACCCGATTTCTGACGCACCCCCGCTACGAGGTCCTGCCCACCGAGGAAGCGGCCGACCTGGTCACGAGCCACGTGCCCAGCGCGGTCACGGTGACGATCACCTCGTCGCCGAAGCGCGGCATCGACGCCACGCTCGGACTCGCCGAGAAGCTGCACTCCGCGGGCTACGCCGTCGTTCCGCACCTCGCGGCGCGGTCGGTCCGCGACGCGTCGCACCTGCGCGAGGTCCTGGCCCGGCTCGGGCCGCTGGGCGGCAGCGTGTTCGTGGTCGCCGGGGACTCGCGCGACGCGGCGGGACAGTATCCGGACTCGGTGTCACTGCTGACGGCGATCGCGGCCGAGCCCACCGCGCCCAAGGACATCGGCATCACGGGCTATCCGCAGAGCCACAGCTTCATCGACGACGACCTGACCATCCAGGCGATGTGGGACAAGCGGCGGCTGGCGACCTACATCGTGAGCAATCTTTGCTTCGACGTCCCGGTCCTGAAGAGATGGGTCGCGCGCGTCCGGCGGCGGCACGTCGAGCTGCCGATCTACATCGGCATGGCCGGCGTCGCGGATCCTGCCAAGCTGCTGCGGGTGTCGACGCGCATCGGCCTAAGCGACTCCGCGCGGTTCTTGCGCGGGCACTCGAACTGGCTGATGCGCATGGTGCGGCCCGGCGGCTATTCCCCGGAGCGCTTTGCACGGGCGCTGATGCCGGACCTCGCGCGCCCGGAGGCGAAGATAACGGGCGTGCACGTGTTCACCTTCAACGAGGTCGAGCCGACGGAGGCGTGGCGCCAGGAGATGCTGGCGCGCCTCCACTGATGCAGGAGGAAGTGGTGTGGCCGTGACGACGTTTCCAACCGACCTCGAGATCGCGCGCGAAGCCCGGCTCAAGCCGATGCCGGAGATCGCCGAGCGGATGGGCATCGGCCCGCACCTTCTCGAGCCCTATGGCTACGACGTGGCGAAGATCAAGCTGGAGGCGCTGGAGGAGCTGAAGGACCGCCCCAAGGCCAAGTACGTGGTCGTCTCCGCGATCACGCCCACGCCGCTGGGCGAGGGCAAGACGACCACCACGGTCGGCCTGGGCGACGCCCTGGGCAAGATCGGCAAGCGCGCGACCGTGGCCATTCGCCAGCCCTCCATGGGACCGACCTTCGGCATCAAAGGCGGCGCGGCCGGCGGCGGCTACAGCCAGGTCGTGCCGATGGAGCGGCTCAACCTCCACCTCACCGGCGACTTCCACGCGGTGACGGCGGCGCACAACCTGCTGGCCGCGATGATCGACAACTACATCCACCACAGTCTTCGCGACTTTCCGATCGACCTGCACAGCATCACGTGGCGCAGGGTGATGGACGTCAGCGACCGGGTGCTGCGCTCGATCGTGGTCGGGCTTGGCGCGACTGAAGACGGCGTCACACGCCAGACCGGCTTCGACATCACCGCGGCCTCCGAGATCATGGCCGTGCTCGCGCTCTCGACCTCGCTCCAGGACATGCGGCAGCGCCTGGGGCGGATCGTCATCGGCCTCGCGCGCGACGGCAAGCCGATCACCGCCGACTTCCTGCACGCCGGCGGCGCGATGACCGTGATCATGCTCGACGCCATCAAGCCGAACCTCCTGCAGACGCTGGAGAACACCCCGGTGATGGTCCACGCCGGGCCGTTCGGAAACATCGCCAACGGGGCGTCCTCGGTGCTCGCGGACTTGATCGCGATCCACTGCGGCGACTTCCTCGTCACCGAGGCAGGCTTCGGTGCGGACATGGGCGCCGAGCGGTTCTTCAACATCAAGTGCCGCACGTCCGGCCTGGCGCCCGACGCCGCGGTGCTCGTCGCCACGGTGCGCGCCCTCAAGGCCCACTCCGGGAAATACCGGGTGGTCGCGGGCCGCCCGCTCCCGCCCGATCTGCTGAAGGAGAACCCGGACGATGTGATGGCCGGCGCGGCCAACCTGCGCAAGCAGGTCGAGAACATCCAGCTCCATGGCGTGACGCCCGTCGTCGCGATCAATGCATTTCCAGGCGACCACCCGTCCGAGCACCGGGCGATCCGCGAGCTGGCCGAGCACATGGGCGTGCGGTCCGCGGTGACGACCAACTTCGCCGACGGCGGTGAGGGAGCGTGCGAGCTGGCCCAGATGGTGGCCGAAGCCGCGGACGAGCCAAGCACGTTCAAGCTCCTGTACCCGGACGCGGCGACTCTGCGCGAGAAGATCGAAACGGTCGCGCTGCGGGTCTACGGCGCGGCCAGCGTCGAGTACACGGCCACGGCGGCGAAGCAGATCGACGCTTTCGAGAACAGCGGGTTCGGGCGGCTGCCTGTCTGCATCGCCAAGACCCAATACTCGATCTCGTCGGATCCGAAGCTGATGGGTGCGCCGACCGGCTGGATCCTGCCGGTACGCGAGGTCCGCGCGTCGGTCGGCGCCGGCTTCGTCTACCCGATCTGCGGCGAGATCCGCACGATGCCGGGCCTGCCGACGACGCCGAACGCGGCGAGCATCGACATCGACGAGAACGGCAGGATCGTGGGCCTGAGCTAGATTCCGCCTTTCTTGTACAAAACGTGCGCTTCGCGGCGCACCTATGCGCGCGTCTTGTACAAAACGTGCGGAATCCGTGCCCGTCACCCCGCCGCCTCGCGCAGCCAGATCTGGAAGCGGTCGGTGTCCATCACCGCCAGCGCCCGCTCCCACCGCGCGGTGTAGTAGCCCGCGAAGTCGTAGTCGATCGTCGAGATCCTGGCCTGGATCGCGCCCCACAGCGTCCAACCGACGTCGGACATGAGCGCGAACAGGTTCATGCGCGCCAGCTGCCGCGGGTCGGCGTGTCCGAAGTACGCCTCGCACAGCACCTCGCGAAGGTCATCGCCGAAGATCGCCTCCTGCGCGGTGTTGCCGAGGTCGAAGCACGGGTCGTTGTTGCCGCTGAGCTCGTAGTCGACGATGCGCAGCGACGCCCCATCGTCGATGAAGTTCTCGCAGAGAAGGTCGTTGTGGCACGAGACCGCGGGCAGCGTATGCACGTTCACCGCGCCCTCGATCTCGGCCACGAGCGGCAGCCGGTCGCGATATCCATGCGGGATCGTCACGTGGTGCTCGTGCACTATGCGCAGGTAGTACTCGATGAGCCGGAACATGTTGAAGTCCTGGAGGAAGCGCGGCGCCGAGTGCAGCCGGCGAAACGACTCCGCCATCCGCCGCGCCATGTGCACCGAGCCGAGCGTTTCCGCGGACATCGTCGCGCCGGGGATGAACTCGAGGACCATCACGTCAAGACCCGGCACGTGCTCCAGCACCCGCGGCCCGATCCCGGTCTCGGCCGCGGCCCTGGTGTTGTGCACCTCGTTGGAGCGGTCGATCGAGAGCAGCTCGGTCGACGCGCCGGGCACGCGCATCACGTATCGCTCGCCCTCGCCTTCGACCTCGACCAGGTAGTTCTCGTTGGTCAGGCCGCCGGACAGCGGCGTGACGCTCACCTTGCGGCCGCGCCACAGCGCGACCGCCCGCGCCGCCTCCTCAGCGCGCGGCGACGGCATCTTTGGGAAGCACCGAGTCGGAGGTCACGCGTGCGGGGACGCGATCGCCGAACACCTCGACCTCGACCTCGGCGCCGGGCTTGATCTCCGCCGGCAGATAGGAGTACGCGATGTTCGCCTGCGCGGTGAAGCCGTAGGCGCAGCTGCGCACGCGCCCCACGACCTGGCCCCCCGCGTGCACGGCCTCGCCCCCGTAGATGGTGACGTAGTCGCCGCCGCCGACCACGAGCGTCCGCAGGCGCCGCTTGATGCCGGCCGCCTTCGCCGCCAGCAAAGCCGCGCGCCCGTTGAACTCTCCCTTGTCGAAGCGCACACAGAACCCGAGACCGGCCTCGAGCGGGTTGTCCAGGAGCGTGAGGTCCGTGCCGTAGTAGCGGTAGCCCTTCTCCATCCGCAGCGAGTCGAGCGCGCGGTAGCCGCCGGGGCGGATGCCGTGCTCGGAGCCCGCCGCCATCAGCGCGTCCCACACCTGGCCGGCGCGGGAGGGATCGACGTACAGCTCCCAACCCAGCTCCCCGACGTAGGTCACGCGCTGCGCGAATACGCTGGCGCCGCGGACGCGGATGGTCCGAGCCTGCATGAAAGGAAAGCCCGACTCGGAGACGTCGTCCGCCGTCACGGCTCCCAGGATCTCGCGCGCGAGCGGCCCCCACAGCCCGATCACGGACAGGTCTTCGGTGGTCTCGCGAATCTCGACGGGGGCCTCGTGCTCGCGTCGCTGCAGCAGCAGCCAGCCGAGGTCGCTGTTGACGTAGCCGGCGCCGGTGACCACGCGAAAGCGATCGGCCGCGAGCCGGGTGATCGTGACGTCGGCCGCCATGCCACCGGTCTTCTCGAGCAGCTGCGTGTACACGACGCTTCCGACCGGGCGCTCGACCAGGTTGCCGGCGCAGCGCTCGAGCAGCGGCAGCGCGCCCGGGCCGCTGACCTCGATCTTGCCGAAGGAGCTCATGTCGATCATCCCGGCGCGTTCGCGGAACGCGCGGTGCTCCTCGCCGACGAGCTCGAGCCACGGCGGCCTGGCCCAACCGAACTTCCGCTGGTCGGCGCCCGCCCGCCGCCAAGGCCGCCCCGGCTCGAAGTGTTCAGGCCGCTCCCAGCCGTGCTTCGCCCCAAAGACTGCGGACAGGTCCTGCATCCGCGTGTGCAGCGCGCTGGTGCGCTTGGGCCGGCCCCACTCGTCGGCGTCGAACGGGTAGCGCAGGAAGTAGTAGTGGCGATAGGTCTCGCGCCCCAGCTTCGCGGCGTAGCGCGGGTCGCGGTGCACGGGTCCGAAGCGCCAGGGACGGTAGCCGTAGAGGTCGAGCTCGGTCTCGCCGTGCGTGATGAGCTCCGCGAGCGACCGGCCGATGCCGCCCGCGCCGCCGAACCCGTTGAGCGACAGGCCGGCGGCCATGTACAGCCCGGGCACGCCAGGCACCGGTCCGACCAGCGGGTTGGCGTCGGGCGTCATCGCGTCGGGATGACAGACGAGCTTGACGATCCCTGCCTCGGCGAGGAATGGAAACCGGCGCGCGGCGCCCTGCAGCAGCGGCTCGAACCGCTTCTCGTCGGGCGGCAGCGAGGTGCCGGAATGGTCCCAAGGCGCGCCGTCGATCCAGCGCGCTACGGGGTCCGCCTCGTAGCCGCCGAGCACGACGCCGCCCGCCTCACCCTTGCCGTAGACCAGGTTGTCGGGGTCGCGGAAGCACGGCATGTCGTGTGGGACCTCGCGGCCGGGCACCGCCGCCAGGGCGGCGTGCTGGTGATCGACCGGCGTCGACACGACGAACGCGCCCGCCATCGCCGCGATCTGCGGCGCCCACAACCCGCCCGCGATGACGAGCACCTCGGTCTCGATGCGGCCGGCCTCGGTGCGCACGGCGCGAACACGTCCCCGGTCGGACAGCTCGATGCCCGTGACCCGGGTGCCGGTCATCACGCGCGCGCCCCGGTCGCGAGCGGCGCGGGCCAGCGCGTGCGTCGCGGTGTGCGGGTCGAGCGCGCCGTCGCCGGGCATCCACACCGCGCCGTACAGCGAGTCGCGGCTGATCACCGGCATCAGGCGTATCGCCTCTTCCGCCGACACGAGCTCGGCCTCGAGCCCGATTCCGCGCGCCCGGCTCACGCCGCGCTGCAGCTCCATCAGCTGCTGCCTGCTGGAAGCGAAGCGGAGGCTGCCGACGGTCTCGAACACGCCCAGCTCGCGATAGAGCTCGATGCTGTAGCGCCGGAAGCGCATCATCGTCGGCGACGGGTTGAAGGACGTGACCAGGCCGGCGGCGTGGCAGGTCGAGCCGCTGGTCAGCTCTCCCTTCTCGAGCAGGAGGGTGTCGCTCCAGCCCGCTTTCGCCAGGTGGTAGGCGACGCTGGCGCCGGTGATGCCGCCGCCGACGACGATGGCCCTCGCCCGCTCCACGGCCGCGTTCACGCCGAGCGACTCGAAAACGCACGTTTTGCGCAAAACGTGCGCAAACAGCGCACCGGAATGGCTCGTCTTGCGCAAGACGTGCGGAATGTCACTGCTGCGCCCGCTTGCGATCCACCGCTTCCGAGAGCAGCGAGGCCAGGTCGATCACCTGCAGCCTGGCGCCGGTGTTGCGCACGCCGTCATCGAGCATCACGGTGCAGAAGGGACAGCCGACCGCAAGCGTGTCCGCGCCCGTGGACGCGGCCTCGCGCACGCGCTCCTCGTTGATGGGACGGCCGCGCTCCTCCATCCACATCCTCGCTCCGCCCGCGCCGCAGCAGAACGTTCGCCGGCCGTGGCGCGGCATCTCCACCGTCGAGCCCGCGGCGGCGGCCAGCGCCCTCGGCGCTTCGAGCACGTCGTTGTGGCGAGCGAGGTAGCACGAATCGTGGTACGTGATCTTGCGCTCGCCGGCCTGAGGCTCGAGCTTCCCCTCCCGCACCAGCTGGGCCAGGAACTCGGTGTGGTGGACGACCTCGTACCGCCCCCCGAAATCGGGGTACTCGCTGCCGATGGTGTTGAAGCAGTGCGGGCAGGTGGTGACGATCTTCGTGACCTTCGCGCCGTTCAACGTCTCGACGTTCGATCTGGCGAGTCGCTGGTAGGTGAACTCGTCGCCCATCCGGCGCGCCGGGTCGCCGGTGCACGCCTCGCGTGGCCCGAGGATCGCGAAGTCGACTCCGGCAGCCAGCAGCAGCTTGGCGGTCGAGCGCGCGCCCTGCTTCGCGCGCTCGTCGAACGCCGGCGCGCAGCCGACCCAGAACAGCACACCGGGCGGAGCCTCGCCCGGCTGCAGCACGCGCACGCCCAGGCCCTCGGCCCACGAGGTGCGGTCCGACGGCGCTCTGCCCCACGGGTTGGACGCGCGGTCGACGTCGCGCAGCATCGTGCCCGCCTCCTCGGGGAATCGCGACTCCAGCATCACGAGGTTGCGGCGCAGGTCGACGACGTGGTCGATGTGCTCGATGCCGACCGGGCATTCCTGGACGCACGCGCCGCAGGTGACACAGTCCCAGACGACGTTGTCGGTAACGGCGTTCGGGACCAGCGGCTTGTCGCTCCGTGCGCGCACCTGGTCGCGCAGGGCCATGATGAGCAGCTTCGGCGACAGCTCCTTGCCGGTGTTGTAAGCCGGGCACGCGTCCTGGCAGCGCCCGCACTCGGTGCACGACATCGTGTCGAGGACCTGCTTCCATGTCAGGTCGCTCGCGGTCGCGGCACCGAGCCGGACCTCCGCCTCGGGCTTCTCGAAGTCGATCGGCTCCAGGCGCCCGCGACCTCGCGTGCGCGTGAAGAAGACGTTCGGGGCCGCGACGAGGATGTGCAGGTGCTTCGAGTAAGGCAGGTACACGAGGAAGCCGAGGATCAGCAGCACGTGGGTCCACACCGCGATCCGCTCGAGCACGTCCACCCACGAGCCGGCGAGCAGTTTCGAGACGGCGTTCGACACCGGCGCCCACTCGCGCGGGTAGTCGTTGTAGCCGAGCGCGATCTGGCTCGAATGCCAGGCGAGGAGCGACACGACGATACCCGCGATCCACAGGAGGATCAGGTCCGCCTCGCCCATGTGGCTGCCGGCAAAGCGCCGCGGCCGCTGGATCTTGCGGATGGCGAAGGCCACGACGACGCCTGCGAAGACCAGCACCGCGAAGACGTCCACCAGCAGCGCGTACCAGCCTTGCGCGCCGAGCCAGGGCAGCGTCGAGTGCGGGTCGACCGCGCCGATCATCGCGATGAGGATCGTCGGGAACAGGACGATGAAGCCCCAGAAGATGGCCGCGTGCATGAGGCCCGGGCCGATGCGCTGAAGCAGCTTGCTCTGCCCGGCCACGACGACCGCCTCCGCCTCGACGCGGTGCGGCAGGTCGTCGAACCGCGCCGACGGCTTGCCCGCACGCACGATCCGGTAGAGGACCAGGGCGCGCCGCGCGAAGAGGCCGCCAGCGACCACGATCGCGACCGCCAGCGCCACGCCGTAGATCAGCGGGATCTCTTGATCTCCTCGCAGACAGCCGGCACAACTTCTCTCAGGTCGCCGACTACCGCGTAGTCCGCCAGCGACATGATCGGCGCCTCGGCGTCGGCGTTGATGGCGAGGATCCGCTTCGCGCCCTTGCACCCGGCCATGTGCTGTGTGGCGCCGCTGATGCCGCACGCGATGTAGAGGTCGGGCGAGATCTTGGTCCCGGTCTGCCCGACCTGGTCGCTGTGCGGCCGCCAGCCCGCGCTGGTGACCACGCGCGAGCAGCCCACGCGGCCGCCCAGCAGCCCCGCCAGCTCCTCGATGATGGCGAAGCCCTCCTTCGAGCCGACGCCGCGGCCGCCGCTGACGACCACCCTGGCCTCCGCGAGTGACACGCCGCCGCCGGGCGGCGCCACGTGCTCGGAGACGCGCACCGCGAGATCCTTCGGGTCGACCCTCGCCAGCAGCGGCGCCGGGTCCACCTCCGCCGCCGCCGCGCCGCTGCTCGCCGCGATCGTGTGCGGCGCGACGGTGATCAGCGGCCGCGGGCCGCGCAGCAGCGCTTCCTCGAGCAGGCTGCCGCCCCAGCGCTGGCGCGTCACGGCCACCGGGTCGCCGGGCGTGGCGGCGACGCAGTTGGCCGCGAACGGGAGATCGGTCCGCGCCGCCAGCCGCGCCATGACGTCGTTGCCGCGGTCGGATCCCGCGGCGAACACGGCGGCCGCGCCTAGCTCGTCCGCCGCCATCTCGAGCACCGCCGCCACGGCGTCCGGCGCGAACGGCTCGACCGCCGCCATCGGCAGCGTGCGCGGCTCCCCGAACGTGCGCGCGAGCGTCAGCGCCTGGAGCGACGGGTCGCCCTCCTCCATCAGCACGAGAACCGTGCTCACAGCAGTCCGGCCTTGCGCAGCATGTCCACGACGGCCGGCGCCGCGGCCGCGCCCGTGCCGAGCAGCTCGGTCTTGCGACCGGAGCCGCCGGGCACGGCCAGCCGGGTCATCTCCAGGCGCGAGTCCGCCCGCGCCGGGGTCGAGACCAGCACGGGCTTGCGGGCCGCGCGCATGCGTCCCGGCACGGACGGGTAGCGCGGCAGGTTGAGGCCTTCCTTGACCGTGACGACGGCGGGCAGGGGCACGACGTAAACGTCGCGGCCGCCGCCCGCATCCTGCTCGCAGCGGACGCCGGAGCCGTCGACCTTCAGGCCCTTCACGCCCGTGACGGAGGGGCGGCCGAGCGCGCGCGCCACGCGCAGCCCGACCTGGTACCCGCCCGCGTCCGCGGACTCGCTGCCGAAGAGGATCAGGTCGAACGGCCCGGAGGCGGACTCGTCGGCGCGGATGGCTTCGGTGATGGCGGCCGCGGTGGCCTGCGCATCCCATTCCCGCCCGTCCGTCTGCAGATGGATGGCGCGGTCGATTCCAAGGGCCATCGCGTCGCGCAGCTGCTCGACCGCCTCCTGCGGACCGAGGGTCAGGACCACGGACTCGCCGCCGCCCGATTCGATGAGGCGCACGGCCTCCTCCACGCCGCACTCCTCGTGCGGGCTGATGGTGAAGCCGAGGTGCTTGGTCTCGAGCGCGGTCGCGTCGGCGTTGAGCACCATCTTGCCGCCGGTGAACGGCACTCGTTTCACGCAGACGAGGATCTTCAAGACGCGGTCTTGATCGGCTCGGCGCCCTTCACTCGGAGGTTCTCGGGGTCGAACAGCGGCGTCGACCCCACGACGGCGACCGTGACCGGGTAGCGCTCGCCCATGTACTCGACCGCGAGCTGCTCGCCCACGTTCGCGCGCTCGGGCGGCAGGTAGGCCATCAGGATGTGCTTGCCCACCGACGGACCAGCGCCGGCGCTGGTCGCGTAGGAGCGGCGGCCGCGGCGGTCGACCAGCGCCTTGCCGTCGCGCGTGAGAACCGGCTCGCGCCCGAGCATGTAGCGCTTCTCGCCCGACTTCGAGGTGTGGTCGTCCACGGTGAGCGTGCACAAGAGCGCCGCCGGCTCCTCCTCGCGGTGTCTCAGGTGCGATTCCCTGCCGACGAAGTCCTCGGCCTTGACGCGCGGCGCGCTCATGCCCGCCTCGACGACGTTGTACTCGGTCTCGAGCTCGTTGCCGTGCGCGCGGTAGCACTTCTCGAGCCGTCCCGTCGTGCCGTAGACGCCGATGCCGCACGCGGCCAGCCCGTGCGGCAGCCCCGTCTCCCACAGCGCGTCCCAGAGGCGCATCCCCTGCTCCATCGGCACGTACAGCTCCCAGCCGAGGTCGCCGACGTACGAGATGCGCGACGCGAGCACGCGCACCGTGCCGACGTCGATGGTGCGGCACGTGCCGAACTTGAAGCCCTCGTTCGAGACGTCGTCGGACGTGGCCGCGGCCAGGATGTCGCGCGCGCGCGGACCCCACAGGCCGACGGTCGTCATGGCCGACGTGAGGTCGTGCAGCTGCGCGCCGTCGGCGAGGTGGTCGCGGAACCACTTCTTGTCG
>DATGEO010000001.1:0-13739 GCA_035310015.1 Candidatus Dormiibacterota bacterium | reverse complement strand
CGGTTGATGTACCAGGCGAACAGCAGGATCACGGCGAACGTGCCCTCGTTGAGGATCAGGTAGCTCTCGAGGGCCGTGACGGCCCAGGCGAGGAAGGTCACGACCTGGGCGACGAACACGGCGAAGATGAAGGCCCGGCTCGGGGCGATGGACGAGCCGTTGATGCGGAAGCTGCGGTACGAGGCCAAAAACGTGATGGTGAGGATCCACAGCAGCCGCAGGATGGGGTTGAACGGCAGCGTCACGACCACCAGGTACGCGCCGGCCAGGACGCAGACGAGGATCGCCTCCTGAACGACGACATGTCCTCGCTTCTCCGAGTTGCGCAGGCGTAGGTAGTCGAGGCGCCCGGCGAGCACGAAGCCGACGCCGAACAGAACCGCCAGCACGCCGAACTTCCAGAGCTCGGGCACGAGGATCGCGAGGCCGGCGAGGGTGATCGCGCCGAGAGCGACCGGGATGTAGTGCTCGACCGCCGGCGGCTCATCGCCTCGCAGGTAGGCAAGGATCGCCGGCGCCGCGACGACGATCAGGCCGAGGCCCAGCGCCCAGACCTGGTTCTGGGCGAGCAGCTCGGACTTGAACCCGAGCGCGATCGCGACGAGCACGATGCCGGCGAAGACGAGGAACCGACGGTCGCGCTCGCCCTGGACGATGGGTACAGCGCGCAGTGGAGTCTCGCGGTGGCCGGGCGGGGTCTTCATCGCGGTGGGAGAGTCTAGCCGGGCGGGCTAGGTTCCGGCCCTCCCGTAGCGATCTTCGAGGCGCACCACGTCGTCGATCTCGGGCGTGGACACCTCGTAGATGTCGGCGTCCTCGACGGCGGTGAGGCGGTGGCGCGTCCCGGGCGTGAGGTGCACGGTGTCGCCCTCGCGCATGCGGCTGGTCTTCAGCTCGCCGTCCTCGCCACCGAGCTCGACGTCGATGGCGCCCTTCACCACCAGCAGGCATTCGTCCTTGCGCTCGTGGTACTGCAGCGAGAGCGCCTCGCCCTTCTTGACGTGGAGAATCTTGCCGAGATAGCGATCCGTGATCGCCCAGCGGATCTCGTAGCCCCACGGCTTCTCGACGATCGTCTCCTCCGCCCGCCGCACCGCTGGAAGCTCAGGCATCCGGGTTACGCATGCGCGGGTTTCTTGAGGCCGACGATGTCCTCGATGGCCGCGAGCCGGGCCTCGACTGCGGCCGGATCGCTCGCCTCGGCGTAGATGCGGATCAGGGCCTCGGTGCCGCTGGTTCGGAACAGCACCCAGCTGCCGTCCTCGAGGTAGAACTTGAAGCCGTCGTCGGAGCGCACGCGCGCGACCTTGATGCCTGCGATCTCCTTCGGCTGATGCGCAGCGAGCTGGTCGGTGATGCGCTTGCGGTCCTGGTCGTAGGTGTCGCGGTCCAGGTGGATGTCGTGGCGCGCGTAGGCGTGAGGGCCGACGCGCTGCTCGAGGTCGGAGAGTATCTGTGACAGCGGCTTGCCGCGGCTCACGATCATGTCCGCGAACAGCAGGCCGACGAGGATGCCGTCGCGCTCCGGGATGTGGCCTCGGACCCCGAACCCGCCGGACTCCTCGCCGCCGATGACGGCATTCGTCTCCATCATCTTCGGAGCGACCCACTTGAAGCCGACAGGCACCTCGTAGATCTCGGTCCCGAACTGCTCCGCCAGCTTCTCCGCCATCGCGGTCATGTTCACCGTCTTCACGATCGGCCCGCGCATGCCCATCACGTCGAAGAGGTGAAGGATGAGCAGCGCGAAGACCTGCAGCTGGTTGATGAAGCGGCCGGTCTCGTCGATGATGCCGACCCGATCCGCGTCGCCGTCGGTGAGGATGCACATGTCCTGGCCGCCCCTCTTCATCGTCGCGATCGCGTCGTCGATGTTGGGCGGGATGGGCTCCGGGTTGAGGCCGCCGAAGAACGGGTTGCGGTCGGGGTGCAGCTGCGCCACCGTCGTGCGGCCACCGCCGATGAGCTCGCTCACGTAGCCGTAGCCGGAGCCGTGCATGCACTCGTGCACGATGCGCAGGCCCGCCGCGCGGATGCGGTCGAGGTTCAGCATGCGGCCGACCTGGGCGAAATAGGCCGGCTTGGGGTCGTAGACGGTGACCAGGTCGGCGGTCTTCTCGCGGTCCGGCCGCTCCACCTCGCCGAGAGCGTTGATGCGGCTTTCCAGCTCGTGGATGACCTCGGTGGGGGCCGAGCTGCCGGTCTCGGGCTTGTACTTGACGCCGTTGAACAGGTAGGGGTTGTGGCTCGCGGTGATGACGGCGGCGCCCACCGCCTTGCGATCGATCACGGTCCAGGAGGCGACCTGCGTCGGCGACGGGCGGTCGAAGATCAGGCTGCGCACGCCGTTCACCGCGAACACGTCAGCGACCGTGCGCGCGAACTCCTCGGACGCGAACCGGCAGTCGTAGCCGACCACCGCCAGCGGGTCTTTGCCGCGCGACAGCATGTACTCGGCGATGCCCTGCGCCACGCGCCTGACGCTTGCGTAAGTGAAGTCGTCGGCCGTGATCCCCCGCCAGCCGTCGGTGCCGAACTTGATAGCCGGAAGTGGCATTAGTGCGCGAACCTCGGGGTCCGCGGCGAAGTTCGCGGCATTGGCGGCCGGAGCCAAGGAAGGGGTGGCGCAAGGAGGAGCGCATGGTGATGCGCGACGACGCGCGCCGGGCACCCTGACGCAGGCTTCAGCGGCGACATCCGGGGCCCCCGCGAAATCGCAGATTTCGTGGGGTGGTGAGCCGCCCGGCCGCCTAGGCCGCGAAGGCGCAAGGAATCCCGGGGTTCGGGCACTTACTAAAGGTAGCGGGTTTTGCCCGAACGTCTGAGCGCCTCGACTACGAGCTTCACGTCCTGCGCCCGCGAGCGCGGACACACCAGGAGCGCGTCCTCCGTGTCGACGATGATCAGGTCCTCGAGGCCGATGGCGGCGATCATCCGGCGGCCGCCCAGGATGAGGCTGTCTCGGGTGTCGATGAGGACCGACTCGCCCTCCACCGAGTTGCCCCGCGCGTCCGCGCGAACCCGCGCACCGAGCTCGGCCCAGCTCCCGATGTCCGCCCACTCGAAATCGGCCGGAACGAGCAGGAGGCGGTCGGTCTTCTCGAGCACGCTGCGGTCAACGACCTCGACCGGCAGCCGCGAGTAGAGGGCGCGGGCTTTCTCCTCATCGCCCGCTCGGCGCGCCTCGACCACCTTCCGCAGGCCGTTGAAGTGGCGCGGCGCGTGGCGCTCCAGCTCGCGCAGAAAGACGTCGACGGGCCAGGCAAACCAGGCCAGGTTCCAGAAATAACCACCGGCCTTCAGGAACCGCTGCGCGGTGCGAATGTTGGGTTTCTCCACGAACCGCTCGACCCGCAGCGTGCCCGCCGGCCCCCGCTTCGGGGCGTGGATGTAGCCCAGCCCGGTGGAGGCGAACGTCGGCTTCAGCCCGAACAGCACCAGGCTCCTCTCGCCGGCTGCGGCGCGCACGGCCGTCGTGACGGAACGCCGGATCGCGGCGCGCCCCCGCACCACGTGGTCGGACGCCATCGCGAGCATCACGGCGCCGGCGTCATGCTCCGCGATCGTCAGCGCGGCAAGGCCGTAAGCGTTGGTCGTGCCGCGAGCGGTAGGCTCGATGATCAGGTGCCGCACGTCGATCTCGGGCACGACCGAGGCGATGATCTCGCGCTGGCGCTCCTCGGTCACCACGTACACCTCGTCCGAAAGGCCGCGGATGCGGTCGTACGTGTCGCGGAGCAGCGTGCGCCCACGCCCGCCGAGCGGCAGGGCGTGCTTCGGGGTCGAACGCCGCGAGCGCGGCCACAGGCGCGTGCCCGCGCCGCCCGCAGGGATGACGGCGATGGTGCGCGTCAAGAGAGCTCGGACGCGAGGTCGCGCGCGCGCGCCGTCGATTCCCAGGGCGCATCGATGTCCGTGCGGCCGAAGTGGCCGTACACCGCCGTCTGGCGGTACAGCGGGCGCCTGAGGCTCAGCTCCTTGATGATGCCCAGGGGGCTGAGGTCGAAGAGCTTCGTGATCGCCGTCGCGATCCGGTCGTCGGCCACCTTTCCGGTGCCGAACGTGTCCACGCGTACGGCGACGGGCTTGACGACGCCGATGGCGTACGAGACCTGCACCTCGCACCGCCGTGCGAGGCCCGCCGCGACCACGTTCTTGGCGACGTAGCGCGCGCCGTAGGCACCTGCCCGGTCCACCTTCGTCGGGTCCTTGCCCGAGAAGCATCCACCGCCGTGCCGGGCGTAGCCGCCGTAGGTGTCGACCATCACCTTGCGGCCGGTCAGGCCGGCGTCGGCCACGGGCCCTCCGATGACGAAGCGCCCGGTCGGGTTGATGTACGCCTTGATTCCGCCATCGCGCAGCTCCTGCGGGATGACCGCGTCGATGACATGCTCCGTGATGTCCGCGCGCAGCTGCTCGGTGTCGACCTCGTCATGGTGCTGCGCCGCGATCACCACGTTGTCAACGCTCTGCGGGCGGCCGTCGGCGCCGTAGCGGACGGTCACCTGCACCTTGCCGTCCGGGCGCAGGTAGTTGAGCGCCTTGCTGCGCCGCACGTCGGCCAGCTTGCGCGCAAGCCTGTGGGCAAGGCTGATCGGAAGCGGCATGAGCTCGGGGGTTTCGTCACACGCGAAGCCGAACATCATTCCCGAGTCGCCGGCGCCGCCGACGTCCACGCCCTGCGCGATGTCGGGCGACTGTTCATCGATGCTCGTCACGACTCCGCACGTCTCCGCGTCGAAGCCGTACTTGGCGCGGGTGTAGCCGACCTCGCGCACCGTCTGGCGGAGGATGCGCGGGATGTCGACGTAGCAGTCGGTGGTGATCTCGCCGACCACGAGCGCCAGGCCCGTGGTGACGATCGCCTCGCAGGCGACACGCGCGAGCGGGTCCTTGGCGAGGATCGCGTCGAGGATGGCGTCGGAGATCTGGTCGGCCAGCTTGTCGGGATGGCCCTCGGTCACCGACTCGGACGTGAACAGGGACGACGAAGACACCTCAGTCCTCCTTCGAATCGCCCACGCCGGCAAGGACTCGGAACTCTTGCCCGAATCCCCAGGCGCCAGGCTTTTGCTCCCGGGACCCGAACATCCTAAGGGAGATTCAGGTAGTGGATTCCCGAGTGGCGGAAGAGCCTGGAGCCGCGGCGCGCGAACAGCGAGACCGTGGCTTCACGCGACGACTCCATGACCGCCTCGAGGTGCTGCCGCCGCATCTCCCAGGTTGCCGTCGGCGAGGTGACGGGACAGAGGACGACGATGCGCGCGCGGTCACGAAGCCGTTCGTAATCGCTGAGCATCTGGTGGTGGAGCGTCAGCTGCAGCGTCCGGGCGATGAGCTCGGGCCACGTGGCCGGCACCAGCTCCTGCTCGCCGCCGGCCATGAGGCTGATCGCCACCACGTCCCGCGCCCCGTCGTCGACGGCGATGTCGAGCGGCGTGTTGTCGACGACTCCGCCGTCCATGTGCTGGCGGCCGTCGATGATCACCGACGGAAAGACACCGGGGATGGCGGTCGACGCCAGCAGCGCGGGGGTGAGATCGCCCGAGCGGAAGACGGCCCTCTTGCCGGAGTTGAAGTCGGTGGCGACGACCGCCAGGGGCAGCCGCAGCTGCTCGAAGGTGCTGAAGCCCGTGAGCGCTTCGGCGCGATCGACCAGGCGCCTGACGTTGGCCTGGGGCAGCGCGCTGAGCTGCTTGCGGCGAATGCCCGAGAGGATGACGCCCAGCGGGTGGGCGCGGAAGACGGCGAGCGCTTGGGGCGAGACCCACAGCTCGCGCAGCATCATCACGCCGGCGAGCGAGGGGTACGCGGCGATCGCGCTGCCGTTGAGCGCACCGACGCTGACCGCGATGATGCTGGACGGGGGCTCCACGCCGGCCTCGAACAGGCCCTGCAGCACCCCGACCTGGGCGGCGCCTCTCGCGCCGCCTCCACCCAGGACCCAGGTGCGTCGGGTCGGTCCGAAGATCACATGCTTGAGTGGGGCGCCTCCACGCTAGGTCCCCTCTTCCCAGGACGACAGGTATCGCTTCTGCTCTTCGGTCAGGGTGTCGATGGCCACGCCCATCGATCGCAGCTTGAGCCGCGCGACCTCGGCGTCGATGTCGTCGGGCACGTCGTAGACGCGCCGCTCGAGCTTGCCCGCGTTCTCGACCATGAACTCGGCGCACAGCGCCTGGTTGGCGAAGCTCATGTCCATCACCGCGGCCGGGTGGCCCTCCGCCGCGGCCAGGTTGATGAGCCGGCCCTCGGCCAGGACGTGCAGCCGCCGGCCGCCGCCGACCTTGTACTCCTGCACGCCCGGCCGCACCTGGCGCACGCCGGTGGCGACGTCGTCGAGGGCTTTCAGGTTGATCTCTGAGTTGAAGTGGCCGGAGTTGGCGAGGATGACGCCGTCCTTCATGACCGCGAAGTGGTGGCGGTCGAGGACGTTCACGTCGCCGGTGACGGTGACGAAGATGTCTCCGACCTTCGCCGCCTCTTCCATCGGCATGACGCGAAAGCCGTCCATCACCGCCTCGAGCGCCTTCACCGCGTCGACCTCGGTGACGATGACGTCGGCCCCATGGCCCTTGGCCCGCGACGCCAGCCCGCGCCCGACCCAGCCGTAGCCGGCGATCACGAACCGCTTGCCCGCGATCAGGACGTTGGTCGCCCGGATGATGCCGTCGATCGTCGACTGGCCTGTCCCGTAACGGTTGTCGAACATGTGCTTCGTGTCCGCCTCGTTGACGGCGATGATCGGGTAGCGCAGCACTCCGTGGTCGGCCATCGCGCGCAGGCGGATCACGCCCGTGGTCGTCTCCTCGGTGCCGCCGATCACCTCGGCGATCTGCGCCTCACGCTTCCTGTGCAGGACCGAGACCAGGTCCGCGCCGTCGTCCATCGTCATCTGCGGGTGATGGTCGAGCGCCGATTCGATGTGCTGGTAGTACGTGTCGTTGTCCTCGCCGCGGATGGCGTAGACCTTGATGCCGTGCGTCGAGGCCAGCGCCGCCGCGACGGCGTCGTTGGTCGACAGCGGGTTCGAGGCGCACAGGGCGATGTCGGCGCCGCCGGCCTTCAGTGTCAGCACGAGGTTGGCCGTCTCGCTCGTGACGTGCAGGCAGGCGGCGAGCTTGCGTCCCTTGAGCGGCTGCTCCTTGGCGAAGCGCTCGCGGATGAGCCGCAGCACTGGCATCTCCCGCTCGGCCCAGTCGATGAGGTTCTGGCCGTCGGCGGCGAGCTTCAGGTCTTTGACGTCGGAGGATTGCAGCTTCACAGAATCAAGGCTCCTAATAAACCAGTTCGCTGACGACTTCGATACCCGGCAGGCGCGCGCGCCCGCCGAGTGCTGACAGCTCGATGAGGACCTGCACGCCGACGACCTCGCTGCCGAGCCCGCGCACGAGCTCGACGGCTGCCGCCGCCGTGCCTCCCGTCGCCAGGACATCATCCACGATCAGGACCTTCTCGCCGCGGGCGATCGCGTCCTCGTGAATGTCCAGCTGGTCGGTTCCGTACTCGAGCTGATACGAGTGGCTCAGGACCCTCCAGGGCAGCTTGCCCGCCTTGCGAATCGGGATGAACCCCGCGTGCAGCCGGTGCGCGATGGCGGCGCCCGGGATAAACCCCCGCGCTTCGATGGCCGCCACGTAATCGACGCCGCGGTCGAGCCAGGGCTTCGACATCAGCTCCACGACCTCGGCGAACGTGTCGCGGTTGGCGAGGATCGGAGTTATGTCGCGGAAGATGATCCCTGGCTGAGGGAAGCCGGGAACGTCACGGATCATCTTCTTCAGCTCGTCGGCGCGGGTCATCGAACCACCGTGCGGAAGTATTCCAGCGTTCGCTTCAATCCTGCTTCGAGGTCGACCTCCGGCTCCCAGCCCAGCATCGTGCGCGCCCGGGTGATGTCGGGCCGCCGCTGCTTGGGATCGTCGGCCGGAAGCTCGCGATGTTCGATCTTGCTCGACGAGCCGGAGATCTCGATGATCCTCGTGGCCAGCTCGAGCATCGTTATCTCGTGCGGGTTGCCGAGGTTGGTGGGCATCTCGTCGCCGCGATCGAGCACGGCCAGGACGCCGCGGATGAGGTCGGACACGTAGCACAGACTGCGCGTCTGCGAGCCGTCGCCGTAGACGGTCAGCGGCTCGCCACGAATCGCCTGGGCCATGAAGTTCGGGACCGCCCGGCCGTCGGACACCTGCATGCGCGGCCCGTGCGTGTTGAAGATGCGGATGATTCGCGTGTCCAGATCATGCGCGCGGTGATAGGCCATCGTGAAAGCCTCCGCGCAGCGCTTGGCCTCGTCGTAGCAGCTTCGGACCCCGATGGGGTTGACGTTGCCCCAGTAGGTTTCGGGCTGCGGATGCACGAGCGGGTCGCCGTACACCTCCGAGGTCGATGCGACCATGAGGGTCGCGCCTTTCGCCTTGGCGAGCCCGAGCAGGTGCATCGTCCCGATGGTGCCGACCTTCAACGTCGCGATCGGGTTGGCGTCGTACTGGGGCGGTGAGGCCGGCGACGCGAAGTGCAGCACGTAGCGGACGTCGCCGTCGACGTCGACCGGCTCGTTGACGTTCGCCTGGCGGAACTCGAATCCCGGCCTGCCCTTCAGGCCGTCGATGTTGGTGGCAGAGCCGGTGATGAAGTTGTCGAGCGCGAGCACGCGCCATCCGCGATCCAGCAGCGCCTCGCAGAGATGGGATCCGATGAAGCCCGCGCCTCCCGAGACGACCGCACGCGGTGCGCCGGATGCGTTACTCGCGGCCGACACCTCGATAGGTGAAGCCAAGCTCCCGCATCTCTGCGGGCACGTAGATATTGCGGCCGTCGACGATGACCGGCCGCCGCATCGAGGCCTTGATGCGGCCGAGGTCGAGATGGCGGAACTCGTTCCACTCCGTCACCACGACGAGCGCGTCGGCGCCCGCGGCCAGCTCGTACGAGTCCTTCGCGTACTCGAGCTCGGGAAGGATCGCGCGCATGCGCTCCATCGCCGCCGGGTCGTAGCCGCGAACGCGGGCGCCGGCGGCCAGCAGGACCTTCGCGATGTCGATACTGGGCGCCTCGCGCAAGTCGTCGGTGTTGGGCTTGAAAGCGAGGCCGAGGAGACCGATGACCTTGTCGTTGAGGCTTTCGAGGAGGTCGCGCAGCTTGTCAATGACGAGCATGCGCTGGTCGCGGTTGATGGCCATGACCGCGTGCAGCAGCTCGGGGTGATAGTCGAAGCGTTCCGCGAGCGCCGCGAGCGCCTTGACGTCTTTGGGGAAACAGTTGTGGGTGACGAGGCCTCCGGTGGTGACAAACGTGTGGGTGCCAGGGACCTCGAGCGAGTACACGGCGCCCGAGTAAGCCTGCGGCTGGATGTCGACAACCCTCACCCAGGCCGTGTTGGGACCTTCACGCCGATATCCGGTTGGCGCGATCCGCTTCCTCTGAGCGGCGATCGAAGCGGTGATGGTAGGGCGGTCACGTTCCGGAACCAGGTCCAGCACGCGCTCGACCTGATCGGCGCCGGAGATCCGGAGCCAGAACGTGTCGCGAGTCGATTTAGCGGTGCGCCCGACGCGCATGGACGCGACGACCCCGATCTCGGCGAGAAGCCGCAGCAAACCGTCGGCCAGCTCCCGGCTTGTCGTTCCGCATTCGACGATCACGCTCGGGCCGTGGGCGACCAGGCTCCAGCTGCCGTCCCCATGCCAGTAGCCGGCCAGGAGAGCCCGCTTGTGCTCGAGGCGCTCAGTCCACAGCTGATCGGGAATGCGGGCGTCGACATCACGTTGGGCCAGGGACAGGCCGACGATTCGCCAGAAGGGCGGGTTCGACCCGACGTTTGTGACGCCGGCTCTCAGCACGTCGTGCGATCTCGCAAAGGCCAACCTCGGCCGGAGCTCTTTGGCTTGCACGCCGGCCAGGACGGCCGAGGCCGGCCTGACGATGACCTGAGATCGTTCGAGCTCTGCGGCCGTCAGGCCGTCGAGGGTCTCGAAGGTTTCGACAGGCACGGCAGCCGTGAGTGCATCAACGGCAAGCGGAAGCCAGTCGGCGACCGTCAGCTCCCTCGCGAGCTTTACGCCGTCCCGAGTCACGAAAGGATGGTCGGGCGTGCAGACGATGCGGCGTCCCATCTTGGTTCGAATCTCGAGAGCTTCGCCCTCGAACGGGCGCATCGTGGCGGCGCTGACGGCGGCGAAGCCTGCGGTGCCGTCATCCGGTCTCCATGACAGCACCTCCAGCGGCGCGGTCCGGTCAAACGACGCGAAGACCCGCGCCAATGGCTCAAGCGAAACGTGCGGGCCACGGCGCACCAGCACCGTTTCCTCACCGTCGAGACAGGACCCGCCATAGCCGATCCCCGCGTCGAGGTAGTGCGGCCCGATCCTCTTGTCGAGTCCCATCCCTTCCGCGACGAGCTTCGCGTCGGCGTCGACCCGCTCGCAGATGCGGGCGATCTCGTTGATGAACGAGATGCGAGCGGCGAGGAACGCGTTCGAGGCGTACTTGACCATCTCTGCCGTGTAGATGTTCGGCGTGATCACGATCGGCGCCTCGAGGGGTTCGTACAGCTTCGCGACCTTCTCGGCCGCCTCGCGGTCATGGCCGCCGACGACCACGCGGTCCGGGTGCATGAAGTCCTGGATCGCCGAGCCTTCGCGCAGGAACTCCGGGTTCGACACTACGTGCGCCAGGTGCTTGCTGTTGCGCCGCTTCAGGACCTCCGACACCATGTCGCCGGTCAGCGGCGGCACCGTCGACTTGTTGACGACGACGAGCGGGCCGGTCATGTGGTCGGCGATCGATCCTGCGGCCGACTCCACGTAAGAAAGATCGGCCTCTCCCCCCTCGCCCTCGGGAGTGCTGACGGCGATGATCGCGTACTCCGCTCCGGGAATCGCGTCCGCGTACGAGGTGGTGAAGCGCAGGCGCCGGCTCTCGGCGTTGCGCTGGACCAGCTCGGCCAGTCCTGGTTCGTAGAAAGGAACCTGGTGGTTGAGCAGCAGCTCGATCTTCGCGCGATTGACGTCCACGACCACCACGTCGTTGCCGAGGTCCGCAAGGCAAGCCGCCGTGGTGAGTCCGACGTAGCCCGCGCCGATGACGGCGACCCTGCTCAAAGCGGCCCGATTATCTCAACAGCGAGTTGTAGACCGCGATCGTGGCCCTTGCGGCCTTGCGCCAGCTGAACATCCTGGCCCGCTCCAGCCCCGGCGCCCACGGTCGGTACGGAATTGCCGCGAGCCTGGCGGCGGCACGCCCGAGTGCCTCGGCGTCTCCATCCGCGACCAGCTCACCGGCCCCGTCGACGACCTCGCGCAAGCTCGAGTTGTCGTACGCGGCAACGGGGCATCCACAGGCCAGCGCTTCGAGGCATGGCAGCCCGAATCCCTCGTAGCGGCTCGGGAACACCAGGCATCCCGCGGCGGAGTAGACGTCGATGAGCTCGCTCTCCCCGACGTGGCCGAGGATCCGCGCTCCAGGCATCTGCTGCGGCGCCTGCTGGCCGGGGTCGCCGGCGAGGACGAGCATCAGGTCGGGCTTCGTCTGCCGCGCGACCGACCACGCTTTCAGCAGCGCGGCCGGGTCCTTGCGTGCGTCGAGCGCGCCGACGAAGAGCAGGTAGCCCGGAGCTAAACCGAACCGCTTCGTCACGCGCTCGGCGGCGCCTGGCTGCGGCTGGAACGCGGGGTCGGCGGCCTCCGGCACGACGCGGATGCGCGTGGCGTCGATGGCGGCATGGCGGACGGCATCGTCGGCGGTCGCCTGGGACACGGCGATCACGGCATCCGCGCGCCTGAGCAGCCGCCGGCCGATCCAGAATCGCGCCCGCTCGCCCCACATCCGCGAGCCGCCGAACGCCCACGGGATCAGGTCGTGGAGGGTGACCACGAAAGGGCACGGCGGGCGGCCCGGCAGCCGCAGGTCGATGGCGTGGTACAGGTCGGGGCCGATTCGCTCCAGGTCCGCGCCGAGCGCCACCGCCTCCTCGTAGGCGGCGAAGTTGCCGCGGTAGCGACGCCGCGAGCCGGCGAGCTTGAAGCGCCCGGCCGGGAGGTCGGGCTCGTCGAGGCCCGCATCCAGCAGCAGCGTGAGGTTCGAATCGAATCCCTCGGCGATCAGGCCCTTCAACAGCCCGGTCGCGTAGCTGCCGACGCCTCGCTTCGCGCTCGGCCCCTGCAGAGGCCTGACGTCGAGCAGCACGGTGGGCGCCAAAGTCAATCGCATCATAATTTGGCGGCCATGAAGGACCTCGACGTCGTGATCGTGGGCGGCTGCGGCCATGTCGGCCTGCCGCTCGCGCTCTCGCTTGCGGAAACCGGCTACCACGTCGGCATCGACGACGCCGACCAAGCGAAGATCGAGCGCGTCCGTGGGGGCGAGGTGCCGTTTCTCGAGACCGGCGCCAAAGAGCTCCTGCACAAGCTGCTGCCGACCGGCCGCCTCGAGTTCGACACCAAGCCCGCGATGGTCGAGCGGACGCGGGTCATCATCCTCGTCATCGGCACGCCGATCGACGAGTTCATGAACCCGTCGGTCACGGTGTTCGACCGGGTGGTCGACGAGCTCATCCCGCACATCCAGCCCGACACGCTGGTCGTGCTGCGGTCAACCGTCTACCCCGGCACGAGCGAGGGCGTCGAGCGCCGATTCCAGGGTGCGGGCAAGGATGCGGTCGTGGTCTTCTGCCCAGAGCGGATCGCCGAAGGTCACGCGCTCGAGGAGATCCGCAGCCTTCCGCAGCTCATCGGCGCGTCGAGCGACGACGCGTTCCAGCGCGCCTGCAAGCTGTTCGAGCCGCTGGGGGTGCAGCTCGTGCGCACCACTCCGCTCGAGGCCGAGCTCGCGAAGCTGCTCACGAACACATGGCGGTACATGAAGTTCGCCATCGCCAACCAGTTCTTCCAGATCGCGCATCGCTCGGGCGTCGACTACGCCCGCGTGCTCGACGCCGTGCGCCGCGACTACCCGCGGGCGGCCGACCTGCCTGGCCCCGGGTTCGCCGCGGGCCCTTGCCTCCTCAAGGACACGATGCAGCTCTCGGCCTTCACGCCCGACCATTTCCCCATGGGCCAGGCCGCGATGCAGATCAACGAAGGCATGCCGAACTACATCATCGACACGATCAACTCCCGGCAGCCGCTCGCCGGCCGAACGGTCGGCATCCTGGGCATGGCGTTCAAGGGCGAGTCCGACGACCCGCGCGCGTCGCTCAGCTACAAGGTGCGAAAGCTCGCCGCGTTCAAGGGCGCGCGCGTCCTCTGCACCGACCCCTACGTTCGCGACGGCTCGTTCGTCGAGCTCGACCAGGTGCTGAAGGAGTCCGACGTGCTGGTCATCGGCGCGCCGCACCGCGCGTACCGGCAGCTCGAGCTCGACGGTCGGGACGTCGTCGACATCTGGGGCATAACCGGACCAGTGCGTTTATGAGAGGGAACCCGGGCGGTTCCCTCTACGCGCAAGCGCGGCCAGGATGTGCCTTATTGATCGCATCGCGTCGCTGCGCGACGCTGCTCTCTTTCCGAAAAGGTAGATCTGTTCTAACGCGTTCTCGGCTCAAGCGTGGCGACTTAACCGCAATGCGGGTTAGACGGCCCGGCAAAGCCGGGCCTGCATGCCACGTATGAAGATCCTCGTCACCGGCGCCGCCGGGTTCATCTGCGGGTATCTCGTGGCCGAGCTGCTGGAGGCCGGCCACGACGTGGTCGGCGTCGACAACTTCAGCAAGTACGGACCGGTGCGCCGCAGCTTCGACA